>NZ_QRTA01000009.1:76323-89418 GCF_003457875.1 Collinsella sp. AF28-5AC | reverse complement strand
CCGACCGGGCCGCGCGGCAAGGAGATATATTGCCAGACCGGAGGGGCGCCGGGAGCGGGAATAACGCACTCCATATTTTGTTCACAAATGAATAGGTCCCTCAGTCGCATCACTGGGGTTAAAACTGAAGCATTGGCTTCTGATATTGGCGATGACCAGCTGTTTTATGAGTATTGAGACATCGGTCATCTCTGGAGCGCTACTTTACCCCAAAGGCATCAGCTATTTGTTTCCCATCGGTAAAAGGCGGGTTTTGTTCGCCAAGCGTTCTTATATATAGATAGATACGGGTTCGAACCCGTGCACCGGCAACAAAAAAGACGGCCAACCGAAGTTGACCGTCTCAACAATCTTTGGGTGGGCCGTCAGGGGTTCAGCCTGCTTCGCAGGCGGCCGCTGCGGCGCTTTCGCGCCTTGCGCGCTGCGCTGGCAAACGCTCACGCGTTTCCTCAGCTCCGCGCCCTTTCGGGTTCGAACCCGTGCCGCGGCAACAAAAAAGCGGCCGGCATCCGCCAGTCGCTTTTCTATTCTATGGTGGGCCGTCAGGGGTTCGAACCCTGGACCTTGGGATTAAAAGTCCCCTGCTCTGCCAGCTGAGCTAACGGCCCGCGGGTGGCATTGTACCACGGTCTGGGACTATTCCCAACTCCATTGGCCGTTCTGGAAAATCACAACTTCACGTCCATCAGGCGTAATGCCCGTAATATCGATGTCGTCCGTGCCGATCATAAAATCAACGTGCGTGCTCGAGACGTTAACGCCATGCTCCAGGAGCTCTTCCTTGGACATGTCGTACCCACCCTCGATGCACTCGGGGAAGCCGACGCCCAGCGCAAGATGGCAGCTGGCGTTCTCGTCATAGAGAGTGTCATAGAACAGAACGCCGCTTTCGCGGATCGGAGTGTTCTTGGAAATGAGCGCGACCTCGCCCAGATGAGCGGCACCTTCATCGGTGTCAATAATGCTCGCAAGCGTCGCCTTGCCCACACGGGCATCGTAGTCCACTACGCGGCCGGCCTCGAACTTAATCCAAAAATCGTCAACCTTGTTACCGTGGTGAATGAGTGGCATGGCCGAGTACACGATACCGTCGGCACGCATACGATCAGGCGAGGTGAAGACCTCCTCGGTGGGGATGTTGGGGAAGAAGGGGTGTCCATCGGGCGTCTTACCCTTGCCGCCGGCCCACTCGTGACCCTTCGTCATGCCAATCGTCAGATCGGTTCCATTTGCTGCGGTGTAATGTAGGCGGTCAAAACGATTGTCGTTCAGGAAACGCAGGTTCTTTTCGAATGCCGCGTCATGAAGCTCCCAGTCGCTCTCCGGGTCCTGGCCATCGGCACGAGCGGTGTGCAGAATCGCATTCCACAGCTTATAGATTGCAACCTCATCGGCGTCTCCCGGGAACACCTCGCGCGCCCAAGCCACGACCGGAGCGCCGGCGATACACCACGGATTGATGTTGTAATCCAGTCCACGGCGGAAGACCTTGCACTGCGTGTTCCTTGCCTTAGAGGCTGCAGCGGGCTTGGCGGGATCGATACCCTTGAGAGCCGCAGGATCCGCACCCTCGATAAAGATAAAGCAGGCACCATCCTGGGCCAAGGAATCCAGCTGCAGGCGCTTCCACTCGGGCGTCTGCTCAAAATAGCTTTTATCGACATGCTCGTACGTAAGCCTTGTCACAGCATCATCGGCCCAAATGACCGTCACGTGGCCAGCACCAGCGTCATAAGCCTCGGCAACCACCACGCGCGCAAATGACGCGCACTCGACGGGAGACTGAACGACGACCTCCTGGCCGGGCTTAACGTTTACACCTTTGCGGACAACGAGACGCGCATAGTTTTTAATCTTGGGCTCCAGGGACTTCATGCCCTCCAGAGCCTCTTCGACCGTCAGGGCAGCTCGAATCATGTGCCACTCCATCTATCTATAGAACAGTAAAAAGGCGCGCCGCAAAAACGACGCGCCTTATATCTTAGCGATAAGTATGTATGCAAACGCTACTTCTTCTTGGAGTCCTTCTTGTCCTCCTCGGCAGCTGCGCGCTCGATAAGAGCGTTGAGCTTGTTCTCGGACATGCCCTCGGCCTGCGCGCGGTACATGTTGCGCAAGGGACGAATACGAGCGAAGTCGTAGATAAAGTCACCTAAGATGATGACATAGGACAAAACAATGCCGACCATCTGGACGGGACTGGACACCGTGCCGCCGGGAGCGAAGTAGAGCGAAGCCCAAATTGCCACGACGAGTACCATGCCAATGGCGAGCACAATCCACCAGATGCGACGGCGCTTGGTGTAGTCCTCGTCCTGCTTGAGGAGGATATTCGACACCGTATAGATGCGGTCCTCCTTGGCGCGCTGCTTAGCCTTGCGGGCGCGCTTCTCCTCTTTAGAGAGGCCCTCGAGGTTCTCGCCCTTCTCGAGCTCTTTGCGGCGTGCCTTAGACGAAGCCGGCACGACGCGAACGGAGCTCGCTGCTTGGCGGGCGGGCTTAGCAGACGCGGCAGACTTGCGCGCAACCCCGGTAACTTCGTGGGATTGCGTGCGCTTGTTCGTGGCGCTACGGGTACTCACTTATGCGTTCTCCTTCATGCTTGTGAACTGGGAGCCCGTGATGATCTGGAAGGCCTCGCGATAGCGCTCGGACGTGCCATCGATGACCTCGGCGGGCAGGTGCGGGGTCTCCCCCGTCATATCCCAGTTGGCCTTGAGCCAATTGCGGACGAATTGCTTGTCGTAGCTAGGCTGGATCTTGCCCTCCTCGTAGCTGGCAGCAGGCCAGAAACGGCTGGAGTCGGGCGTGAGGCACTCGTCGATCAGCGTGACCTTGCCATCAATAACACCAAACTCGAACTTGGTGTCGGCAATGATGATGCCACGGGTCGCGGCGTACTCGGCAGCGGCCTTGTAGATCTTGAGGGAAAGGTCGCGAATCTGCGCGGCGATGTCCTCACCCACGATCTCGCAGCAACGCTCGAACGAAATGTTCTCGTCGTGGTCGCCGATCTCGGCCTTCGTGGACGGCGTGAACAGCGGCTCGGGAAGCTTGGAGGCCTCGGTCAGACCCTCGGGCAGCTGAATGCCGCAGACGGTGCCGTTCTCGTCATAGGTCTTCTTGCCCGAACCGGTCAGATAGCCGCGGACGATGCACTCGATAGGAATCGTCTGGGCCTTCTTGACCAGCATGGCGCGGCCTGCGAGGTAGTCACGATACTCGGCAAACTCCTCGGGGAAATCCGCCGGATCGATGGAAACGAGGTGGTTGGGAACGATATCGGCAAACTTATCGAACCAGAATGCCGAGATGCGGTTGAGCACCTCTCCCTTAAACGGAATCTCGTCGGGAAGAATGAAGTCGAACGCAGAAATGCGGTCGGTGGCGACCATCAGCAGGTTTTCGCCGGCATCGTAGATATCACGAACCTTGCCACGGGAATCCGGACGACGCTCCATCGTTGTCACGTGAGTCACTCCTTACCTAAATACGACAGAAATGCGGGTTCTTTCCCGCATGTTTTCGCAAACTCGGAGCGGCAGGGACGCGGCCCCTCCTTCACCGAATAGCGAAAAGCTAGTGCTCCATTGTAGTAGATGCCGCGTCCGCCGTGTGCTCGCGGGGCAGATGAATTGTAAAAGTCGTACCCTTTCCAAGCTCCGACTCCACGGATATGTAGCCATGGTGACGCTCGACGATCTGCTTGGTCACGGCGAGGCCAACGCCCAGGCCGCCAGCTTCGCGGGCGCGGCTGGCATCGGCGCGCCAAAACCGCCCGAAGATGCGCGACAGATCGTCCTTGGCAATACCGATACCGGTATCCGAAACGGCAATACTGACATGCTTGCGGTCACTGAGCACCGACACCACGACCCAACCGCCCTCGGGGGTGTAGCGCATGGCGTTGCTCATGAGGTTGATGACGCATTGCGTGATCATGTCGGGATCGGCTTCGACGACATCGTCGTGCCCCTGGGTTTCATCTGCAAAGCGAAGACGAAGGTCACGGTCGGCAAACAGACGCTCCTGGCCGTTCACAATCGATCGCACGAACGGAACCATGTCCACCGGTTCTAGATTGAGCGGAGCCGTGCTGTTTTCCATACGCGATAGGTCGAGCATCTGCTGCACCAGACGAGCCAGGCGACGCGTCTCGGAAGCGACCGTCTCCAGGTGTTCGTCGTCGGTGGGATACACACCGTCTTGCATGGCCTCGACCGTTGCAAGCATGGCCATGAGCGGCGTGCGCAGCTCGTGTGCAACGTCTGAAGTCAGGCGCTTCTCGTGCTTCATATCTTTCTCGAGTGAGGTGGCCATCTCGTCGAAGGTCTCTCCCAGCTGATCGATCTCGTCATCACCGCGCAGTCCCGTGCGAGCCGACAGGTCGCCGTCACGGATTTGCTTTGCGGTACTGGTGATGCGATGAATCGGCTTGGTGAGCATGCGCGACACGAGCGATCCGATAACGACCGAAATGCAGATTGCAACAACCGCGGCGAGGGCCATGGCGTTAAAGGTCTTCTCCCTAAACGCAGAGTCCGCCTTGGTGAGCAGCGCGTCGGAGCCGATGGCCCACAGCTTTACCTGTCCGACATGCTCGCCGGAAGACGTTACAATCTCGACGTTAGCAACGCTATCGGAGTCGGTTGGAGCAGACGAGACCGGGCTATGCGATGCCCTCTTGCCGCTCGTGTCGTCGGTCGTAGCCTGGTTTTCGCGTACATCGGCGGTGGCGCTTGCCGAGGGCCAGGAATCGTCATAAACGATCACGCCCTTTTTATTGACGACCTGCATACCCAGATCGTCGGAAACCAAACTCGACGTTGCGACCGTGCGCAGTTCCCCCGCGGTCCAAGAGCCGTTTTCCTCATATGAGGTTGCCAACTTCTCGGCAGCGGAATTTGCGATTTCGACGATATTGGAGCGTGTGTAATCCGAAAAGACCGTGCCCCACACAACAGAGACAACGCCCACCAGCACCAATACTGTCATGAGCGATGTCAGAGCAAAAGCAAGTGCCATGCGCGAGGGATAGCTCATCGTTGGCCGTGAATCGGAACGAGGCGTGTTCCAACTAGCCTTGGAACCCGCCTCGCTCTCCTGCTTGTGCTTTTGTCCGATTTCAAAGCGCGCAGGTGTCATATGTGATTTCCCTATTTCTCGTCCGACTTATCGATCTTGGCCGGAGCCTCGAAGCGATAGCCGACACCATGGACGGTGTAGAGCCACTTGGGCTTCTTGGGATCATCGCCCAGCTTGGCGCGAAGATTCTTCACGTGGCTATCGATGGTGCGCTCATAGCCCTCAAAGTCATACCCGAGCACTTTCTCGACCAGCTCCATGCGGTTATACACACGGCCGGGATGGCGGGCGAGCGTGGTGAGCAGCTTGAACTCGGAAGCCGTCAGATCGACTTCCTTGCCCTCGACCAAGATCTTGTGGCCCGAGATATCGATGACCAGATCGCCGAAGTCGAGCACCTCGACGGCGGGCTCGTCGGCCTGATGGGCACGGCGGAACAGAGCGCGAACGCGGGCGACGAGCTCGCGCGGCGAGAACGGCTTAATCAGATAGTCGTCGGCGCCGAGCTCAAGACCGATAATACGGTCCTCGATCTCGCCCTTAGCCGTCAGCATGATGATGGGGACATCCGAGGTATCGCGAATGGTGCGGCAAACGCGCTCGCCGGGAATCTTGGGGAGCATAAGGTCGAGCACGACCAGGTCGAACTGATGCTTCTCGAACTCCTCGATCGCGGACTGGCCGTCGCCGACGCCCACAACCCAGTAGCCTTCGCGCTCGAGATAGGCAGCGACGGCGTCACGGATTGCCTTCTCATCCTCGACCAGCAGAATCTTTTTTGCATCTGAAGCCATAACACGGCCCCCCTGTCTCAATTAGCTAAGAACAAGCCCATTTTAACGCACCTGAACCCGCCGGATGCCGCTATGACGCGGCAGCTCGGCGGGCGGTACTCACAATTACAACGCGTTTATTCCCCTGTTGGCGCCTTTTTAACCCCTCTAAGCTTAAAGAGAGAACAGGCGTGCAGTGACCGTCTCTGGTATACCCTGGCTGTTGCGCACCGTGGCGTACGTAAGGAATGAGTCCGATTTTCCCGCCGTAGCTGGATAATCGCCATACTCCAAAGCGCGGTCGGGCGACAGCAGTGAGCCATAGGTCTTGGCAGAGGTGTCGATCAGGAAATGCGACGCCTGTACCTTAACAAGGTATTTATTCTTCTTGCCAGCCGCACATGCGAGCGGCTCGCGTGACAGAAAGAGGTACGGCCCTCCCTCATTACCGATATACGTGCCCATATTGCCCAGGCTGCCCACGCCACTATAGGCCGCCTCGATAGAAAACACGAAGGTATCGCCCATATACACGGCCTCGAAAGGCGAGACTGACGAGGGAAGGACTAGCTGGGCACGCTTGGTGTTGTTGCCGTCGGTCAGATCGATTGCCGTTATGCCGTAGTAGACGCCCTCGTCGTTGCGGACACGCGGCGAGATGGTCAAAATGCCGTCGCTCGCGCGCGGGGCCGATGCAAAGCGGCCCGTCGATTTCCAAATTGTCTCGGCCTTGGATTCATCAAGCGAGCGACGATAGCAAAACGAATCACTACTCGTTTTATTGCCGCCTGCCGAAGGCATTTTATACCAGATGACTGATGACCCGAACGCCGTAAACAGGGGCGGATCATAGTCCTTGCCACCTCGATCGAGCTCAACCGCATCGCCAGAGAGCGAAGCGCCCGACAGATTTTGAGCGTAGAGCTTCCACGATGAATTGGCAAAGTTCATCTCAACCCACGCGAATACGCCGTCGCCGGCGCGGACATCGTAGAATGCATATCCCGTGCCCTCGACAGGATCCTCGATTAATGTGGTAAGCGAGCCATCGCCCAGGTTGAGCACACCGAGCGTGTTGGCGTGCAGTGCCGATGCGGGCGCCATCATCGCCGCGGCGTAATCGCCGTCGCAGTAGTACAGCAGCGTACCCAGAGGCAGCGTCCACGACGCCGCCGGCTCAAGATCGATGTCGACTGCCTCGTACTCATCCGTAATCGAGATGATTTTGGAATCGTCCTTGATAACCTGCGGCTCGCCGGCAGCATCATCGCTGGTACCCGGTTTTTTCGAGCATCCGGCAAGCACCGTGGCAGCGCCCGCGGCAGCCCCACCGAGTACAAAGCCGCGACGCGATATTCCGTTCTTGATGTGATCGGCGATACCCATTAGGCGATCTCGGCGCGAGCGGCCTCGATAGCGCGCGTAAGCTGGTCGGCGCAGGAGGTCTTTTTCATACCGCAGGTATTACCGGCGAGAACCTCGATTACGCGATCGGCAGGAGCGCCCTCGACCAGCTTAGAGATTGCCTTGAGATTGCCGTCGCAGCCACCGGTAAACTCAACGCCCATCACCTTGTTGCCGTCATCGGAAAGGTCAAGGTGAATATTGCGAGCACACACGCCCTGAGGCTTGTAATCAAACGAAATCATGCGATCCCCTCTCAGAATGTTATTCGAGACGACTATTATCCCCGTCTTTCCCTAAATGCAACGAGGCGCTTCGCCGGCAACACACATTACCAGCAAAGCGCCCTAAAAAGCTAACGTTATGCCCGAACCTACTCGAAGCTCAGCTGCTCCAGACGATCAAAGACCGTGTCGATACGGGTGAGGAAGTCCCACGGATCAAAGATCTCGTCGAGCTTTTCCTTGCTGACGGTGCAGCGCGGGTCAGCCTCGAGACGCTCCTTAAAGGTAGGGCCGGAGACACAATCCTGTACCTCGTGCCAGGTTGCCATGGCGTTCTCCTGCACAATGGCGTACGCGTCCTCGCGGGTGATGCCCGTGTCGACGAGGGCGAGCAGCACCTTGGAGGAGAAGATGAGGCCGCGGGTCTTATTGAGGTTGGCCATCATGCGGGCAGGGTACAGCTGCAGGCCGTCGATAACGCGAATGAGGCACTGGAACATGTGGTCGAGCGCGATGAAGCTATCGGCCTGGGCGACGCGCTCGGCAGAGGAGTGCGAAATGTCACGCTCGTGCCACAGGGCGACGTTGTCGAAGGCAACCTGCGCGTTGGCCTTCACGACGCGCGACAGGCCGCAGACCTTCTCCATGGTGATGGGGTTGCGCTTGTGTGGCATGGCTGAGCTGCCCTTTTGGCCCTTACGGAACGGCTCCTCGGCCTCGAGCGTATCAGTCTTCTGCAGATTGCGAACCTCGGTAGCGATGCGCTCGCAGGTGGCCGCAGTGGTGGCAAGAACGCCGGCGAGATAGGCGTGATGGTCGCGGCTGATAACCTGCGTGGACAGCGGGTCGTGAACCAGGCCCAGGTGCTCGCAGACGTACTCCTCGACGAACGGCTCGATGGAGCTGTACGTGCCGACAGCGCCCGAGATGGCACCAAAGGCAACGTTCTTGCGGGCATCCTCAAGACGGTCCAGATCGCGCTTGAGCTCCCAGGCCCAAGAGCCAAACTTCATGCCAAAGGTCATCGGCTCGGCATGGATGCCATGAGTACGGCCGGCGCAGAGCGTGTTGCGCTCCTCAAAGGCGCGACGCTTGCAGATCTCGCCGAGTTTTTTGACGTCCTCGATGATCAGGTCGCAGGCCTGGGTGAGCTGGTAGCACAGGGCCGTGTCGCCCAGATCGGAGCTGGTCATGCCATAGTGAACCCAGCGGCTGGGCTTGGGGTCGTCCTCGGGAACATCGGCATCGATGTACTCCTTCATGTTGGTCAGGAAGGCAATGACGTCGTGGCGCGTGACTTCCTCGATCTCATCGACCTTCGCCTTCTCAAAGTTGGCATGGTCGCGGATCCACTGGGCCTCGTCTTTGGAAATACCGATCTTGCCGAGCTCCGCCTGGGCCTCGCAGGCCAAGACCTCGATCTCCTGCCAAATGGCGTACTTGTTCTCGAGGGAGAAAATGTGTCCCATCTCCGGGCGGGTATAGCGATCGATCATAGCGGCTCCTTTTTGGTTATTGGCACGTTGGTCGTAACCCATCCATTGTACCGTGCGCAGGTGCAAGTATGGGCAGCAGGCATTAACCTAACATTTTGGAATTGGAGCGAGCAACGGGACGTCCGCGTTATTTGCTTCGCAAATCCGCACCGGCTTCAGGCGCCTGTCGGCGCCTTCGCCTGCTCGCTACAAACGCTTCGCGTTTGCTTTACGCTCGCACCCTGTCGGGTTCGAGTCCCGGCGCTTTATTGAAAAAAGCACGGCACCGTAATGGTGCCGTGCTTGTGCTTCTGGCTGGAGCGGGCAACGGGACTCGAACCCGCGAGTGTCAGCTTGGGAAGCTGATGCCTTACCACTTGGCGATGCCCGCATATGTGGGGGATAGTATAACGCGGTTGTCTTGTTCGATACAAGGGTGTCGATGCTTGTTTTAGCTGTGGAGAATCGTTTGAAAACCGCGCCAATTGTGGAGATGAGGACCTTTGTCTTTCTTTTCTTACCATCTTCTACCTGCATTTTTATCTGATTGTTGTATTTGAGCTCGATTTGTCAGAAATCGGGCAAGCTTTTGGTCAGGCTCCGGTACTTACCCGCATGAACCTCGGGGGTAGCCTCATCCTACGCGTCGCAACCTCCCCATGCGGCGCACGAGGGATAAGGAGCAGCCATGTCCAACGCACCCACGCACTCTGTCCACAGCGCAATCGCAACAGGTCCGCTGCTCCTGCTCCTCTTCCTGCTTTTCGGCTGCCTGACACCGGGAGCCGCATTTGCCGTCGATGGCTACGATCAGCTCGGCTTCCGCACTATTAGCGATGATTGTGGGCCCTTCTTCATCGGCAAGTATGAAGCTCAAGACGCCTCGATTGCCTACTGCATGAACCAGGAGCGCCCCGGCCCCACCAAGCCGGGCGGCCCATGGCTCAACTTTGATCAAGGCTGGGTGTGGCTCGACGACGAGTTCGCGGCAATCGTTTGTCACGGATATCCTACCGCCACGTCGTTTGGCGGTTACCATCTTTCACCCGATCGCGCCCGCGCCGCAACCCAGCTTGCCGTATGGATGCTCAACGGCACTACCCATGTCGACGGTACTTACTCTTACACGACCGCTCAGGGCAAAACCAAGAGTGGGCACTTTACCACTGACAATGAAGTCGTGGCGGCGGCGCGGTGGCTCCACGACAGCGCAAAATCAGGAAGCATCAAAGCCGCTCCGCACCGCGCGCGACGCTATCTAGGAGCCGTATCGGGCGGCAGCAAACGTCAGGACATGCTCTATGTACTGCCGGCGGTCTCTGTTTCCTTCAAAAAACAGTCTGCAAACGCCGCCATTACCAGCGGAAACAATACTTATCAGTTTGACGGGGCAACATTCGATATTTTTGAGAGCGCCAGCGGCGCGCATGTCGGCACCATCCAGATGGACAGCAACGGTCGGGCGCAAGCAACACTTCTGCCCAACACGGCATACTACCTAGTTGAAACGAAGGCGCCGGCCGGCTATGTCCCCCGTCGTGATCGCATCGCCTTTACCACGGGGAATGACGGTGGACAGGTCGCCATTGATGAACAGCCCGGCACCATCAACCTGCGTATCGTAAAACTCGATGCCGCGACGAATGCCGGCCCCCAGGTGGGATCTTCACTCGCAGGAGCAGAGTTCACGTGTGTGTCGCAATCAACCCCTGGATGGGCGCAGATCCTCACGACCGACGAAAGCGGTCGGGCTACCCTCGTCGATGTCCCCTTAGGAACCTTTACCATCTACGAATCAAAAGCCCCCGAGGGCTACCTGCCATCCAACGACAGCTGGACCTATACCGTTGGAGCCGACCAGCTCGGCGATTCAGGCGTAGTCGAGATCGAATCTCGCATTTCCGATATCCCCATTGCGTTTGACCTTGAGATTTCCAAATTCAAGGATTACGGCAATAGCGACCAATCCGGCCTGGAGCAACCGGCGGGTGGTGTTGTCTTTGAGGTTGTCAGCAACAGTTCTCAGCAGGTTGTTGGCACACTGACCACAAACATCTATGGCTTTGCCTCCACCAAAGATCAGCCCGAAGCATGGTTCGGCACAGGCAAGCGACCCGCCGGTGTCCACGGAGCTGTCCCATACGACCGTGCCGGCTACACGATTCGCGAGGTTCCGGAAACCGTCCCCGAGGGTTTTAAACGTGCAGGGGAATGGACCGTCGGGGCCAATCAGATTTCCAACGGCGCCGAGCTTCAATATATCGTGGACAACCACGCGCTGTCGACGCATCTCCAGATTGTAAAACGCGATGCCCAAACAGGCGCTTCTGTTCCACTAGCCGGATTCACCTTCCAACTCCTCGACAGCAAACACGAACCCGTCTCACAAACTTGCTGGTATCCAGCACATAACGTAATGGACACCTTTACGACTGACGCGACCGGGACCGTCACACTGCCCGAATCGCTCGTGCCGGGCACCTATTATGTACGCGAAACCTCGGCCAAAGAGCCCTATCTTGTCGGCGAGGAGATCGAGGTAAACATACCCGCCGACATGAACCTAACGCCCGTTGCAATCGCCTCGTATTATGACCACGCCGCGACCGGAAACATCAGGATCGTTAAAACCGATGCCGTAGACGGCAGCAGGCTCGCGGGCGCCATCTTTGAGATCCGTGCCTCGGGTGATATCGTGCGCCCCGATGGTAGCATTGCCGCGATCGACGGTGAGACCGTCGCGACCGTCGCGACGGATGAAACTGGCGAAGCACGCGCAGACAACCTGCCGCTGGGATCTGGTACCGCGCGCTACGAGGTTGTCGAGACTCAAGCGCCGACCGACTTCTTACTCGACCGGACGCCCCATATCGTAGACCTCGCTTATGCCGACCAGAAAACGCCCGTTGTAGAAGCACGGCTTAACGTATCCGACGATTACACCAAGGTTGATATCTCCAAGGTCGATGCAAGCGGTGAGCAGGAAGTGGAAGGCGCACAGCTCACCTTATATGGTCCCGATAAAACCGAAATAGACTCCTGGACCTCATCCGACAAGCCGCACCGCGTCGAACATCTTGCACCTGGCACCTACTCGTTGCGCGAAATGATGTCTCCGCGGACCTATGACCTTGCCGAGGAGATAACGTTTGAAATAAAGGATACGGGAGAAGTCCAATCCGTCGCGATGAAGGATGCACCCATCGAGATCAAGGGGCAGGTCGACAAGCGTCAGGAACTTGTCCAACCTATCGAAAAGGGCCTGTTGGCTAACGGCGATGGTAAAAACCGCGCCGCGACGCAAACCAATAGTGATGGGCTTTTCTCCTATACCATCGATGCTCGAAACGATTCCGCTACTTGGGTTGATGAGTTTACGATTACCGATGATCTTGAGTGCGCCAAAGACGGCACAGCGAGATTCATCTCAATCGAAACCCCCGTCGCCATCGGCGACCTCAACGGCCTGTGCAACGTATGGTATCGCACGACGCCGTTGGACTCGACAGACGTCGATGAGCCGGCAAACGCGACACTTGACGATGGGCACGAAAATCCTTGGCTTGAGTCCGACGAAGTAAAAGAGAGCCTGGGTGAGGACTGTCGCCTCGTCGATTACGACGGTTGGCACCTCTGGAAGGCGGATATCTCGACCACGGAATCCACCACACTCGAGGCGAAAGAACTCGACCTTGCATCCAATACCGTCGTAACGGGCATTCGAATTGAATACGGTGCGGTAGCCGCCGACTTTACGACTCGAAGCGATGCGGATTCTTGGACCCGCGATGATCTCAAAGATGAGCACGACGACCTTGACGATGCCAAAGCAATCCTTGGCACAGACGCTCGGGGCGCAGTCGTACACATGCAGGCAACGTCGGCTTATACGCCCCAAACCGCACTCACCAACAGCGCGCGCGTCGATCTTTGCCGCAACGGTGGCGGCGATAAACTTGAGTCACATGACGAGGACAGCGTCATTCAACGCTGTACCCTACCGCAGGACCTACCGGCAACAGGATCAGTTCCCATCGCCGCTTGCATCACCGCGCTCCTGACCTCGGGTGCCGCAGCCCTATGGTTCGCTCGCCTTAGGTCGATCCCAAAGAAGCGCTAGCGCGATGAAAAAGC
>NZ_QRTA01000009.1:0-76313 GCF_003457875.1 Collinsella sp. AF28-5AC | reverse complement strand
GAGAAAAAAAGGGGGGGGAGCCAGTCCCCTGGCTCGCCCGCTTTCAATCATGTAAATCGCCGTATCTACTCTGCAGACGAAGATCCACCATCAACGATTGCCTGCTCGGACTCAGGAATCCCATCGGCACCCGTGCTCTGTTCTTGCTCCACCTCTTCGCTGATTGCGGAGGCGGGGGTCGAGCCCTTCGCACCCACGATGTAGGCGGCCCCAAATCCTAACGCAATGGCAATCAAGGTCAAAATCACGTAGACAGGCCAATGGCGCTTAATATACGAAAACACGTTGACTCCTTAGAGCTCCGTCTACGAACGGCGGATAACCTCGGTCACAACCTCGGATACCGTGGCAATGTTCGTCGGGTTGACATTGTGGGGCAGGTCGTCCTCGGTACGAGCGCAAGCCAGGCGCGTGCCGTCCACGCCGGCGATGGTGAGGGCTCGGCGGCTCGCCTCGAGCGCGGCATAGGCATCGGTCTTGGCATAGGGCATCTCGAGCGCGCCACAATCGACATGGAACGACTTGCAGACCTTGCTGACCAGGTTCATGATGCGGCGATCGCCCTTGAGCAGTTGTTGTTCGCCCTCGACCGTCACAACCGAAAGCCTACCGGCGCCGACGGATTCAAGATTGATGAAGAATACGCCGCGGAGCTTATCGCGATGCGAAGCCAAGAAGGCCTTCATGCCGGCGCCATCACAATCCGAGGCGCCCGTTGCCACAAACCAGATATCGTGACCGAGCAGCTCATCATCGCCCATAGAGGCGACAGCCGAGAGCATATCTTCGGAAGAAGCGCCATCGGAAGACGTAGCGCCACCCTTCCAGCCATCGTTATCGTCCTCGAAGTTATCCCACGAACCGATACCGCGACCGGACTTCTTGGCATCGTAATCGTCTTCGACGCCCAGCCAGTCACTCATGCTGTCCTGCTCGTTTTTCTTTTTACGACCGAACAGGCCACCCAGGCCGCGCTTACGAGACTTGGGTGCCGCCGGGGCGGGAGCCGAAATGGTCTCGATCGGCTGCGCGCCCGACGCAACGGGCATGGGAGGCGCAACGGGTGCCGATGTGGGTTCGGGACCTTGGGCGGTAGCAAAGGGGTCGTTGACCTGGGCAGAGGGATCGGGAAGGTCGAACAGCGACGTGCGAGACGCAACGTTTGCCTGCTTCATAGACGGCAGCGACGGATCGGGGACCGAAGCCAGCGGAGACGAGGAGGGTGCAGGCGACGGTGCCGACGCCGGATCGGGAACATTCATCTGCGGACGCGGCGATGCTTGGGAGGAAATCTGGGCCATAAGGGAATCGACCGTTTCGTCCTGGGTGGGAGCGACATTGGCAACCGTGGCACCGGAACCACTCGGGGTCGGCATGGTGAAAATCTGCGTGGAGTAAGGTCTCGACTCATCCGTTTCGAGAGTCTCGGAAACCACAGACACTTCCTCCTGCTCGGCCTCGGTCGAATCATCTTGCTCGGCTGCCGCGTATTGCTCTTCGTCAGAGTTGGCCTCGACGGACTCGTCCTCGGCGGCATCTTGGATTTCGGCAGCATCAATAGGCTCGTCATCGTCTGCCGCGTCGCCCTGTTCATCGGAAACAGGAAGGGGCTCGGCAATCGCGGTGCCTTGCTTTTCAAACGTTATCGTGGAATCGAACTGCGCGGCATCAAACGACATGGTGCTATCGACGTGCTGCTGGGCCTCGAAAGACGTCGTCGCCTCAACAACATCCGCGGACGCCGGTTGCTGGGACTCAAAGGACGTTGTAGCTTCGGCGGCGTCGACGGGCGCGGACTGCATAGCCTCGTTCTGCTCGAACTCTTGCGCCGCGTGCTCACGTGCCGCCTCGGCTGCCTGCTGCTGAGCGATAGCCTCCTGCTCGGCAGCCTCGCGTGCGGCAGCGCGCTTCTCCTCGAAATCGTCGACAAATTTCTTGCCCTTTGCAAGCGCACCCTTAAAGAAGTTGGAAGCGCTGGCGCCAATCGACGAGAACGCGGATGCAATGTCGGCATGGGGCGTTGCCGCGGGAATCTCGGCCGAGAAATCAGTATCGCTCTCGTAAGACACGCGCCTCGGCTGTTCAACGTAATCGTCGTCAGACTCGTCCGCAACGTCTTGCGCCGGCGCGGCGGGAGCCAAAACGTCCAGTCCTGCCGCGGGATCGATCGCGGACACTGCCTCGGGCTCGGCAACGGCAGCGGCAACCGCGGCAGACTCATCATCCACGGTGACAGCGGGCGCAGGTGCAGTCACGACGGGGGCAGGCTCGGGCTCAAACGTCGGCTCCTCGCCCTCCTCGTAATCGAGCGTGCAGGACTCGGGAAGCATTCCGAGCGCACGGATGGCATCCGAACCAAAGCGGATGTTGCCGGCGGCATTGCGATAGAGCTTGGGCTCGGGCTCGGCCGCGACAGGCTCCTCCACCGGCTCGGCAGCGGAAACCTCGTCATTGAACTCTTCAGCCTGGACAGCCTGATCCTGATCCTCGGGCACGATGGCGCCAATCAGCGTCTCGTCGGCAGACGCACCCTCAAAGCCCTCGATCTGCTCGTCGAAAGCCTCACCCTGTTCGGGCTCGGTCTGAGTGTCGGGAGCAATCGGCTGACCGAACTCGTCCTCGGCGTAGGTAGGCTCTTCGTACTCGATGGTGTTGCCGTAGTCGTTTTGCTGCTGGGCCGCGGCATACTCCGCCGCTGCACGCGCCATTTCCTCGGCACGACGCTTTTGCTCCCCAAAATAGGTATCGAACGGAACATCGTCGGGAAACTCGTTTTCGCCCTGGAAGGGAGCAACGTTGTCCATAACGCCGAGCATAGCGGCGACAGAAGACTTGTTGCACACCGCGCCGGACGTATAGGGAAGAATGTGGCGGTTAGAGATGATGTTTGCCGCGTTGGCAAGTGCAACGAGGGAAGCGAGGATCGCGACAATCCACAGCAGAACCTTGAGCGCGCCGGGGAGCGGCAGGATACGCAGGATGGCAACGGCAGCAGGGGCAACCGTGGCAACAGGCAGCAGCTTGGCGATGAGCGCACGATACGAAGCATAGGGCTCGCGGGCGAGCAGCTCAGCACGGGGAGAGTCGTAGTGTGCGACAACGACCACCGGGCGGTTACGCGGGGACGCGAGCGGGCCCGAGGCCTTGTGATAGGCGATGACATTTTGGCTCACGCTTGTCTTGCCCAGGCGCGAAACCACGGGGTGCCCTGTGCGCTCGAGCACGTAAAGAACGGCGCCGACAATGGCCAGCAAGGTGCCGACCAAGCCGATACCGCCGCCGATGCCCATCAGCAGGGCACCGGCAAACGCAAGAATACCGGTAACGGCAAATGCCAACCTACTGGGCGCCGGGGCATTGAACTCCTGAACCTCGGGATCAAAGCCGTGGTTGCGGAAGATCTGAGCGATATCCTCGGCAGCCAAGCGCTCTTCTTCGCTGCACGCCGGCGTAATGCCGGTGTTCTGCAGCAGGTGGTTAATATAGTTCTGGGTGTTCGCCATGTGCGCTCCACATCCATAATCCGACAAATAGGCCCAATGCATGCACATTAGAACCGTATATAGTCGAAAGTATACCCCGAGCGAGCGCAAACGACCGAATTCGGGCCATCTTAACGCCCCGAGCGGACAAGGATATAGCCTAATCTCCATATCGGACTAAAATCATGGCAGCAAACCACCTTCTCATGCGAGGACCCTATGACGGCAAGCGACACGACCGAGACAATTAAAAAGGGGAATTCGGAGCCCAGTTTCGATAAAACGGCTCAGCGCATCCTCAATCTTTTCTTTGTGCTCAATAGCTCCCCCGAACCGCTGACGACCGAGCAGATCGTCTTGGATTCTGACCTGGGATATGGCTCGGGCAATATCGACTCGGATAAGCGCAAGTTTCGACGCGATCGTGACAAGCTGCTCGAACGCGGCATCTTAATCAAGGAGGTTCGCCCCACCGGCGCGCAGGAGACCGAGGAAAGCTCGTGGACAATCGACCGCGAGCACACGTTTGCGGCAGGCGGCCTCATTACCGCAGACGACGCCGATATCCTGCTCAACGCCATCGACCAGACACTAGCGGCCGGCTCATCCACTTTTGCCGCACCGCTTGCCGATATTCGCTCCAAGATTGCCTATCTCACCGGCAGGACGACGGTAGACGAGGCGCCGATCAGCCGCTCTCCCACCGTCGATGCGGTTTGGAGCGCCTTTGCCGAGCGATGCGCGCTGCGATTTTTATATCAGAACGGACGCGGCGAGCAGAGAGAACGTACCGTCTGCGTCTACGGCATGTTCGAGCGCGAGGGCGTGGCTTACTTCTGCGGCCTCGACAACGTCACCGACGACATCAGGACATTCCGCTGCGACCGCATCGTACGCGCTTGGCGTCCTTCGAAGGCCTACGTCATCCCCGCGGACTTCAACCTCAGCGACTACCTGTTCTTTGAATTCGATTTTGCCGACCGACCGCCCGTTGCAGCCACGTTCTCATTCGCCCCTCAGACGCAGATCGATATGATCAACGGTCTCACGCGTGGGCGAGGTGAGCTCGTACACACCGATGTGGGATGGACCTGGACCGTTGACGTGCGCGATCTTGAAGCCGGCGCCTCATTTTGCATGGCCCACGCCATGGACGGCATGAGGCCCGTGGCCCCCAAATCGCTCAAACAGGCGTGGAACCACCTCATTGAAAGGACGGTGCACGAGCATGCCCGTGCGTAAACTCACCAGCGAGCAGAGGCTCTCGCGCGCCATCGACATCATGGAGGCCCTCTACGCCGCCGGCGAGAGCGGCATGACACGAACCGAGATTTGCAGTCGATTTGACATCACGGGGGTGTCGCTCGACGAGATTCTCGAGATCGTCTCGACGCTCGCGGACCGAGAATCGGGCGCGCGCATCATCTGCAAATGCCGCGGCGAGCGTGTGGTCCTCACCGGTGACGCCGGTCGTATGCTACCGCTGCGCCTGAGTGCCGCCGAGGGCGCTGTGCTCAACCACGAACTTGAATCGTTGGGGATCGATCCCCAGGCGGCAGCTCGGATTCGACATGCCCTTCTACCCGAAGAGCTTGGCTATAACCAGCGCGTCTTTGACACCGTCAACCACGGGTCGCACTGGCAGCAGCTGAGCTGTGCCATTCAGGACGGCGTTCGCTGCCGCATCTCGTATCGCTCGATGGACGATGCACGGCCACGCGATCGTCTGGTCGACCCCTTGCGCATTACGGCAAACGGCGACCAAACATACCTGATTGCCTGGGACATCGCGGTCGATGAGCAGCGCACCTATCGCATGGATAAAATCGAGGGACTCGCCTTGACGGAAGACTCCGTCGTGCCTCACGCACCGGACGTCGCATCCCTCCACGATTCCCTTGCCCGGACGCAGCGCAGCGCAAAGCTCCTGATGCCATTCGATATGGCGGAACATCTGGACTGGGCCGGCATCACCCTAATCGAGCGCAGCGGGGCAGACACGGCAACGTTAACCGTGCATTACGGCTCCGAGCGTTGGCTGCTGAGCCAGATAATCGCAGCGGGCGGAGCCATCCGCATCTTGGATGACCCCACCCTGTCAGAGCGTCTGTGCGATATGGCAAAATCCCTCGCCTATCCGCTTTAGCGGCACCGCTCGTGGCGTGCGCGCCACAGCTGTAGATAGTGCCCGATTTGTGCCGACTCGATGCGCTGATAGGAACTCGTGGGCAGCGACGTTAAGAATTTCTTGCCGTAGCCCTTCGTCACCAGGCGCGGGTCGGCCAAGATGAGTACGCCACAATCGGTCGATGAGCGAATGAGGCGACCGGCTGCCTGCTTGACCTCGAGCACGGCCTCGGGCAGCGAATAGCGCGCCCAAGCGCGGTCTTCGCGCAGATTGCGCTCGCATGAGAGCGGGTCTGTGGGGCTCGAGAACGGCAGCTTGGGGATGATGACGCAGCGCAGCGTCTCGCCGCTGGCATCAAACCCTTCCCAAAAGGCCTTAAGTGCAAAGAGCGACGAGGTCGGTTCGTTGATAAAGCGATCGCGCAAACGACGAGGAGACGAGTTGCGCTGCTGGCAGTTGAGTTCCAGACCCGCACGAGCCATCTTGGGCTCGACGCGAGCGTACAGCTCCTCCATGTCACGCCTGTTGGTGAACAGCGTAAGCACCGAGCCGCCCATGGCAAGATGAGCGTCGACCAGCACACGCTCGAGCGCCGAAAGATAGCCTTCACGGTCGCGCGGATCGGGGATATCGCCCGCAACGACTACAGCCATATTCGAATCGAAGTCGTAGCTCGAATCCAAGTGCAGCGACGATGATGTCGAGGCACCGATGCGATCGAGGCCGACGGCGTGGTTAAAGTGCTCAAAGCTCTTGGAAACCGTCATGGTCGCCGATGCAAAGATAGCCGTGTGGACCTCGGGCAGCCACTCGGTTGCCAAGGCCTCGCCAATGTCGATGCGCTCTGCGGTCATTGATTCTCCGCCAGCACGCAACCTGCGATTGACCTGCAGCGAATACACGTAGTGTTCATCGGTGCCCTCAATGATGAGTTTGAGGTTCTCGGCCAGCTCGTGCAGGCGGCGCGAGATATCACCCAGGTCGACAACAACCTCGGGCTTGTCGGCGGCGACGGCTTGCACCAGCGCGTCGACGCTCTTGTCAGCCTGTTCCAATGCGTCGATGGCAGTGTAGGCCGACGGTAAGAAATCATGCCAGTCGTCAGATTCGCGCAACTCGGGGCCAATCCATAGATTGGCATTATCATAACCCCCACGGGCACGGCGGCCGAGCTCGCGAACGCCATCGAACACGTCGGCGATTGCCATGCTCGCGCGTGCAACTGTCGACGTCGCCTTGGCAGTAAGGCCCAGATAGAGCGTAGAGCCCTCGGAGGTTGCCAAATCACGGGAAACCTGGCTTAGCGCGCCGGTGCTCGAGCCACCCAGGCGCTCAAACAGAACGCGTGATTCGTCCGCCGACACCACGCGCGCCCACTGACGGCGCGCCTCGCGCTCGATGGAATGGGCCTCGTCGATTACCCAATGACGAATCGGAGGCAAAATCCTGCCCTCGGCCGCAACATTGCGGAACAGCAGGGAATGGTTGGTGACCACCACATCGGCGTGCGCCGCACGACGGCGAGCGCCGTGGACCAAACATTTATCAGGGAAAAACGGACAGAGGCGACGAGCACACTCGCGCGAGGCCGTCGTAAAGTCGGGGCGGTTGACGCTGCGCCACCGAATGCCAAGCGAGTCGAGGTCGCCATCGGCTGATTGGCAGACGTACGCCATAATGACCGCGACCGCCGTGAGCGTGTCCGCCGGATCGCGCTTGGTGGTAATCTCGACCTGGCCGCGGCTCATGCGCTCAAGCTTGCGCAGGCACGGATAGTGGTCATACCCCTTGAGAGCGCAAAATGACAGACCACCGTCCAGTTGCTCGGCAAGTTTTGGCAGCTCATGGTACATGAGCTGGTCGGCAAGATTGTTCGATTTGGTCGCAATACCAACCGTGATGTTGTTACGGCGCGCTGCCTCGGCAAAAGGCACCAGATAGGCCATCGATTTGCCGACGCCTGTGCCCGCCTCAATTACACGATGAGTGCCCGTGACCAGCGCATCGCGGACCTCGAGCGCCATCGCGATCTGCTCATCGCGCGGCTCGTACGTGGGGTACATACGATTAACCAGGCCGCCCGGGGCATAGTCCGCCTCGATTTCCTCGCGGCTCGGCATCCTAAGGACCGGTAGCTCGTCCGCATCAACGCGATCATCGGCCCGATCGGCCTTGAGTACGTCGGCGCGGGCGGCACTGAGAGAGAAGATGGAACCGGGGTTCTGCCCCGCCAAGAAGGAGAAGATGGGACGATAGGACCAGGGTACGTCGGGATGCATGTCGGCCAAGCGCGCCATTAAGCCCTGGGGCAAGTCGGTGAGCGCCACGAGCAACACGCGCCATACGCCACACAGGGCGTCGACATCGGCGTTGGCGCGGTGCGACACCGAGTCGCAGCCAAACAGGTCGGCCATGAAAGAGAGCTTATGCGAGGCCAGGCGCGGAAGCGCGATGCGCGACAGCGCCAGCGAATCGATCCAGATGTCGCTGACGTTGACACCGCCCTTGACCGACTCGATAAACGAACGGTCGAAGGTGGCGTTATGCGCAATCACCGGGCAGCCGCCGACAAAATCGGCGAGAGCGGCCACGGCCTCGACGGCCGACGGGGCATCTGCCACATCGGCGTTTGTAATGCTCGTGAGCTCGGTAATCTCGGCGGGAATCAGCTGTTTGGGATGCACGAAGGTATCGAAGCGGTCGACGACCTCGCGGCCCGAAAGACGGGCCGCCGAGATCTCGATCAGCTCATTGTCCTGCACCGAAAGACCTGTGGTCTCGGTATCGAGGACGATCACATCTTCCTCGATAAGGCCGAAGGACTGCGTTTTGGCGCGTTCGGCAAGCGTGGCATAGGAGTCGATGACAAACTGCGGCGTTCCTGACGAAACCGCGTCCTCGATTAGCATGCAATGCCCGCTCGACGAAGGCCCATACGGATCAGGCTGTCACAGACCTGCGGGAACGTCATGTCGTCGGTGTGGCGTATCTCGTCCGGATACAGCGACGTATCGGTCATGCCGGGAATGGTATTGGTCTCGAGGATAACGGGGCCGTCCTCACTCACGATAAAGTCGCTGCGCGAGATACCCAGGCAACCGAGGGCCTTGTGAGCAGCACAGGCAAGCTCCTGGGCACGAGCGTAATTCTCGGGTGAAATCTGCGCCGGAATGCGATGGATGTCCGTAGGGTCGACATACTTCACGTCCAGATCGTAGAACTCGCAGTCCTCGGGCTTACGAATCTCGACAATCGGCAGAGCGCGCACGTCATCTTCGCCGTATACGCCGACGGTGATCTCGGTACCCTCGATGCACTTCTCGACCAGCACTTTGTCGCCGTACTCAAACGCCTTGGCGATTGCCGCGGGCAGCTCGGAGGGCTCATGGACCAGGGAAATGCCATAGCTGGAACCGTTGACGGCCGGCTTCACAAAGCAGCGCTCGCCACAAACCTCGACGATATGATCGATATCGACTTCATCGCCCACCTCGAGCGCAAGGCCGGGGGCAATGGGAATGCCCGCCTTGGCGTACAGGAGCTTAGAGACCTCCTTGTCGGCACCGCAGGCGCTGGCAAGCACGCCCGAAGCCGTGTAGGGGATACCCAGGGTCTCCATGGCGCCTTGCATGGCGCCATCCTCGCCGCCGGCACCGTGCATGGCGATAAACGCCACGTCAAAGCCGCCGGTCGCCATGGTTACCATAAAATCATCGGCAGCCGTGTCGAGCAGCTCCACCGAAGTGTAGCCGGCCTCCTTCAAGGCAACCACGACGTTCTTTCCCGAATTGAGCGAGATCTCGCGCTCAGCGGAATGACCGCCCGCCAAGACCGCTACGTGCATGTTCTCTAGGCTTTTACCCGGCATGGGCAGACTCCTCCTCTATAATTTCTGCAGCTGATACCATATTGTAGCGATACCCTCTACGTTTCCCCAAAATCGAAAGGCTTCCATGAATCCCAGGACTAAATCTCAGGACATTCGCGACTTGAGCCAAAACGATATTCGCGAGCTCGTGGCCGAGCTTGGCCAGCCCGCCTTCCGCGCGAAGCAGCTCATCGAATGGGTCTTTGAGAAGAACGTTTGTTCGTTTAACGATATGACAAACCTTCCTAAGGCTTTCCGCGAGCAGCTTAAAGAGGCTTTTGCCTTTGACACGCCGACTGAACTAACCAAGCAGGTTTCCAAAGATGGCTCGCGCAAGTATCTGCTCGAGTACCACGACGGCGTTTCCGTCGAGACTGTCGGCATGCCCCGTCGTAACAAGCTTTCCGTCTGCGTTTCCACCCAAGCTGGCTGTGGCATGGGCTGCGCCTTTTGCGGTACCGGTCTCAACGGCCTCAAGCGCTCTCTGACCGCTCAAGAGATCGTCGACCAGGTACTTCATGTATCCAACGACTTTGGCGAGCGCGCCACGAGCGTCGTCTTCATGGGCCAGGGCGAACCATTTGCCAACTACGACGAGGTTCTCAAGGCGCTGCGAATCCTCAACGACCCCGATGGCATTGGTATCGGTGCTCGTCACCTCACCGTCTCTACCAGTGGCGTTATTCCCGGTATTCGCAAATTTGCCGACATCCCCGAGCAGTTCACGCTTGCTGTTTCACTGCATTCCGCCATCCAGTCGACGCGCAATAAGCTTATGCCCGGTGTTAAGAAGTACACGTTGCTTCGCCTTCACGAGGCGCTTCAGCTCTACACCGAGAAGACTGGCCGCCGCCCGACCTATGAGTATGCCATGATCGAAGGCGTCAACGATACGAATCCCGAGATGCAGGCGCTCTGCGACTTCTGCGAGGGAACGCTGTGCCACGTTAACCTGATTCAGCTTAACGACATCGAGGGCAGCCCGCTCAAGCCGTCGCCGATTCATAAGGTTGAGGATCTTCAGCGTCGTCTTGAGTCCCGTGGCATCGAGACCACGATTCGTAACTCCCGTGGTAACGATATTGACGCCGCTTGCGGACAGCTGAAGCAGCGCTTCAAAGTTCAGAAGAACGCATAGGGGAGTCGCACCCCAAAACGTTTCATGTGAAACATCGAACGGCCCCGGTTACAGGAGATGCAACCGGGGCCGTTTTATTTATTGACCTTAATTTTGAATCAGCTGCTACCTGTCCCATTTTTTACGGCCAAAATAAGGGGTCCTTGCCTCGTGAATCAGACAAGGACCCCTCAAAATATGCTAAGTAATTGTTAGGTACCTAATAGCCTACATTTTCCCATTGGTTACTAACCCAACCTTGATTAATCTTGGGATTCTTCGTTACCTGAGCCGTACGCATGGCAACATCTTCTGTCATAACATCCATTTTCTTCTTGGATGTATCGACAATATCTTGCGCACTACGAAGCAAACGACCTCGAAGTTCATCGTCTGTCGCGATCTTATAGCCAGCAAAGGCACCAGCCGCGACAGTCGTCGCCAATGCAATCGCAGTTATAATCCTATTCCTCATCTTGGCCTCCTTGATCAAACTGAATCATTTCGCCAAGAATACGAGAGAGCTCTTCCTCGTCTTTAAACTCAATCTCAATCTTATTCTTTCCACGCGAGCTCTTAACACGCACGTTGGTATTAAAAACCTGACGAAGCACGCGGGCAGCCTTTTTAAAAGACTGAGGCGTTGCAGGCCTCGGCGTCTTAGGTGTCTCTCCGGCAGAAAACAACGGAGCAAGATTTTCTGTCGCTCTTACGGAAAGGCCCTCTGCAACAACCTTCTCTGCAAGTCGAATTCGAGCGTCCTCATAGGGAACTGCAAGAATCGCACGTGCATGACCAGCAGTAAGTTTGCCCTCAAAAATCATCTGCTGAACAACTTCAGGGAGATCGAGAAGGCGCAGCGAGTTTGTAATTGCAGAGCGTGACTTGCTGACTGCCTTCGACAATGCCTCCTGGGTCATACCGCTGGCATCGATAAGCTGGCGATAGCCCTTAGCCTCTTCGACGGGATTCAGATCAGAACGCTGAAGGTTTTCGATCAGAGCAAGAGCCAGCATCTCTTCATCATTAACATCTTTAATGATGACAGGCAGCTCCTCAAGACCAGCAAGCTTTGACGCTTGGTAACGACGCTCACCAGCGATGATCTCATAGCCGTTTCCATGCTTGCGAACCAAAAGCGGCTGCAAGACGCCATGTTCTTGGATTGATTCGCTCAACTCACGAAGTTCAGTTTCGTTAAAGTGAATTCGCGGCTGATTAGGGTTGGGAACGATATCCTCAATAGGTAGTTTTGTTTCAGATGCGGCATTCGAAGCCGATGCAGCCGAACCACCGGTCTCATACTCGGCCTCTGAGACCAAAGCATTGAGTCCACGTCCCAATCCGCCACGTTTCTTTACACTAGGCACGCTTGATCACCTCTTTTGCAAGGTTCATATATGCTTTTGCACCCTTATTTTGAGGTGCATAGGTAATTACCGGTTCCCCAAAAGACGGAGCTTCGGAGATTTTAACCGTACGGGGGATCAACGTCTTAAATGCCTTATCACCAAAGTACGATTGAACCTCCTCAACAACCTGATTCGATAGAGAAGTACGCGAGTCATACATGGTCATAAGCACACCGTAGGTGTCTAAGCCCTTGTTCAGACGAGATTTGACCATCTTCATTGACTCAAGCAGTTTCGTAACGCCCTCGAGTGCGTAATACTCGCACTGGATCGGAATCAAAACGCTGTCTGCTGCGGTCAAAGCGTTGATAGTAAGCAGGCCGAGCGAAGGAGGGCAGTCAATGAAAATAAAATCGAACTCGTCCTGAATCGGCTCAAGCAAATCTTTGAGGCGGGTTTCACGAGCAATTGCGCTTACGAGTTCAATTTCCGCGCCTGCAAGCTGAATTGTAGCCGGAATTACGAATACCTTTTTGCAATTTGTATCAAGAACAAGCGATTCTGCCGGCACATCATTCAACAATGCATCATAGATGCAGTGATCAAGGTCTTCTTTTTCAATTCCGAATCCACTGGTGCTGTTTCCCTGCGGATCAAAATCGACAATCAGTGTCTTACGACCCTGCTCACCCAGTGCTGCTGCAAGGTTTACAGCCGTCGTTGACTTACCGACGCCGCCTTTTTGATTGATGATTGCAATGATACGCGTGTCTTTTGCGCTCTTAGAACGCTTAACGTCGCGAAATCCCACGGTCCCTCCTGGTGTGTATTAAAGCTGTCAAACGGAGGATGTTTCACGTGAAACATTCCGAATCGATAGCAACTGCTATGTTTCACGTGAAACACTGCAAGCTGTTAGTATCCATTATGTTTCACGTGAAACATCTAGGCAAGCGGATTCTTCTTTGCCATGCCATTTGCACGAGGCAATGAAACGGATGCTGAATGACTCTTCTTAAGAACAATGAACTCCCTGTGACCCAAGCCTTCAGGCAAATCAATTGCGTCATTCAGAAGCAAAGTGAAGCCGCAAATCTTAGCTGCTGACATGCCGGAAGCAAGCTCCTCATCCGAAGGATTGCCCTTGGTGATAACAAATAGCCCTCCATCCTTCAGGTACGGAGCCGCATACTCAACAAGAATCGGTAGAGGGGCCAGTGCGCGGGCGGTTACAACGGAGAACTGCTTCTTATGGCTTCGAGCATATTCTTCAAGACGATCATGAACCGCATGAGCATGTTTCAATCCAAGAGCATGGACAAAGGAATTAACCGCATCAACCTTCTTGCCAACAGAGTCAATATAAGTAGCTTTACGAAGCGTGGTTATGGTTAATGGAATACCAGGGAAGCCCGCACCTGTTCCCATATCGAGCAAAGCTCCCTCAGGAGCCTTATTGATATAGGGGAGCAAAACAAGTGAGTCGAGGATATGAAGTACGGCAGCATCTTCTACGTTAAGAATACGGGTGAGATTGGTTGTCTTATTTGTTTCTAGAACCAAATCCAAATGCTGGATACATTTCCTCAGCTCAATATCAGTTACGCTCAAGGAATATTCTTTGCAATAGGAAGTTAGGCGACTCAACATCTCGTCAGCCTGCTGATCGGTAAGTACAAACAACAGAAGCTCCTTTCTGACAAAAATCAGCGTATCGAGAACTTTTGACAAAAAAAGGGGACGTGGAAACCACGTCCCCCTAGCATAAGCTCGAGTAGATTATCGAGCAACAATCACCACATGGCGATCAGGGTCAGAACCCTCAGAATGAGTATCGACTGCATCGTTGCCACGAAGTGCAATGTGAACCAGTCGGCGCTCGTAGGCATTCATGGGCGGAAGCGAAACACTCTTATGAGTGCGGATGGCACGCTCGGCAGCAGACTGAGCCATGGAGGCGACCTTATCCTGACGGCGACTCTTGTATCCCTCGACGTCCACTACAACCGGATACCTAAAGCCAAGCTTGCGGCTCACCAGCAAAGAGAACATAACCTGAAGAGCATCAAGAGTGCGACCATGACGGCCAATGAGAACAGCAAGGTCGGGAGCCGTTACATCCAAAATCAGCTCACCCTCGTCGCCCTCATACTCATCGATAGGAGAGTTGGCGGCATCGAAGTGCGAAAGGATGGAACGCAGGATGGAAATCGCAACATCGGCAATGGTGTCGAGCTCCTCATCGGTCAGCTCTTCACCAGCCTTGTAGCGCTGTGCAATCTCGGGATAATCGCCCGCGACCTGCGGGGCAACCTCCTCAAGCATATCCTCGATGATCTCTTCAGACATAACGTACTCCAAAAGTTAGGTACCTAAATAAGATTGATATCCCACTACTTCTTCTTGTGCGGGCGCGGCTTCTTCTCGCGACGAGTGACCTCAACCTGCAGCGGAGCGTTCTTAAGACGCTCCTCCTCATCGGCCTTCGCCTTGTCGATGACCTTCTGCGTCACAAAAATCTGCTGGATAACCTGCCAAGCAGACGAGACGTCGTAGTACAGCAGAACACCAACGGGAAGGCTCCAGCCCATCCAAAGCATCATGACCGTCATGACAACGGCCATCATACGCATGCTCTGAGCCTGCTGGCCGGTCTGGTTGCGCGACATATAGAGCTGCGGAATCAGGGTCAGGACGGCAAACAGGATCAGGCAAACCAGCGCAGGCAGTGCAACCATAAAGCCTTCGGCAAAGGAAGCGCTCGGCGTGGTGGTCAGGTCGGGCAGGATGTTGAAGAACGAGAACGTGCCGTCGTTAAAGTACTGCGGCAGGTTGCGCAGCAATGTAAACAGGGCGAACAGGATAGGCATCTGAATCAGCAGCGGCAGACAGCCAGCCATGGGGTTGAACTTGTTCTCGCTGTAGAACTTCTGCATCTCCTCGGCCTGACGCTGGGGATCGTCGGCATAGCGCTCCTGGATCTCGAGCATCTTGGGCTGCAGCACCTGCATGCGAGCCGTCGACTTGGTCGACTTGAGCATAAGCGGCGTCAGCAGCAGACGGATGATGACCACCAGGATGATGATGGACAGGCCCCAGTCGACCGCAAAGGTCTGGATGAGCTTGAGCAGCTCGAAAAGGATGTTAACGATCCAATCCCACATGTAAGTTTTCCTCCGATAGCGAGTGCCCGCTAGGGCACAGGGTCATAACCGCCGACGTGCAGGGGATTGCAACGAGCGATGCGCCTCACGGCAAGCCAGCAGCCTCTCAAAACACCGTGCTTCTCAATCGCCTGGATGGCGTATTGCGAGCACGTTGGGTAATAAATGCAGGCGTCAGGCAATAAGGGCGAAATAACCTGTTGATATATGCGAATAGGAGCGATGGCAACACGTCGCAAAACGTGATTGCTCATCGCTCCTCCCCGGCAACGCCGGCGCGCTTCATAAGCGAACGCAACGCCTTGTCCATCTCCTGCGGCGAGGAAACCCTCGTCTTGGGAGTTGCAAACAAGATGATGTCATAACCCGCAACGGGAAATCCGCAGCTGCGGGCGGCCTCACGCATCACACGCTTAGATCGGTTGCGCACGACGGCACAACCGAGTCGCTTAGCACCAACGAAGGCGACCCTTCCGGAGTCGCCTTCGCCAACCGATTCACATATGGTCATTCGAATCAGAGGGTGATTGAAACGACGCCCCTGACTGAACACATGCTCGAAATCTTGCCGAGACTTAATAGTCTTCATGCGAGATGTGTGTATCGCTGCTAGACAGTGAGACGCTTGCGGCCCTTGGCGCGACGACGGGCGAGCACGGCACGACCACCCTTAGTGGCCATACGGGCACGGAAGCCATGGGTCTTGGCACGCTTACGCTTATTAGGCTGATACGTACGCTTCATCTTAAGTTCCTCCTGCTGCATTTCGAGTGTCCGCGGGGACGCGGACGCAGATATAGACACGTGAGCTTGAAGATTGTAGGGAAATCAATGTTCAAATGTCAAGAAATCAAAGGTAAAAGGTTGCGCAGTTCACACGGTTCCCCCATAAGCACAACCGAAATTTGCGCCTCATGGCAACCTTTCACGATATTTCATCGAGTTTTCAACAGGTCATGTTGGCAATGTTGAGAACTTTTCACCCGTTTTCCAAAGTTTTCAACAAGTTTTGAAAAGTTGTCGAAAGATGAGAAACGTTGCACGGTGAGCTACTATTTGTTCGAAACCTTTTGAAAGATTGCGAGCGGCATGTCTGACGACTTTTACACCATGGTCGATTCCGGAGACCCGGCACCCGACAACGAGCACATCACCGGCGTGCGCGAAGAGCGTGCGGAAGGCGAGCAGACGACCACGCAGGCGCCAAAAGCCATGTATGCCGCGCGCATCGCCGTCTATGACGACATGCTGTCGACACCGCGGGTGATCGTCATTGATCCGCAAGATGTCCGCACGTATTTGGAAGAGACGACCAACACCGTCTACCAGTGCATGAAAGAACAAGGTGGCCATATCTCGCTCATGGTCATCCGCGAGATTGTCGAAAACTTTATCCACGCACACTTTGCCGAGCCCATCATCTCGATTCTGGACGGCGGAGACACCATCCGCTTTGCTGACCAAGGACCCGGCATCGACGACAAGGAACGTGCTTTCGACTTTGGCGTTACCAGCGCAAACAGCAAGATGAAGCGCTATATCCGTGGAACCGGAGCAGGGTTTCCCATGGTGCAGGAGTATTTGGAAAACGCCGGCGGTGCCGTATCCATCGAGGACAACATGGGCAACGGCACCGTGGTTACGGTAAGCCTGAACCCTAAACGCGTGCAGGAAATCGAGCGTGCCGGCGGACGCGGCGCTGCCGTGCGGCCCGAGACGGAGCAGCCCACATATCCCCTGCCGGGAGCTTTTGCGCAGCAGCCCGTGGCAACGCAGCGGATGCAGCCCCCCGTGGGACAGATGCAGCAGCCCGGAATGCTTCCCACACAAGAACCCCAGGCGGCATCTATGTCGATGCCGCCAAACATGCCAGAGGCCATGCCGCTGGCTGATCAGGATGCAGCAGCAATGCAGCAGGCGACGGGGGCGCCGGGTGGCCAGCAAATGGGCTATCAGCCGTACCAACAGGGATATCCATATCAGCAGATGCCGCCACTGGGGTATGGCCAGCAGTTCCCGCAGCAGTACCAGCAGGGATATCAGCAGCCGTACCAGCAGATGCCGCAGCAGCAGTACAACCCCTGGGCCCAGCAGACGCCTCCGCAGCCTTACCAACAGTGGCCTCAAAGTTTTCAACAGCAAATGCCGCCGACGCAGAGTTCTCAACAACCAGCAGCTCAAATGATGTATCCTAATGCAGTAAATCAGTATGCACAGCCACAACCGGACGTGTTCGTAAGCGATCGCGGCAACGCCGCGCTGGGCTATCTGGCGCAAAATCAAGCGTGCGGCGCAACCGATCTTGCGAGGGCGTTTGGAAACTCGGCCCCCACTTGGTCACGCACGCTCAATGACTTGGCGCAGGCCGGCTTGGTCATCAAGCATGGCCAGAAATACCATCTGACCGAACTCGGCGCCGCTCGCGTACGAGCTCAGAGCTAAAGAACGGGAGAGACAGTGGACGAGGAAGCAAGCATCATCCTGGGGGATGCCATCGCCTTTTGCCAGCGCGACGGCCAAGATGCACGCCTCATCAACATGCTGGGGCAATCGCGCGCCATAAGCCTGACCGAAGATACGCTCACGATCGAGGCCCCCTCGCGCTTTGCCATCGCGCAGCTCAAAAAGCATCAGCCGACTATTGAGGCCTATCTGGAAGAAATCGCCTTTGCACCGATTGCTCTCGACATCGTGGCACCGCAAGGCGCCGCGACGGAATCCGCTGCCGCCACGGCGCCCGCCACGGCTCCCGCTGCTTCCCCGGCGGTGCCGGCCTCCGCAGGCGATGTGCCGACAATCGAGCACCAGCACAGCGATGTTTCCCGTGAAACAATGGCACCGTTGACGAGCGCGGCGGCGACGTCAACGAACGCACCCGTCACGCACATGCCCATCGCTCACGACGCAGCGGCGGGCGCGGATTCGGGCATTGCAATCAAGAACACGCTCTCGGCCGACGATTTTCGTCGCATGATGAACCAGATGAAGGGCGGAGCGCCGACTAAATCCACGCAAGCTGCGGCCCCCGCTTCACCCATGCCAGCACCGACCGTGCCGGCCGAGCAGAATACGGATGGAGCCCCGCTCGCCGCGAACTCAAAATTTACCTTTGAGAACTTTGTCTACGGCCCCGAGAACAGCCATGCCTATCGCTCGGCACTCAAGTTTGCCGCCCTCGCGGACGAGCGCGGCACATGCACATCCCTGTTCATCTATGGCAAATCGGGGCTGGGCAAGACCCATCTGCTGCTCGCCATCAAAAACGAGCTCGCCGAGAAGTCGCCCGAGATCAAGGTCAAGTATGCCAACTCCCAGGCATATCTGGACGACCTGATGACCGAGTTCGACCGTCAAAAGAAGAGCAACGCCCCCATCATGCAGGCGTACCACGGCGTGGACGTGCTCATCATCGATGACATCCAAAACATCATCGGCAAGCGCGCGAGTGTGGACTACTTTTTCCAGCTCATGGACGAGTTCATCCGCAACAACAAGAAGGTCGTCATCGCGGCAGACCGCGCCCCCAAGGACCTGAGCATGGACGAGCGTCTGACCAGCCGCTTCAACGCCGGAATGCTCTGCCTGGTCGCAGAGCCCAGCTACGAGATGAAATACAAGATCTTGCAGCGCTATTACGAGAACACCATCGTCGCCGCTCCCGAGGCGGGCGACGACTCACTGCTGGCGGCCTATGGGGGCGACGGCGGGCACCTGACCGACGAGCACTTTAAACACATGGCCGAGGTCTCGGGCACCAACATCCGCGAACTCGAGAGCTTTTGCGAGCGCTGCGCCGGCGAGGCGGGCGACCGCGAGCGCGAGGGCGGAGAGCTCACCTTTGACGATATCGACGCCATCGCCAGCCAGTACTTCGACACATCGGCCAAAAAGATCAACGTCCAGACGGTTCAGTCCGTCATCGAAGAGCAGTACGGCGTGACACACGAGGAGCTCATCGGCCCGCGTCGCAACGCCAATATCGCCAAAGCACGCCATATCGCTATCTACCTGGCCATCGAGATGTGCGAAATGACGACCACGGCGGTGGGCGCCGAATTTGGCAACCGCAACCACTCGACCGTCAGCACGAGCTACAAAAAGGTCCAGAAGATGATCCAGGAAGACCGCACCGTCACCGAAGACCTCAAGTCGCTGCGCGATAAAATTACACTGCGCTCGTAGGGAAATAGAGACACCTGTTGAAAACTTGTCGAAACCACGGGCATAAGGTGTCTAAAACCCAACCCGCGGTGATGAAAAGTTTTGCGCAGATTTTGAACGTGGAAAACCACCCCTGTTGCACACAGGTTGCTGTCGATTCTCTTTCTGGGTCTGACCTGCGTCTTTGGGAATAATCAACAGTTTCGTCAGTGCTATTACTATTATTAAGATATTTATATCTATAGAAAGGTATTAAAAGATGAAGTTCACCGTCAGCCAGAGCTCGCTCACACAAGCCATCGGCGTCGTTATGAAGGGTGTCGCTTCGGCATCCACCCTTCCCATCCTGTCGGGCGTGCTCGTCAAGGCGCAAGACGGCATCTTGGAATTCCAGACCTCTAACTACACCATCTCGATCCGTCATCGCATCGCGGCGCATGTCGAAGAAGAGGGCGAGATGGTTATCCCCTGTAAGATGCTCTCCAATATCACCAAGACCCTCCCCGATGCCCCGGTCACCTTTGAGCTGTCCGAGCGCCAGGTGCTGATTGGTTGCGAGAAGAGCTCGTTCCGCCTGAACACGCTTGATGCTAATGACTTCCCCGAGTTTCCGGCCTATGCCATCGAGAGTGCCGTGGAGCTGCCGACCGATATCTTGTCCGAGATGGTCGGCCGCGTGTGGCGCGTCACCTCGACCGACAAGGCCCGCCCCATCCTGGGCGGCGTGCACATGAAGGTCGAGAACAACACCGTTCGCCTGGTGGCGACCGATTCCTTCCGTTTGGCCGTGTGCGATACGCAGGTCGAGACCTCGACCCTCGAGGGTTCCTTTGAACTCAACGTTCCGGCTGACGCCTTTAACGACGCGCTGAACATCATGGCCAGCCAGGCGACCATCATGATCGGGGCTACCGACACCCAAGTCGTCTTCGAGGCCGGCAACACCACCTACGTGTCGCGTCGTATCGAGGGCGTGTACCCCAACTACAAGCAGCTCATCCCCGATTCGTGCGTGACGAGCGTCAAGATCGACGTCGCCGCCCTTAACGCCGCCCTCAAGCGCGTGGCTGTTATCGCGAGCGCCAACCCCGCCGTCAAGTTCGAGATCGATGTCGAGAACGGGCAGATGGGCCTGTCCTCCATCTCCAATGACCAGGACCTTGCGCAGGAGACGATCGATGTCGAGGCCGAGGGCGAGTCGGGCACCATCGCCTTCAACTACCACTACATCTTCGGCTGCCTCAATGCCCTATCCAAGGAGAAGGAGATCACGCTGGAGCTCAAGAGCTACTCGCAGGCGGGCATCTTCAAGTCCTACGACAAGATCAACTACCTGTACCTGGTCATGCCGGTCCGCATCTAGCGTTGCGCCATGACCATGTTCGCCCGCGATCTTTCCGTCGCGCACTACCGCAGCTTCGATAGCTATCGCCTTGCCCTGGACGAGGGCGTGACGATACTTGCAGGACCCAACGCGGCGGGAAAGACCAATCTCATAGAGGCGCTGCAGCTGCTGACGAGCGGCGCCTCGTTTAGGCATCCGACCGCAGCCGAGCTCGTTCATGACGGCGTGGGCTCGTGCAGGGTCGAGCTGAGGCTCGAGGGCGACGGCCGCGTGCTTGATATGGGATTGAGCGCGGAGGACGGTAAGCGCTCGTTTAGCCGCAACGGCAAGAGATGCTCTGCCGCCGGTGTGCGCGGGGTTCTGCCGAGCGTGCTGTTTTGCCCCGACCATCTGGACATGGTTAAGCGGGGCGCCAGTGTGCGCCGCGCCGCCCTCGATGACTTTGGCATGCAACTGAGCGCACGCTATGCCGATCTTGCGAGCGCCTATGGGCGCTGCGTGACCCAGCGCAACGCCTTGCTCAAGGAGACCTGGTGCTGCCGTGAGATGCTCGGCGCGTGGAACGATTCGATTGCCCGCGCGGGCGCGGCTCTGCTCGTGCACCGGTTGGCCCTGCTCGACCGGCTGGCGGGCCATGTGCGTACTGCCTACGGGCAAGTGGCGTCCGGTGAAGCCGCCAACGTGTCCTATGCGTCCACGCTGGGGGATTTGCCCCAGGTCGAGGATCGCGAAGAGCTGAAGGGCTGGGCGTACGAGCGCATGCTGGCCGCCCTTGATGAGCACGCCGGCGAGGAAATTCGCCGCGGCGTGACGTTGGTGGGGCCGCATCGCGACGAGATTGAATTTACCGTGGCGGGTCGCTCCGCCCGTTCATTTGCCAGCCAAGGACAGCAGCGAACGTTGGTACTGTCCTGGAAGGTGGCCGAGGTGGCCGTGGCTCGCGATGTTCTGGGTACTGCTCCGCTGTTGCTTCTGGACGACGTGATGAGCGAGCTCGACGGCGAGCGTCGCGGCGCTTTCCTGCGGCTGATCGGCGATGATATCCAGACGGTCATAACCACGACCAACCTGGGGTACTTTACCGATGACCTGCTTGATCGAGCCAAGGTGGTGAGCATGGGTGAGACGTGCTAATTACGAGCGCGAGAGCGAAACGGTCGCCTTCAGTGGCTTTTTGAACGCAGAGCGCCAGCGCATCCTGGCGGCTGCGACCCCTGAGCGCCGTGCGCAGATGGAGGCCGCCGAGGAGTCGCGCGCGGTCTATCGCGCGTGGAACGCGGTGTGCTCGGGCACGCGCGAGGGGCGGCATGTGACGGGCCTGCGCTACCTGCCCGAGTCCAATGAGCTGCTGGTATATCTCGACTCGCCCTCGTGGACGCAGGAAATGACGTTGTTGCGCGAGATCATCCGCGCGCGCATGGAGCGCGCCGGTGCGCATGTGGACGGCCTGGTGTTCAAAACCACCGCGCCCGGTCACATGCCGCCCGCCGCCAAGGAGCGCCTTCGCCCAGCGACGACCGAGCGCCCGCCGGCCCCACACGCCGACCTCAGCGATGCCGAGCGCACCGAGATTGAGCGCCAAGTGGCGCCCATCGAAGACCAAAAACTGCGCGAGGCCCTCGAGAACGCCATGAGAGCCAGTGCCGAGTGGGCCAAGGGCGTGCAAAGCAAAAAAGAGCCTTAAATCGCATCTGGTGGCCTTGTAGAGCCAAATACCCTCGTTCCCGAGGGTATTTTTTTACGATAAACTAGTAAGGCTGTACACATTTTCTTGACTGAAGGAGGACGTGTGGCAAACGAAAACGATTACGATGGCGGCGAGATTAAGATTCTCGAAGGTCTCGAGGCCGTTCGTAAGCGCCCGGGCATGTATATCGGCTCGACGAGCGCCAGCGGTCTGCATCACCTGGTGTGGGAGATCGTTGACAACTCTGTCGACGAGGCCATGGCCGGTTTCTGCACCGAGATCCAGGTGACGGTCCACGCCGACAACTCCATCACGGTCGTCGACAACGGGCGCGGCATCCCCGTCGACGAGCACCCTGTTAAAAAGATCCCGACGCTCGAGGTCGTCATGACGATCTTGCACGCCGGCGGTAAGTTCGATAACTCGGCCTATAAGGTCTCGGGCGGCCTGCACGGCGTGGGCATCTCCGTCGTCAACGCACTGTCCAAGCGTGTGGTCGTTCAGGTTCGTCGCGATGGCAACACCTACGAGATGGAGTTCTCGCGCGGCAAGACCGTCAAGAAGATGGAGGTCGTGGGCACCTCGGATTCGACGGGCACCACCGTCACCTTCTGGCCCGACGACGAGATCTTCGAGACCTGCATCTACGATTTCGATACGCTGCATAACCGTCTGCAGGAGACGGCGTTCCTCAATAAGAACCTCAAAATCGTGCTGACCGACGAGCGCGAAGCGACTCCCCACGTGGAGGAGTTTTGCTACGAGGGCGGCATCATCGACTTCGTCAAGTTCCTCAACGAGGGCAAGGACGTCCCCGAGGCCTTTAAGGAGCCCATCTACATCGAGGGCAAATCGGACCCGGACGCGCCTGTGGCCAAGATGGGCGAGGTCGAGGTTTCCCTGCAGTGGAATAGCGGCTACGGCGAGAACGTCATGTCGTTTGCCAACGACATCTACACCCCCGAAGGCGGCATGCACCTTGAGGGCTTCCGTACCGCGCTCACCCGCGTGATCAACGATTACGCGCGCAAGCAGAACCTGCTCAAGGAAAAAGACGCCAACCTGACCGGCGACGATGTGCGCGAGGGCCTTTCGGCCGTTATCTCGGTCAAGCTGCCCGATCCGCAGTTTGAGGGCCAGACCAAGGCAAAGCTCGGCAGCTCCTATATGCGAGCGCTCACGCTCAAGATTGTGACCGACGGCCTCGCCGATTACTTGGAGGAGCATCCCAAGCCCGCTCGCGAGATCGTCAAGAAGGCGCAGCAGGCCTGCAAGGCGCGCAATGCCGCCCGCAAGGCGCGCGAGGCGACCCGCCGCAAGAGCCTGCTCGAGACGGCGTCCCTGCCCGGTAAGCTCGCTGACTGCTCGGTGCGCGATGCCGAGCTGACCGAGCTCTTCATCGTAGAGGGCGACTCGGCAGGCGGTTCGGCCAAGGACGGCCGTCGCCGAGACATCCAGGCGATTCTGCCCCTGCGCGGCAAGATTTTGAACGTCGAACGCGTTGGTGACCATCGAGCGTTCTCGAGTGACACCATCCAGTCGCTGATTACCGCGATCGGCTGCGGCGTCACGACGAGTGCCGGCGACGGCGGCGACTTCGATATCACCAAGGCGCGCTACCACAAGATCATCATCATGACCGATGCAGACGTCGACGGTGCGCATATCCGCATCCTGCTGCTGACGTTCTTCTACAAGTACATGCGTCCGCTGATCGATGCCGGCTACGTCTATGTTGCCTGCCCGCCCATCTTTGGCATTAAGGTGCGCAACAAGATCCACTACGTGTATCCCAACGGCCGCCAGCCCGAAGACGAGATCCTGCGCGACACCATCCAGAGTCTGGGCCTGAACCCCGACGATAACGACGAGGACGGCAAGGCCAAGGACGGCAAGATCACCAAAAAGCGCAAGGGCTATACCGTCCAGCGCTACAAGGGCCTGGGCGAGATGGACCCCAAGCAGCTTGCCTCGACGACGATGGACCCCAAGACCCGCATCCTGCAGCGTGTGTCGATCGAGGACGCCGTGGTGGCGGACCGCGCCGTGCGCGAGCTGATGGGTTCCGAGGTCGGCTATCGCCGCGAGTACATCGAGAAGCATGCACATGATGCACGATTCTTAGATGCCTAACCTGTTCGGCTTTCCCAGCCACCGCACCTTCGCCCTCAATCGTCGGTCGCGTACCCAAGTACGTTTCCCTCCTCTTTCGGGCGAATCTGCGGCACCTGGGAAAGCCGTCTCCGTGGTAGGGAACTAATTAGACCACGCAAACCATGAGGAGGTAACGTGGCAGACGATATCAACAATAACGAGGGTATGGACGAGGCCGGCGATGCCGGTATGCCCGACGATCTGAAGCGCCTGCTTGCCCGTGCTGAGCAGGGCGAGGACGGCGACCCGGACGCCTATAACCCCGATGCCGATGATGATGAGGAAGAAGACGACGCCGAGCTCGAGGAGAGCTTTGGCGAAGTCGACCGTGGCGCCTCGGCCGGCGAGGATATCAACGGCGGCCAGCTCCAGATTTCGGAGTTTGGCCGCGAGATGAAGCAGTCGTTCATCGAGTATTCGATGTCGGTCATCACGGCGCGCGCCCTGCCGGACGTGCGCGACGGCTTAAAGCCGGTGCACCGCCGCATCCTGTACGCGATGAACGAGAGCGGCATCTACCCCAACCGCCCGCACAAGAAGTCAGCTTGGACGGTCGGCGAAGTTATCGGTAAGTACCACCCGCATGGCGATTTCGCGGTCTACGAGGCCATGGTCCGCCTGGCGCAGTGGTTCTCCATGCGCACGCCGCTCATCGACGGTCACGGTAACTTCGGTAACATCGACGGCGACGGCGCGGCGGCCATGCGTTACACCGAGAGCCGCTTGGCAAAGCCCGCCATGGAACTGCTGCGTGACTTGCAGAAGGATACCGTCGACTGGCAGCCCAACTACGACGAATCGCTCGCCGAGCCCGTGGCGCTGCCTGCGCGCTTCCCCAACCTGCTGGTCAACGGCAGCCAGGGCATCGCCGTCGGCATGGCCACCAACATCGCTCCGCATAACCTCACCGAGGCGATCGAGGCCACCTGCTACCTGATCGACAACCCCGACGCCACCGTCGACGAGCTCATGCAGATCATGCCCGGTCCGGACTTCCCCACCGGCGCCATCATCATGGGCAGCGCCGGCATTAAGCAGAGCTACGAGACCGGCCGCGGCTCCATTACCGTGCGTGCCAAGGCACACGTGGAGTCCACCAAGACCGGCCGCAGCCGCCTGGTCTTTACCGAGATTCCCTACATGGTCAACAAGGGCACCCTGCAGGAGAAGATCGCCCAGCTCGTCAACGACAAGCGCATCGAGGGCATCTCGGATATGCGCGATGAGTCCAACCAGAAGGGCATCCGTCTGGTCATCGAGCTCAAGAAGGGCGTCATTCCGCAGGTCGTGCTCAACAATCTGTATAAGTACACCTCGCTGCAGACGACCTTTGGCGCCAACAACCTGGCACTCGTCAACGGCGTTCCCAAATGCCTGAGCCTGCGCGAGATGCTGCAGCACTACATCGACCACCAGGTCGACGTCGTCACCCGCCGCACCCGCTTCGACCTTAAGAAGGCCCAGGCCCGCGCGCATATCCTCGAGGGCTACCTGATGGCCCTTGACCATATCGACGAGGTCATCAGCATCATCCGCTCCTCGCAGACCGACTCCGAGGCCAGCAGCCGACTGATCGAACGCTTTGGCTTTACGCCCGAGCAGACCACGGCCATCCTCGAGATGAAGCTGCGCCGCCTGACCGGCCTGGAGCGCGACAAGATCCAAGAAGAGTTGGACGGCCTGCGCCGCGCCATCGCCTACTACGAGGACCTGCTGGCGCACGAGGAGAAGATTCTGGGCGTCATCAAGGAAGAGATGCGCGAGATCTCCAAGAAGTTTGGCGACAAGCGCCGCACCGAGATCAGCCAGGTTGAGAAGGACTTGGACGTCGAGGACCTCATTGCCGACGAGGATATGGTCGTGACCATCACCCACACCGGCTATGTCAAGCGCATTCCGGTGGCCGCCTACCGTGCCCAGAAGCGCGGTGGCAAGGGCGTGTCGGGCGTCAACCTCAAAGAGGACGATGTCATCGATGAGATGTTCATCGCGTCCACGCACGAGTACGTGCTGTTCTTCTCGAGCAAGGGCAAGGTCTATCGCCTGAAGGTGCACGAGCTGCCGGTAGGTACGCGCCAGGCACGCGGTACCGCGATCGTCAACCTGCTGCCCTTCGAGGAGGGCGAGAAGATCGCGAGCGTCATCAGCTGCCGCGAGTTCCCTGCCGACGAGTACCTGATGTTTGCCACCAAGAGCGGCATGGTCAAGAAGACCGTAATGAGCGCATATGACCGCAGCCGCCGCGACGGCCTGATCGCTATCAACCTGCGTGACGACGACGCGCTGCTGAACGTGCGCCGCGTGCGCGAGGGCGACAAGATTATCCTGGCCACCACCGCGGGCAAGACGATCATGTTCTCCGAGGAGCAGGTGCGCGCCACCGGCCGCGATACTAGCGGCGTTCGCGGTATCGGTATGAAGGACGGCGTGAGCGTTCTGGGCATGGAAGTCACTAACGGCAACGGCGATCTATTCGTCATCACCGAGCGCGGCTACGGCAAGCGCACGCCGGTCGCGGACTACCCGGAGCAGAATCGCGGCGGCCAGGGCGTCTACACCATCCAAATGACCGAGCGTAAGGGCAACCTCGCGGCCATGAAGACGGTGGGCCCGCAGCACGAGCTGTTCATCGTGACGGAGGGCGCGACGGTCATTCGCGTCAAGACCGACGAGATCAGCCAGACTGGCCGCGCCACCCAGGGCGTCAAGATGATGACCGTCGACGACAACGACCGCATCTGCGCCGTAGCCCGCATGACGGCCGCCAAGGAGAAGCCCGAAGGCGAAGCCACAGAAGACGGCTCTGCCCCCGAAGAAACCCCTGTCGATCTAGGCGACGGCAACGACATGCCAGAGGATCTCCTAGACGAGTAAGAGGCCCTAGCTGGTAGAAAATATCAGACCCCATATATCGGCGGTCGGCGCACCTGCGCGCCGACCGCTTTTTTGAAAACCTTGGGACCCCATGGTCGCCGGGCTGACGAGATGGTTTTGGTTTGTCGCGAGTTCCGCACGCAAAGAAGGCCACTTAATGTGGCCTTCGTCTTGCGCAGGACTGTCCGAGCAGCAAACCAAAACCATCTCGTCAGCCCGGCGACCACCCCTCTCAAAGATTTTCAAAAAAGTTGTTGACGTGCGCGTAACGACTCGTCTAATATATCCCTTGCGCGATGGACCTGTAGCTCAGTTGGTTAGAGCGTCCGGCTGATAACCGGGAGGTCACAAGTTCGAATCTTGTCAGGTCCACCACTTTCTTTCGCAATAAACACCCCAGCGAGAGCCGAGTCGCCGCTGGGGTGTTTATTACTGTCTCCGTGGGGGTTTAGCTCAGCTGGGAGAGCGCGGGCTTTGCAAGCCTGAGGTCAGGGGTTCGATCCCCCTAACCTCCACCATGATGGACCTGTAGCTCAGTTGGTTAGAGCGTCCGGCTGATAACCGGGAGGTCACAAGTTCGAATCTTGTCAGGTCCACCATCAAAACTGTGAAGAGCCTTGGGGCGTTGCCTCAGGGCTTTTTTCTTGTCTGCGATAAATCTCATTTTGGTTTTGTGTGCTGTGCGAAAGATTGGGTAGTATAGCTATTCAATGCGGCGCGCTGCCGCGTGTTAACCGCTACGTACCGGAGGTGTTCCATGGTTCGCGTCGACATAGAGACCATCGTCATGGCCGCCGGTCCCGTGCCATCGCTTATCGTACTTCGTGAGCGCAGCAGCAAATCGGACTCGCCCGCGCCGCTGCGTTCCCTTTCCATTCAGACTGGTTCGTTTGAAGCTGCTGCCATCAGCCGCGGCATCGATAGCGGTCGCGCCGAGCGCCCGATTACCCATGACCTGTTGCTCGATACTGTTGGCGCCCTGGGCGCCAAGCTCGAGCGCATCGAGATCGTTCGCGCCGAGCCGCCGGTGTTCTACGCGACGATCGTCGTACTGGCCGATGGTGACGAGCGCAAGATCGACGCCCGCCCCAGTGATGCCATTGCCCTTGCCGTGCGCAGCAATGCCCCCATGTTTGTGGAGGACGACATCATGAATCGCCTGGGCACTGTTTCTACCCACGCCGAGGAAGTCGACGACGAGCAGGAGTTCGAGAAGTTCGACGAGTTCGTCCATACGCTCTCCCCCGATGACTTCTAAATGCGGGGCGTCCAGGTTGCGGAGCGTTCGCTGATGGCCGGCGGGATGTCGGCTGAAGCGGCTGCAATCGCCCGCGAGGCCCAGATGCGCTCGGAGGCTTCTGAGGCGGCTCGCATTGCCTATGTGACGCAGGCCCGCACGCTTCGTGAACGCCGCAGCTCGTTTATCAAGATGGTTGTCATCTCCGCCCTTGTCGCGGCAATCTGCTCGCGCCTTCGTGGTACAGTTGGTGCGCTTGGGTTTTCGATCTCTACGGGCCTGGTGATTTGGGGCGTGGTCGATGCGGTCATGCTGACCAGCCAGATCAAGGTGCTCGACAAGCGCGCGTCGGACATGACGCGCGCCCGCGATGCCGCCGCTAAGATCGCCGCCGAGGCGCAAGAACTGTAACGACGCCAGACTCGATGGGAAGGTCTAAAGATGGCACAGGATATGCAGGACGCCGGTAACGTCTCCGCCGAGCTCGACGCCATGGTGTGCGATCTAATCGGCGCGTTCTTGGATGACCTTGCCGCCGGTGAAAACCCCGGCGTGGTCGTGGCAATTGAGGACGCCGCTTCCAACCGTTATCTGGCGGCGCTCGATGAGGATGGCGAAGAGGCGTGCCTCGAGGCGGCCACCAACTTTATCTCCGAGCACAAGATGGGTCTTAAGGACGAGGGCCTGGGCCGTATCGCCCGCTATGCCATCGGCTATACCGGCTGCGTCGAGATTGACGGCGGCTACCATGACGCTCTGCTCGTGAGCTTTTTTGAGACGACGCTCGAGAGCGGTTTTTCGGCATATGTACTGTATGAGGGCATGGGCGCCGGCGATGGTTTTATGTGGAGCGACCCTGAACCTGCAGGTGAGGAAACCCCTCTCATCTAAAATCGCTAAAATAAACGAGTTTTCGGTAAAAGGCTCAATATTCCCGCCGAGCGTTGTATCGCTGGGCGGGTCGCATACGCGTGCCGTTTGTATATGGATAGAAGATAGGGGAACTACATGCGCGTAGACAATCTGAGGAACATCGCCATCATCGCTCACGTCGACCACGGCAAGACGACGATGGTCGACAAGCTCCTGCGTGCCACGGACGCCTTCCGTGCCAACCAGCAGGTCGAGGACCGCGTCCTGGATTCCAACGACCAGGAGCGCGAGCGCGGCATTACGATTCTCGCCAAGAACATCTCTATCGAGTACAAGGACGTTAAGATCAACGTCATCGATACCCCGGGCCACGCCGACTTTGGCGGCGAGGTCGAGCGCGTGCTGCGTATGGCCGACGGCGCCCTGCTGCTGGTCGACGCTTTTGAGGGCCCCATGCCCCAGACCCGCTTCGTGCTGCGTCACGCTATCGACACCGGCCTTAAGATCATGATCGTCATCAACAAGATCGATCGTCCGGGCGCCAACCCCGAGAAGGCCTACAACGACTGCCTGGACCTCATGGCCGACCTGGGCGCAACCGACGACCAGCTCGAGTTCGCCATGGAGCACGTGGTCTACGCCAGCGCCATGAATGGCTTTGCTCGCCTTGACCCCAACGACGGCAACATGGACATGTATCCGCTGCTCGATATGATCATCGACGACATGCCCGCGCCCGAGGTTGACGAGAACGCCCCGCTGGCCATGCAGTGCGTGACCATTGACCACTCCAACTTCGTTGGCCGTATCGGCATCGGTCGCGTGTACTCCGGCACCATCCACCAGGGCGACCAGATTTTGGTTGTGAAGAACGACGGCTCCAGCGCCACCGCTACCGTCAAACAGCTCTTTACCTTCGACTACCTGGGCCGCACCGAGTGCCAGGAAGTCGGCGCCGGCGACATCGCTGCCGTCGTGGGCATCGACCGCACCGATATCGGCGATGTCTACACCGATCCCGAGAACCCCGTTGAGCTCGAGCCCATCGAGATCGACCCGCCGACCATGTCCATCGTCTTTGAGGCGTCGACCTCCCCGCTCGTCGGTCGCGACGGCGACATCGTGGGCGCCCGTCAGCTCAAGGAGCGCCTGTTCAACGAGGCCGAGAACAACGTGACCATGAAGATCGAGGAGCTCGAGGACAAGAGCGGCGTCGAGGTCTCGGGCCGCGGCATTCTGCACCTATCCGTTCTGATGGAGTCCATGCGCCGCGAGGGCTTTGAGTTCCAGGTCGGCCGTCCCCGCGTTCTGTTTAAGAAGGACGAGAACGGCAACAAGATGGAGCCTGTCGAGCAGGCCGTCGTCGAGTGCCCGGACGAGTACTCGGGCAAGGTCGTTGAGGTCTTCGGCACCTCCGGCGGCATCATGACGAGCATGGATACCTCGGGCATCGTGACGCACCTCGAGTTTAAGATCCCGACCCGCGGCATCATGGGTCTTAAGAACCGCATTATGAACGTTACCCACGGCGAGGGCGTGTTCTACCACACCTTCCTGGAGTATGGTCCTTACGCCGGCGAGATCGGTAACCGTCAGAACGGCGCCATGATCTCCATGACCACCGAGAAGGCCGTTGCCTATGCTCTGGGTACGCTGCAGGAGCGCGGCCAGCTGTTTGTTGAGCCGGGCACCGAGTGCTATGAGGGCATGATCGTGGGCGAGCGCAGCAAGGCCGGCGACATGGTCGTCAACATCGCCCGTACCAAGAACCTGGGCAACCAGCGTTCCTCGACCTCCGATATCTCCGTCCAGCTGGTGCCGCCCCGCACTTTCTCGCTGGAGGAAGCGCTGGAGTACATCGCCGACGACGAGCTGGTCGAGATCACTCCCAAGAACATTCGCCTGCGCAAGCGTCTGCTCAACGCCACCGACCGCAAGAAGGCTGCCGTCCGCGCCGGCCAGGTCAACAAATAAGCGCTGGGCTTTATAGCGACTAACAAGAAAGGGCGTCGACCGCAATGGTCGGCGCCCTTTTTGGTGCAAGGGGATTGAGCTGGTCTGCACCGCCATAAGGGTGCCTGGCCCCTTTGTGGCGGTTGGCGGCTAAGCGGTGGGGAGTCCCGGTGTGTTGGCTGCCTGCTGCGGCTTGAGGTGGGCGTTGCGCCAGATGATTTGGATGATGTAGCCGAGCATAAAGACAAAGGCTACGCCGCTGATGAAGTCGCCTACGAGGGGGATTGCCGTAAGCGCGCCCGCGGCGATGCCGCCCACGGCCGCCATGGCGTAACGGTTCTGGCTGTGTCCGACCATGCGGGCGATTGCGCACCCCGCAAAGGCACTCGACACCAATGCGATGCCGATAACGCCGCACAAGAGGGTTCCGGCAAGCGACAGGCCAGCGATAGAGATAATCAGCAGTAGGACGGCGGGGACGACAGCAATCGTACCCAGAAGACCGCTCACCCACAGGGGCGTGGGGCGCTGGTGGAGCATGCCAGCGGCGCTGGCGGTTGCACGCGGAAAGACGAGCTCGAGCAGCAGGGCGACAAAGCAGGTCGAGAGCGCCGCGGCGACGATGCCGCCGATGATGTTGTTAGCGGTCGTGGCCGCGCTCTCGTTCTCGGTGCGGTCGATCTTGAGTGCGCCTACCTCGGCTCCTGCGGCACGCTCGGGGTCCTCGGAGACGTGCGCGTTCACGGTGCCGGTAATACGGGCATTCTTGCCCAAGACGAGCTTATCGGCCCAAACCTCGACATCGCCCTCGACGGTGCCGTCGATGGTCACCGTATCGCCTGCAAGCGCTGCCGACTTGGCGGAGCCTCGCAGGGCAACCGTCTCGCCCATCGCGTAAAAACAGTTGGCGGCGCTGTCGGAATTGAGCACAACGTGCTGACCGGCCACCGTGACGCTGCCATTAACCGTGGTTTTGGCGATATCGATAGTGCGTGCCGCCAGACGGACGGCGCCGCCCACCGTGCAGTCGCGGATCGAGAGGGTATCGCCCGCGGCGATGATATCGCGGTCGATGGACGCATCGTCCAAGTTGAGAGCCTGGCCTGCCCAGTACAGGTCACCCTCGACGCCGGACGGATTGGCGTCATTGTCGGTCGCAAGTATGTTTCCTGCGGTGTCCGTGCCGGCGAACGACGCCGTGGGAAGTGCGGTGAGCGCCAGCACGATGAGCGCGAATAGGATGGTGATGCGGCCCCACGCTTTATGGCGCTGGGTCGACGGGAATTGATTGCAGGGCATAGTGAATCCTTCGTCAGATGCTCGACATGCACCTAACAGGGTACCCAACGCGTGGGCGCTCTAAAAGAACCTCTCGGTTGTATTTCGAAGGATGAGGCCGCGCAATCTACTTTTTGCGGTGCAAAAAACGTGCGATGTCTTCCTCGGTGGGGCTTTTGATGTCGAAGCGCAGCGACAGCCAGCGCAGTCCCATGGTTATCGCAACGCATACGATTAACGCGGTGATGTTGCTGACGACGCCGCTCATGACAAGGCATACATAGCTTGCAGAGCCGGCAATGGCTGCGATGGCATAGAAGTTGGTGCGCTGGAAAATGCCCGGCACCACGCCCATAAAGCTGTCACGCAGCATGCCGCCGCCCACCGCGGTGAAAAAGCCCATCATGATGCACACCGCCGGCGCAAAGCCGTAGACCAGCGCCTTGTCTGCTCCAGTGGCGGCATAGATGCCGACCGAGATGATGTCGAGCAGGGGGATGAGTTTTTCGGGCTTGTCGACGATTGCCGGGAAAATGTAGATGATGGCTGCCGTGGCAATGGAAAGCGGGAGCGCCATCGGTTGGTTGAGGATGTAGACGTTGCCCACCTGCAGCGTCATATCGCGCAAAAGACCGCCGCCCAGGCCACAGACCACGGCGAGCGCGACGGCGCCCACCAGGTCGAGCTTGTGCTCGCGCGCAACCAGAACTCCTGAGATCGATGCCGCGACAACAGCGAACATCTCAAGCCAAAACGGAATAGCGACCATGGCATCCGAGGCATGTGAGGTAACGGTCATAGCGGCGACGATGGGCAAGATAGGGTCCTTCTGATTGCGGGTTTAGATAATGCCCGTACATAGTACATGGTTGACGGGTCTGGCGACCCTATTGCTCGGTAAACGGTCGGGACTGGATGCGGGCGTAGGGCCAAACATGTACGTCAGCCTCCAAAGATGTCAAAAATGTCGGTTTTGGAGGGTGATGTACGCGTTTGAGATTTGGGGCTGGGATCGACCGCGATGGGGGCGTGGCTGAATAGGAGGGATGTCCAAATTTTGAGCGAAGCTCAAAATTTATCCGGTCGGCTTACGCCGACCGCGCTGCGCTAAAAACGCGCCACAGGCGCGTTTTCTTTACGCTCCGCGCCCTGGCGGGTTCGAATCCCTCCTCCTCCGCCGTATTTGCTTGTTAGGGACTCAAAACAAAAAAGCTCCCGTTGTTGGGAGCTTTTTCAACCAAAATGGCGGAGGAGGAGGGATTCGAACCCTCGTGACCTTATACAGGCCAAACGGTTTTCGAGACCGCCGCATTCAACCACTCTGCCACCCCTCCGCGTGGGGTAAAAACAAAGCAGGCTCAAAGGCCTGCTTTGGAATTAACTGGCGGAGAGTCAGGGATTTGAACCCTGGAGACGCTTTTGACGCCTACACGATTTCCAATCGTGCTCCTTCGGCCACTCGGACAACTCTCCGTTAAATGCGAAAGTCAGTATACACGAGGAATCGCAAAGTGCAAACAGAAAAGTTGGCATTTTTTAAAGCGCTTGACCGCGCTTGGCGTTGCAGTGGGGTTTGAGGTACCAAAAAACGCCTTCCGACCAGCGTGGTTGATTAACTCAATTGTTCAAAAGGGGTATTCATAAGTGACTCGGCAATGAATTTAAAAATCTTTGGGTGGTGCTGTGAGCCACTGGTATGTATTTTGCGACCACAACCATGCGCCCGCTGACCTGCGACTTAACCCAGTTTGTCCCCGTGGCACCGTATCTTGTCCACAAATCCGTCAAGTTCTTGGTCGGCATTTGGTTAGAACGCGCATGAAGTGCTGTGTAAGCATGGGCATATGTGGAGGTCATGAGGTTGTAGCTGCATATTCTTGCAGCCTAGGAGGTTGAAAGATATTATTACCAAGTCTTTTCCTGCTTCAGGCGCACCTTCACGACCTGAAGCCACATTTGCCCAGAGGAGGTGACAATATGAAGGCTTATGAACTGCTGTTCTTTGTTGACCCGTCGCTCGACCCCGAGACTCGTCTCGCTGTTATGAAGCGTATCGATACCACGATCGCTGAGGGCGCTGGCAAGGTCGACTCCGTTGACGAGTGGGGCAAGCGCAAGCTCGCCTACGAGATCAACGACCTCACCGATGGTGACTACACCCTCATCAACTTCCACGCAGATCCTACCCAGATCGCCGAGCTTGATCGCGTCCTGCGCATCACCGACGCTGTGGTCCGCCACATGATCGTCCGTCGCGACGACCAGGAGTAAGACTGTCGTTTTGGACTGGGCTTGTGCCCCAAGAGGAAGTAGTGAGTTATGAGCATCAATCGAGTGAACATCACCGGTAACCTCACCCGCGATCCCGAGCTGCGCGCCACCGCCGGCGGAACCCAGGTTCTGTCCTTTGGCGTCGCCGTCAACGATCGTCGCCGTAACGCGCAGACTGGCGAGTGGGAGGACTATCCCAACTTTGTCGACTGCACTATGTTCGGCACCCGCGCCGAGGCCGTGAGCCGTTTCCTGGCAAAGGGAAACAAGGTCGCGATCGAGGGCAAGCTGCGCTACAGCTCTTGGGAGCGCGACGGCCAGCGCCGGAGCAAGCTTGAGGTCATCGTCGATGAGATCGAGTTTATGAGCTCCCGTGGTGGCCAGGGTGGCTACGATCAGGGCGGTTACGCCCCCGCAGCTCCCGCGCCCGCAGCACGTCCTGCCGCACCGGTGGCCACACCTCCCGCGGTCGACGTCTACGATGAGGACATCCCGTTCTAAGGGTGTTCACCTATTTTTGAGTGAGAGGCGGCTTCGGTTCGCCGAAGTTGCCAAATGAAAGGTATTTTGACATGGCTAATGATTTTTCTGCACGTCAGCCGCGTCGTAAGTACTGCCAGTTCTGCAAGGAGAACACTGAGTTCATCGACTATAAGGACACTCAGCTTCTCCGTAAGTACATGACCGACCGTGGCAAGATCAAGCCCCGTCGCGTCACTGGCGCTTGCACGCAGCATCAGCATGACATCGCCAACGCCATCAAGCGCGCCCGCGAGATGGCTCTCCTGCCGTACACCGTCCCCGTGGTTTCCTCTCGTGGCAACCGCGACCGCGGCTAAGAAGGGAGACGCATCATGAAGGTTATTCTTCTCGATGAGATCAAGGGCAAGGGCGGCGAGGGTGACGTCGTAGAGGTCGCTCAGGGTTACGCTGAGAACTTCCTCTTCCCCAAGAAGCTCGCTGTTGCCGCCACCAAGGGCAACCTCAAGCAGCTTGACGAGCGTCGCAACAACATCGCCAAGCGCGAGGCCGTCCGTCTGGCTACTGCCAACGAGACCAAGGCTGCCTTCGAGGGCAAGACGGTCACCGTTGACGTCAAGGTCGGCGACGAGGGCATCCTCTTTGGCTCCGTTACCGCCGCTATGATCGCTGACGCCATCAAGGCTCAGCTCGGTATGGACATCGACCGCAAGCGCGTCGAGCTCGGTAAGCCCATCAAGGTTGCCGGTGCCCACACCGTTGCCATCTCGCTGTACCGCGAGATCAAGGCCGAGGTTGTCGTTCTCGTCGGCGTTACCGCCGAGGAGCTCGCTGCCGAGGCTGAGGTCGAGGAGGCCGCTGAGGTCGCCGAGGCCGAGACCGCCGAGGTCGAGACTGAGGCTGCTGCCGAGTAGCATTTGCTGCAACGCAACAATCTTGTTCTAAGAAGGGCGCTCTGGGAAACCAGGGCGCCCTTTTGTTTTTTGCGCTGAGTGAGTGTCATGGTGGACGTTGCGTCGAAGTCCTATATACAGGACCGTTCATCCGTTTGGTTCGGTGATGATTGGCGGCGCGCGGCGCGTTTTGGGACCGTGGCTGATACTATGGATGCTCGCAAGCGATATGAATGAGGATGCTCATGGCATATGACGATAGGGAGACCGGGCTGACGGTTGAGGACCGCGGCTCAAAGTTGGGTCTTCCCCAAAACCAAGATGCAGAGGCCAATGTACTGGCCGCTATGCTGCTATCGCCCGAGGTGGTCGAAGAGGCCCAGGTCGAGCTGCAGCCTGATGACTTCTACCGGCCCATTCATAAGACCATCTATACCGCGATGGTCGATATGTACAACAGCCGCATTCCCATCGACTCCATCTCGCTGATCGATTACCTGCGAAGCATCAATAAGCTCGATGCCGTGGGCGGCGAAGCGTACATTTTGGAGTTGATGGGTCAGACCCTGTCGCTCGTCAACTGGCAGCACCATGCCGCCATCGTTCGCCGCGATTCGATGCTGCGTGAGCTGATCGGCGCCACCAACGAGATCAACGCGCTGGCATATAACGCCCCCACCGACACCAAAGAGGTTGTCGAGCTGGCCGAGAGCAAGCTGCTCAAGGTTACGGCGCGCGAGGTCAAGTCGAGCTACAAGACGCTGACCGAGTTTATGGTCGAGGCCTATAACGAGGCCGAGGAAGTGTGCCAGGCCGGTGGCCAGGCTGCGGGCGTGCCCACGGGCTTCCCGTCGCTCGACCGCATGCTCATGGGCTTCCGCGAGGGCCAGCTCATCATCATCGGCGCCCGTCCTGCTGTAGGTAAGACGTCGTTCGCTCTGAACCTGGCACTTAACGCTGCCGCTGCTGGTTATACCGTCGGCTTCTTCTCGCTGGAGATGTCGGGCAAGGAAATTGCCCAGCGTCTGATTTGCGCCTATGCCATGATCTCGATCAGTGATTTCCGCATGGGCCGCATTAGCCCCGAGCAGTGGGCCAATATCAACGAGGCCACGCAGACCTTATCCAAGCTGGATATTCTGATTGACGATACGCCCGGCACCACAGTGACCGAGATTCGCGCCAAGAGCCGTCGCATGCTCCATAACAAGGAGAAGGCCATCATCATCCTGGACTACCTGCAGCTGGTGAGTCCTCCGCCGGGACGCCGCTCCGAGAGCCGTACCGTCGAGGTTTCGGAGATGTCGCGTGGTCTGAAGATCATGGCCAAGGAGCTCAAGATCCCACTCATCGCGCTGTCGCAGCTCTCGCGTCAGGTCGAATCCCGTACCGGCAAGCGCCCGCAGCTTTCCGACCTTCGTGAATCGGGCTCCATCGAGCAGGACGCCGATATCGTTATGTTCTTGGACCGCTCCGCGGACGAGGCCGAGGCCTCGCGCGACGATCGACCCGACGAGGGCGTTACGCGTATCGTCGTGGCCAAGAACCGTTCGGGCCCGATCGGCGACGTCGACCTGATGTTCCTGCCGGCATCCACCAAGTTCTATGAGCTTGATGGGGCACATGCCGAGGAGTAGGACAGGTGCCCGTTGCACGGGTATACTGGGAATGTTTTGTGCTTCTGCGTGCCGGCGTGGCGCGTAGACAGGCCATGAATGTAAGGAGTAAACATGCCGTCAACCGTTTTGGTCGGTGCCCAGTGGGGCGATGAGGGCAAGGGTAAGATTTGCGACCTGGTCGCCGGCGACTTCGATGCTGTCGTGCGCTACTCGGGCGGCAACAACGCCGGTCACACCATCGTCGTCAACGGCAAGAAGTACGGCCTGCACCAGGTGCCTTCCGGCATCATGTATTCCGGCCACGTGTCGGTGATCGGTAACGGCTGCGTCGTCAACCCCAAGGTTGTCCTTGAGGAGATTGACATGTTCGAGGCCGACGGCATCACCACCAAGAACCTCAAGATCAGTGGCAACGCGCATGTCATCATGCCGTACCACATCGATCTGGATGGCGCCTTTGAGCAGAAGCTCGGCAAGAAGAACATCGGTACCACCAAGCGCGGCATCGGTCCGTGCTATCAGGACAAGATGGCCCGCATTGGCCTGCGCATGCAGGACATGCTGGACGAGACGCTGTTCCGCGACAAGCTGGAGACCGCTCTCGCCCGCGTGAACCCCGAGCTCGAGCTCATCTACAACCTGCCCACCTACACCGTGGACCAGATTTGCGACGAGTACCTGCCGATGGCCGAGCGCCTGCGCCCCTACATCACCGAGACGAGCCTGCTGCTCAACAACATGATCGACGAGGGCAAGGACCTGCTGTTTGAGGGCGCCCAGGCGACGCTGCTCGACATCGACCACGGCACCTATCCGTACGTGACGTCTTCCAACTGCACCGCCGGCGGCGCCATTACCGGCTCCGGCGTCGGCATGAAGAACGTCGATCGCGTGCTGGGCGTCATGAAGGCCTATATCACCCGCGTCGGTTCGGGCCCCATGCCCACCGAGCTTTCCTATGAGTCCGAGGCTGGCCACACGCTGACCGAGGAGGGCTATGAGTACGGCGTGACCACCGGTCGCCGTCGTCGTTGCGGCTGGTTTGACGGCCCTATCGCCAACTATGCCTCGTGCGTCAACGGCCTCACCGACATCGCCGTGACCAAGCTCGACGTGCTTTCGGCCTTCGACACCATCAAGGTGTGCGTGGCCTACGACGTCGATGGCGAGCGCTACACCAGCGTGCCCGAGCATCAGGTGCGCTTTGAGCATGCCAAGCCCATCTACGAGGAGCTCCCTGGCTGGAAGTGCGACATCACCGGTTGTCGCAGCTTTGACGAGCTGCCGCAGGAGGCTCAGGGCTACGTGGCGTTTATCGAGGATCTGGCACACACCCGCGTGACGTTCATTGGCGTTGGCGCTGGTCGCGAGCAGATTATCAACCGATTCTGGAAGTAATCGGGACTATTTGGTTATTGCGATATACCCCTTTGCAGCCCGGGTGGGCGGCCGAGGGGTATATTTGCTTGCAAGGGGCTCGCGCGGAGCGGGCCATTCATCCATAGAGGAGGCACCCTTGAAGGCGGACACTCAAACCATCGACATCCTGTTGTTGGGCAGCGGCGGCCGTGAGCATGCTTTGGCAGCCAAGCTCGCAGCATCACCGCGCGCCGGCAAGCTCTACATCGCGCCGGGCAACGGCGGCACCGCGAGCTGCGGCGAGAACGTTGTTCTCGACGACTGCGATCCTGCGGCCGTGGCGGCGTTTGCGCAGAGCCACGGATGCGGACTCGTGGTAATTGGCCCCGAGGCTCCGCTCGTGGCGGGCGTGGCCGACGCCGTGCGCGCGGCGGGTATTCCCTGCTTTGGCCCGGGTGCCGAGGGCGCCCAGATGGAGGGCTCCAAGCTGTTCTCCAAGCAGCTCATGGAGCGTGCGGGCATTCCGACGGCAGCCTACGGCTCGTTTACCGACGAGGCTTCGGCTCTCGCCTACGTACGCGAGCAAGGCGCCCCGCTGGTCGTCAAGGCCGACGGCCTTGCCGCAGGCAAGGGCGTTATCGTGGCGACCGAACTTGAGCAGGCCGAGGAGGCCGTGCGCGAGTGCTTTGGCGGCACCTTTGGCGATGCCGGCAACACCGTGGTTATCGAGGAGATGCTCGTTGGTCCCGAGTGCTCGCTGTTGGCCTTTACCGACGGCAAGACCGTGCGCCCCATGGCCACCTCGCAGGACCACAAGCGCGCGCTTGAGGGCGACCTTGGTCCCAACACCGGCGGCATGGGCGTCTACAGCCCGGTGCCCATCGTGACTGACGAGGAGCACGCCACCATGGTGAAGGTCATGGAGCAGACCGTGGCCGAGCTCGCTGCCGAGGGTATCGACTACCGCGGCTGCCTGTACGGCGGCTTTATGCTCACGCCTGCCGGCCCCAAGGTGCTGGAGTTCAATGCCCGCTTTGGCGACCCCGAGACGCAGGTCGTTCTGCCGCGCCTTAAGAACGACCTGGTCGAGGTCATGCTCGCCTGCGCCAACTGCGAGCTCGATCAGATTGAACTCGACTGGCGCGACGAGTGGGCCGTGGCCGTTGTCCTGACGAGTGCGGGTTATCCCGGCAGCTACGAGAAAGGCAAGGTCATTACCGGTATCGCCGATGCCGAGGCCATGGAGAACGTGACCGTGTACCACGCGGGCACTGCCGTGGTGGACGGCCAGCTCGTGACCAATGGTGGCCGCGTGCTTGCCGTGACCGCGCTGGGCGATACGTTTGAGAACGCCCGCAACCTTGCCTACGAGGCCTGCGAGAAGATTGATTTTGAGGGCAAGACCCTGCGTCACGACATCGGCCTGCGCGCGCTGCGCGGCCGCGACGCCTGGGATGCCTAAAATCCGAGAGGAATGAGACGGATGGACGAGAAGAACGAAGAGCTCGTGGACGCGCAGATCGTCGAAGAGGACAGCCGCGTGTATGGGCACGCCGAGGGCGAGCCTGGTGGCGAGGTCGCTGACGAGCCGGCGCTGGTGCTGGGCGATGACGACCCGCACGATGCCGAGCTGCACGAGAAGATTCTTTCGGAGGAGTGCGCCTGGAAGGGCAAGATCCTCGACGTCCACCGTCTTGAGGTTGAGCTGCCCAACGGTCGCCGCAGCGCCCGCGATATCGTTCGCCATCCGGGTGCGGCGGCTGTTGTGGCACTGACCGAGAGCGGCAAGATCGTACTGGTGCGTCAGTACCGCACCGCCATCGACCGCGTGACGGTCGAGATTCCCGCCGGCAAGCTCGATCCAGGCGAGGACCCGCTCGATTGCGCCAAGCGCGAGCTGCATGAGGAGACGGGCTTTAGGGCTGGTCGCATTCGCTTTTTGACGTCGATTGTCACGTCCTGTGGTTTTTGCGATGAGATTATCCACATCTACTTGGCTACCAAGCTCGAGTTTGATGCGCCCAACCCCGATGATGACGAGTTTGTCAACGTGGACCTGGTGCCGCTGCATGAGCTGATCGACGCCGTACTCGACGGCAAGATCGAAGACGCCAAGACCGTCGTGGGCGCCTTGGCCTGCGACAGCATCGCACACCGCCTTGGGGGCACGGAGCTTTAACGAGTGGGGATAGCCCTGGGACAAGTACTACTGATTGCTTTGTCCCAGGGCCTTACGTTGCTGATATTTCTTTGAGGATCACATGCTGAAGAGGTTTCTTTCGTATTACGAGCCCCAGATGGGGCTTTTTGTTGCTGATACTGTTTGTGCTCTGGTGCTTGCCGCCATTGACCTTGCTTTTCCTATTATTCTGCGTAATTTGACCGGTGGGCTATTTACTCAGGGTCAGGCTGCCATTATGCAGGCGCTCGGCATGATCGCGGTGGGCTTGGTGCTGATGTATGCCGTCCGCTGCGCCTGCCGCTACTTTGTGAGCTATTGGGGCCACGTGATGGGCGCGCGCATGGAGTCCAAAATGCGCGAGGACCTGTTCGACCAGTATGAGCGCTTTAGCTTTGCGTACTTCGACCGCAACAGCTCGGGTGACATGATGAGCCGCGTGGTCAACGACCTGTTCGATATCTGCGAGGCGGCGCATCACGTACCCGAGTGGATCATCATCTGCGGCATCGAGATTATCGGCTCGTTTGTGATCCTCTTTACCATCGCCCCGGTGCTCGCGCTCGCCATGGCCGTGGTGACGGCGGCGTTTGCGGTCGTCATGTTTTGGCAGAACATGCGCATGCGCGAGGTTTTTAGCGACAACCGCAAAAAGATCAGCGGCATCAATGCGCAGCTGCAGGATTCGCTGGCGGGCATGCGCGTGGTCAAGAGCTTTGCCAATGAGGAGACCGAACGCTTCAAGTTCCGCGCCTCCAACAATCGCTATCTTTCGTCCAAGGAGAACATGTATCACGCCATGGGCGTCTATACCGCGACGTATGGCCTGCTCTCGGGTGTGCTCTATGTGATCGTGGTGCTGCTGGGCGGCTGGCTGGTCGCCCAGGGACAGCTGCAGGCGGTCGATATGGCGACCTTTGCACTCTATATTTCGCTGTTCTGCACGCCGCTCGAGACGCTCGTCAATTCGGCCGAAACGTATCAGAAGGCCATCGCCGGCTTTAAGCGTATGGACGAGGTACTCTCGACTGCCCCGGATATCCAGGACAAGCCGGGCGCCACGGATCTGCGGGTGACCGCCGGCGCCGTGGAGTATCACGACGTGTGCTTTAGCTACGAGGATGTTGAGTTGGGCGAGGGCGGCGCCGACGGACGCCCTGTTATCGACCATATGAATCTGTCCATCAAGCCCGGCCAGACCATCGCGCTGGTTGGACCCTCGGGCGGCGGCAAGTCCACGACCTGTTCGCTGCTGCCGCGCTTTTATGACGTGGCTGCCGGATCCATTAGCATCGACGGTCAGGACGTGCGCGATGTGACGCAGCAGAGCCTGCGCCGCGCCATCGGCCTGGTGCAGCAGGATGTCTATCTGTTTGACGGTACGATTGGCGAGAACATCGCCTACGGCAAGCCGGGCGCTACGGCGGAAGAGATCGCCGAGGCCGCCCGTCGCGCCAACATCGATGCCTTTATCGAGTCGCTTCCACAGGGCTATGACACGGTCGTGGGCGAGCGCGGCAGCCGTCTTTCGGGCGGACAGAAGCAGCGTGTTGCCATCGCGCGCGTGTTTCTCAAGAATCCCAAGATCCTGATTTTAGACGAGGCGACGAGTGCTTTGGATAACGAGAGCGAGGAGGCGGTGCAGGAGTCGCTCGAAGAGCTGGCACGCGGCCGCACCACGATTATCATCGCCCACCGTCTTTCGACCATTAAGCATGCCGATGAGATTGCGACCGTTGAGCATGGTCGCGTTGTGGAGCGTGGCACGCACGAGGAGCTTCTCGCCCGTGGCGGCACCTATGCCCGTTACTATCGAATGCAGTTCGAAGGTGCGCGTGCGCACGAGCTCGACTGATTGATATGACAGGAAGTTTATGGCTGACAAGAACCCTTTGACTCCGGAAGAAGTGACGGAGTTATTCTCCGAAATCGATGCATCCGGCGTCTTGGATCCTACGCTCGCCAAAAAGCGTACCGAGCGCATGCGCGAGAAAGAGGCCGCCGTCAAGCGCGGTGACAAAGCGGCGCTAGCGCAGCTGCGCAGCGAGGACCGCGCGAGCCAGGCAAAACATATCGACCCGCTGTCCGAGGACGATCCTTCGGGCTCGCAGGTGAGCCATACCATTACGAAGACCGCGATGGCCGTGGTCATCGGTATTTTGGTGCTGATCGTGGGCATGCAGATTGGCTACGGCGTGATGCGTCGCCTGAACACCGCCAACCTGTCCGAGAGCGTTTCGGTCGATACCGTTTCGACCGCGCTGAAGGGCGGCCTTGAGTGGGGCAATGGCTTTACGCAGTTCCCGCTCGATTTTACCGTCGATGAAGCCGATGAACGCACGGGCACGGTCGAGGTGACGGTGTTGGACACATCGTCTGCCAACGAGCTCGAGCTGCTGTCCAACGGGCAGATTCAGGCCGCGGCGCTTGCGACCAACGCGTTGCTCAACGATAAGATCGACCGCGTGGTGTATAACGTTCACGCCTATATCGACGAGAATAGCAACATTCAGCACGATTCCTTCTTTGGCATGTTCCCCGCGCGCGGCCACCAGAGCGCCATTTTGACGTTCGTGTGGACCAAGAGCTCATCCAACGCCACGAGTATCGACTGGAAGATGCGCATCGTGAGTATGGATGACACCATCGCCGAGCGCATTCAGAAGCAGGTGAACTCGGTGTCGTCGTTGATTGAGGACCCGGTGGTGAGCCAGACCAAGATTGACGAGGAAAAGGCCGAACGTGACCTGGAGCATCGTCTGCATGGCCGCGAGATTTTCCGCGGCGGCAAGCCCGATCGCACACCGTCCAAACTGCTGGAGCAGGATAAGAAAAAGTAAGACGTCATCATCCCGCGTGAGCCACAAGCCCCGCGGGATGATTTTTAATCCTCGTCCTAGAAAAATCATTATGCATAGAAAGTCATAATTATCATTTCGTAAACATTTCGATGAAATTAACGCCATGAGGCATGCTTACGGTTACAATACCGCGAGGCCTAACTACACACCTTTAAGCCGGTCCTGTGAGACCGGGAAGGAGAACTATGGCGAACAACCATACCGCGGGCGCTGCCGCCCGCACCTTCGCGCCCAGCGAGCTTTGCCAGCGTATGCTGGCCAAAACCAGCAAGGGCACCTGTGGTCCCTGCATCCTGTATCTTGAGGATGGGACCATTTTTTATGGACGTGCATGCGGCGCCGAGGGCACCGCGACCGGCGAAGTCTGCTTCAACACCTCGCTCGAGGGCTACTTTGAGGTCATGACCGACCCGAGTTATGCCGGCCAAATCGTAACCATGACCTATCCGCAGATCGGCAATTACGGTATCGACGAGACCGACGTCCAGTCGGCCTTCCCCGGCGACGCCGTGCGCCCTGCGAGCGCTCCGGCTATGCGCGGCATGATCGTTCGCGACATGTGCGCCACGCCTTCTAACTGGCGCTCGGCCGTGAGCGTGCCGGAGTACCTGCGCGCTCACGGCATCGTCGCTATCGAGGGTGTCGACACCCGCGCCCTGGTGCGCCATCTGCGCGATAATGGTTCCAAGATGGGCATTATCTCGACCGAGATCTTCGACGTCGACGAGCTTGCCGAGCGTCTGGCCGCAGCGCCCACGCTGGTAGGCGAGAACCTGGTCAAGACCGTGAGCTGCCCTGAGCCCCACGCCTTTGCCGCCGTCGACCTGCCTGCCACGCATGACTTTGCACTTGCGGCTGCCGCTCCTGCCCGTCACAAGGTGGTCGCCTACGACTGCGGTGTGAAGCGCGGTATTCTGGAGGGGCTGGTCCGCGCCGGCTGCGACCTTACCGTCGTGCCGTGGGATACGCCCGCCCAGCAGGTGCTCGACATGAATCCCGACGGTGTCTTTTTGTCCAATGGCCCCGGCGACCCCGACGCCGTGGTGGAGACCTACGAGCAGGTGCAGCAGCTGATCGGCAAGGTGCCGGTCTTTGGTATTTGTCTTGGTCACCAGATGATCAGCCTGGCCTGCGGCGCCCAGATGGAAAAGCTTAAGTTCGGTCACCGCGGTGGCAACCAGCCGGTCATGAACCTGGTGAGCCGCCGCGTGGAGATCACCGCGCAAAACCACGGCTTTGGCCTGCTGTTCCCCAGTCTGGGCAAGCTTGTCCCCGAGCTTTCGGGCGGCGAGACCGAGCATGCGGCCGATGGAGATCTGCGCGCCTGGGTGCGCCGCGGAATCGCGCCGGTCGTGATGAACGAGCGCTTTGGTCGCATTCGCCTGACGCATGTGAACCTCAACGACGGCACCGCCGAGGGCATCCAGCTGCTCGACGCCCCGTGCTTCTCGGTCCAGTACCACCCCGAGGCTTCGCCTGGCCCCACCGATGCCCACTATCTCTTTACTGCCTTTACGCGACTCATGGACGGCGAGGAGAACTACCTGGACATCGATCCCGCGAAGGACCGCCTTGCCGGCTGGAACTTTGCTGAGTCCGAGACCGCTGAGACCGAGGAGAACTAACATGCCGAAACGTACTGACATCAAGCGTATCCTCGTCATTGGTTCGGGCCCCATCGTCATCGGCCAGGCCTGTGAGTTCGACTACTCCGGCGCCCAGGCCTGCAAGGTGCTCAAGGAGGATGGCTTTGAGGTCATCCTGGTCAACTCCAACCCGGCGACCATCATGACCGACCCGGGCTTGGCCGACCGCACCTATGTCGAGCCCATCACTGCCGAATTTATCGAGCGCGTAATCAAGAAAGAGCGCCCGGACGCGCTGCTGCCCACGCTGGGCGGCCAGACCGGTCTGAACGCCGCCGTCGAACTGGCAAAGGACGGCACGCTCGACAAGTACGGCGTCGAGATGATCGGCTGCGACCTGGCCGCTATCGAGCGCGGCGAGGACCGCAAGCTCTTTAACGAGGCCATGGCCGAGATCGGCCTGGAGGTCGCGCGCTCGGGCTATGCCTACAGCGTGGCAGACGCCGAGGCCATCGCCGAGCGCGTGGGATATCCTTGCGTACTGCGTCCGAGCTTTACCCTCGGCGGCGCCGGCGGCGGCATCGCTCACACCCACGAGGAGCTCGTCTCCATCGTGAGCCAGGGCCTGGAACTCTCGCCCGCCCACGAGGTGCTGGTCGAGGAGTCCATCGAGGGTTGGAAAGAGTACGAGATGGAGGTTATGCGTGACCACGCCGGCAACGGCATCATCGTGTGCTCCATCGAGAACCTCGACCCCATGGGCGTGCACACCGGCGACTCCATCACTGTGGCGCCGGCGCAGACGCTCTCCGACCTTGAGTATCAGCGCATGCGTGTCGCGTCGCTCGCCATCTTGGAGAAGATTGGCGTCGAGACCGGCGGCTCCAACGTGCAGTTTGCCGTGAACCCCCAGACCGGTCGCTTGATCGTCATCGAGATGAACCCGCGCGTGAGCCGTTCGTCCGCGCTGGCCTCCAAGGCCACGGGTTTCCCCATCGCTAAGGCCGCCGCGCGCCTGGCTGTGGGCTACACGCTCGACGAGATCGTCAACGACATTACCAAGGCAACGCCTGCCTGCTTTGAGCCCACGATTGACTACTGCGTTGTCAAGGTGCCGCGCTTTGCCTTCGAGAAGTTCAAGGGTACCGACCCCACGCTCACCACGCGCATGAAGGCAGTGGGCGAGATTATGGCGATTGGCCGCACCTTTGAGGAGGCCTTCGGCAAAGCCATGCGCTCGCTGGAGGACGGTCACCAGGGTATCTGCGCCGGTGGCAAGGAGGGTGCCGACAAGCTGAGCGACGACGAGCTCGCCCAGGCCGTGGGCACCCCGACCGAGCACCGCATCTTCTTTGTGGTCGAGGCCCTGCGCCGTGGCTGGGACATCACCCGCATCCATGCCATCTGCGGCATCGATCCGTGGTACCTCAACCGTATCAACGACATGGTGCAGGTCCAGGAAAGCATCCGCGGCCTGCGTGTGGAGGATATCGACGCCGACGCGATGCGCTTGCTCAAGCAGTACGGCACGAGCGACGCCGAGATCGCCGCGCTGACCGGCTCGGACGAGCGCTTTGTGCGCGCCTATCGCAAGGGCCTTGGCGTGGTTCCCAGCATGAAGACGGTCGATACCTGCGCTGCGGAGTTCTCGAGCGCCACGGAGTACCACTACAAGACGTACGAGAACATCTACCGCACGAGTCCGGATGCCAAGAAGTGCGTGGCTCCCGACGAGACCACGCCGGCGGACAAGCCCAAGGCGATGATCCTGGGCGCCGGCCCCAACCGTATCGGCCAGGGTATCGAGTTCGACTACTGCTGTGTGCATGCGAGCTATGCGCTGGCGGCCCGCGGATTTGAGACCATCATGGTCAACTGCAATCCCGAGACCGTCTCGACCGACTACGACACGTCCGACCGCCTTTACTTTGAGCCGCTTACCTACGAGGACGTCATGGACGTTATCGATGTTGAGCGCCCCGACGGCGTCGTGGTGACGCTTGGCGGCCAGACCCCGCTTAAGCTGGCGCGCATGCTCGAGGAGAGTGGCGTCAACATCATGGGCACCAAGCCCGATGCCATCGACTTTGCCGAGGACCGCGAGCGCTTTGCCGCCCTGCTCGACAAGCTGGGCATCATGTACCCGCCGGCGGGTCAGGCCACCTCGTTTGAGGAGGCCGAGGCCGTCGCCGCGCACATTGGCTACCCGCTGCTGGTACGTCCGAGCTACGTGCTGGGCGGCCGCGGCATGATGATCGCCTACGATGCCGAGCACCTGCGCGATTACATGGCCGAGGCTGCGCGCATTAGCCCCGACTACCCGGTGTATCTGGACCGCTTCTTGGAGGGCGCGATCGAGTCCGATGTCGACGCCCTGTGCGATGGCGAAGAGGTCTATATCGGCGGTATCCTGGAGCATATCGAGGAGGCCGGTATTCACTCCGGCGACTCTGCGACCTGCATCCCGCCGTTCAGCTTTAGCGAGAGCCTGCAGGCAAAGCTTCGCGAGACCACGCGCCGCATCGCGATGGCGCTGGGCGTACGCGGCCTGGTTAACGTGCAGTACGCCATCAAGGGCGAGACCGTTTACGTGATCGAGGCCAACCCGCGTGCCAGCCGCACCGTGCCGTTTATCTCCAAGGCCACCGGCGTGCCGCTGGCCAAGTGTGCGGCGCGTATCATGGCGGGCGATTCCATCGCCAGCCTGGGCCTGCCGAGCGACGAGCGTCAGCTCGATTGGTTCTGCATGAAGGAAGCCGTTATGCCCTGGGGTCGTTTCCCGGGCGCCGACGTTATCCTGGGTCCCGAGATGAAGTCGACGGGCGAGGTCATGGGTATCGCCAAGAGCTATCCCGAGGCATACGCCAAGACGCAGCTGGCGATCGACTACAAGCTGCCCGACCCGAGCGCCGGCAAGGTGTTCATTAGCGTGTGCGATCGCGACAAGCGCCACATCCTTTCGGTCGCGCGTATCCTGCGCTACCTGGGCTTTGACATCTGCTCCACCGAGGGTACGGCGCGCGTGCTGCGTGGCGGCAACGTGACGTGCGAGGTCGTGGAGAAGATTAGCGGCCCGCATGACGGCGAGCGCCCCAACATCGGCGACCTCATCGCCGATGGCAAGATTGCGGTGATCGTCAACACGCCGTACGGCCCAGGTTCGCGTGGCGACGGCTATCTGTTGCGTACCGAGGCAGTGCGCCGCGGCGTGACCTGCGTGACGGCGATGTCTGCCGCCAACACGCACGTGAGCGCCATCGAGGCGGTGCGTGAGGACCAGCAGGGTCACGGCAGCGCCAACGACATGGGCATGGACGTCATCGCCCTGCAGGACCTGCCGCAGTACACGGTGTAGTGCGACCCCTCCGTCCCGGCCTTCGGTGACTCGGGTGCACCGTGTGCTGTGGAAGGGGCTTTGCGCGATGACTAGGGCTGAATAAAAAGTGAGTGTGGGATACGCCGTTCGTTCGAACGGCGTATCCCACGTTAATATTTCAGCCAACGTACGTCATGGCAATTCCCGGTAGGTCGCAGGGCGCTTCGCGGGCGGGCCAGGCTTTATCTGAACGACTTTGCGAAGCAACCGGAGTGAAGATAAAGCCTGGCCCGCCCGCGAAGCGCCACAAAGACCGCAGGGACGGGAGCAGCTATACTACTCTCAGTAGTTAAGGGTCGCGGATCCGCCGCGTCACCGCTCTCAACAGGAGGTCTTTGTTTATGGCAGATCAGAAGCCGGTTGTCGGGATCATTATGGGCTCCAAGTCCGATCTGGGCGTTATGGAAGGCTGCACCGCCGAGCTCGAGGAGCTCGGTGTGCCCTATGAGCTCGTCATTGCGAGCGCACATCGCACGCCGGCGAAGGTCCACGAGTGGGCTTCGACTGCCGCCGATCGCGGTATCAAAGTGATTATCGCCGCCGCCGGCAAGGCCGCTCACCTGGGTGGTGTCGTGGCTGCCTTTACGCCGCTGCCGGTCATCGGTGTGCCTATGAAGACGAGTGACCTGGGCGGCATGGATTCGCTGCTGTCGATGGTGCAGATGCCTTCGGGCGTGCCCGTGGCCTGCGTTGCCATCAACGGCGCCAAGAACGCCGCCATCTACGCCACGCAGATTCTGGGCGCATGCGACCCCGAGTACCGCAAGGTTATCGAGAAGATGAAGCAGGAGATGGCCGACGCCTAGACGTTCCGCCGTTTCGCCGCAGTATAAGGAGAGCCATGTCCGACTATCAGGGAAAACGATTCAAGGCTTCTCAGATTCCCGATCCGTCGAAGCCGGGTGCTGCCCATGCGGCGCAGCAGGGTCGGACATCCTCTCCTCAGCAGTCGCGCGCGCCGCGTTCTGTAACGCCGACGTCCCATCGCCGTCAGGATACGCCGGCTGCGTATCGCCCTTCGTCTTATAGCACCGCTAAGAAGCCGCCCCGGTCTTCATCGCATGCCGCGCCGTCGGATTACACCGAACCGCCGCGCAAAAAGCGCCGCTCCATTATTCCTATTCTGCTCATTATCGTGGGCATCGGTCTGATTGTTGCCGCCGCTGCCATCTTTATCAATGCTCAGATTGGCTATAAGCAGGCGAGCGATTCGTATCAGAAAATCGAGAAGCAATATATAAGCGACAAGGACGCCAGCGGCGTGCCGATTATCGACTTTGATGCACTTGCCCAGACGAATCCCGAGGTTGTGGGTTGGATTTACGCGCCCGGCACCAACATCAACTATCCCGTCGTGCAGACCAACAACAACTCCAAATACCTCAACACGCTGTTCGACGGTACGGCCAATGCATCTGGGGCCATTTTCCTGGATAGCGATGACACCGCGCCGGGAATGGTTGACCAGCAGACCACGATCTACGGCCACCATATGAACGATGGGTCGATGTTCAACGTGATTTCGGATACGACTGACCAGGCAACGTTCGATAGCATTGAATATGTGTACTACATCACACGGGATGCTACGTATAAGCTGCGTCCGCTGGCGACCAAGGTCGTTGAGGATACGTACTCCAAGGCGCGCACGCCCAATTTTGAGGGCGACGACGGGCTCAAGAACTACCTGTCCGAGATGCTCGACGGTGCCTCTGCCGTGGCGAGCGATGCCACTGATCGTGCTGCTTCGGCAACCAAGGTCGTAACGCTTGTGACCTGTCGTTCGTTATCGCTGAGCAACACGCGTGCCGTCATGGTGCTCACGCCGGTCGAGGAATAAGTTGTTCGAGAGTAGCTAAAAAAGCCCCGTTCCAAATTGGCTACTCGACGACGGTAAGGGAGAAATGATGCTCGAGAATGGCAAAACGATGCCTTCGATTGATGCTTGGCTGCGCGAGGCCAAGGCCGATTCGTCGGCACCTGCGTGCGGTATGTATCTGACACATAACGGTGTGGTGCGCGCGACGCCCAAGGCCGAGGCGCGCGGTGTCGAGACCGATGGCGTGGCGCCGGGCCACAAGGTGGGCAGCATGGTGTTCGGCTACGACGCCAGCAAGGTACAGGCCGCCATCGAGGCGACGCGCGCGATGCCGGGTATCGGCTATGTGCGCGTGTGGCTGGCAAGCGGCGAGCTTGCCGTAGGTGACGACATCATGCTCGTGCTCATCGGCGGGGACATTCGCCCGCACGTGGTCGATGCGCTGCAGGCGCTCGTTGGCACCATCAAGAATGAATGCGTGAGTGAGGTCGAGCGCGAGGCGTAGAGGCTTGCGTCGATAGAAGGCTCGTTTATAAAAATGCCCGCCGGTACGTGTGATACCGGCGGGCATTTTGCGTTTTGGGCGCGGTGGGCGCTACACGCGCGTCGCATCCTTGGGGCTCATGGTCATGCTCTGGAAGCGGTTTTCCATAAAGTCATTATCGAAGTACTTGCCGTAGAACTGCGCAACGGGAATATCCGGTTCCGTGCCGTTGACGCGCTGATACCAATAATCGAGCGACTGCAGCGTCATAACGCCATCGACCAGCATAATGATGGTGAAGATGACGGTAGCCGAGTAGCGGCTCTTCCACGGAATCATGTTGATGAGCTTGAGCAGCCTCGGCAGCAGCAGCTTGATCCAGATGAGGCCACCCAGGCCCCACAGACAGGCGAAGCCCGTGCAGGTGCGTCCGCCCGTGAGGACCACGAGCGGGTCGGGCATACCGAACAGCGTTATGTGCGAGTAGCTCCACGAGACCACGCCAAACGCGGTCTGCATAAACCAGCCCACGAACACCTCAAAGCTGGCGCCGAGCAGGGCGCTCACCAGGAAAATGATGATGGGGTTCTTTTTATAGAAGCGGTTGAGCACCATGGTCATGAGCACGGCACCAAAGCCGTAGATGGGGCTGAAGGGGCCAAACAGCATACCGGCGCGGTCCTGGTAGACACCCGGATCGTTGACGGTCATATGCCAGATATCCTCCAGGACCAGGCCGAGCACGCAGCAGACAAAGAATACCCAGAACAGGTTGAAGTAGTTGAGCTTGATGTAGCCCTCGCCGGTTTCATCGCGCCCGAGCATGCCCTCGGCGGCGGCGTCGCGGTCGAGCATCTCCTGCAGGCGGCGCTGCAGCTCGCGCTCCTGGCGCAGCGTGGGGTCGACGGTGGCCGAAAGTGCGACGAGGATGCCGAGCTGGATGGCAGGGCGCAGCAAGAAGGGCCCGATGCCCTGGAGCATCACGTCAACCAAAAGCTCGACGACGGTAAACGCGATAAGGATATAGGACAGACGGGCGGCATTGCGGCGCTGGTTCTTGATGAGGTCAAGGCCAAAGATGATCAAGATGACGGCACTGGCAGCCGAGAGCATGATGCCGGCGACAATCAGTCCGACCGCGACGAGCGTGTTATCGCCGAGCTTGGCGGCGGCGTTGCCGTTGATGAGCGCGGTGATGACCTGCCACATAAAGGCGCCGACCGACGGGAGCGTGCCCACGCCGGACAGGATGCACAGGACGGCGTATACCTTAATGATGAGGGGGATCTTCTTGACCTCCGTGGCGCTGGGGACGCTGGGGTCGAGTTCGTTTCGATCCATACATAACCTTTCTCGTTTTGCTGTAGGTACAAGGATACGCCGCCGACCTGCCAAAAGACAGGACGAACGTCCCAATTGCAACAATGCAAGCCCCAACGGCGGGCAAGACGCGTCGCAACGGAAGTATGCGGGATCGTCGGCCCCGAGGCGCCTGCCCAATAAAATGTTTGGCTGCAAAACGGATTATAAGCTCGGTGGGCTTTTAAAAAGCGCTGTTCATGCGCGGGAGTGCTTGTCTTGCCGTGCGTATAATAGGGCAGGTAACGCCAAATAACGAGGCTCTGAGGGGATGCCATGTCTCAAGAAACCATCCGCGCGGCCGAGCGTGCCGCGGGACAGGTGAAGACCATGTCGACGTATGATCCGGACTCCGACCAGCTGCATGAGGAATGCGGCATTTTTGGTGTGTGGGCACCCGATCGCGATGTGGCTCGACTGACGTACTTTGGTCTGCGCGCGCTGCAGCATCGCGGCCAGGAATCGGCGGGAATCGCCGTGGGTGATGGCGGCACGGTTATGGTTCGCAAAGACCTGGGACTGCTCGATCGCGTGTTCTCCAACGCCGACCTGTCGACGCTCTCCGGCCAGCTGGCCGTGGGCCACGTGCGCTATGGCACTGCCGGTGCCAAGAGCTGGGAAGCCTCGCAGCCGCATCTTTCTACCATCAACAGCGTCATTATCGCGCTTGCTCACAACGGCACTCTGGTTAACACCGACGAGCTGCGCCGCCAGCTGATCGAGCTGGGCGTGCCGTTCCTCTCCAATTCGGATTCCGAGGTCGCGACTAAGCTTATCGGCTACTTTACTCAGCGTACAGGCCATCTGCGCGAGGGCATTCGCAAGACCATGGAGCTCGTGCGCGGCGGCTACGCCATGACGCTCATCAACGAGCAGGCACTCTACGCATTCCGAGATCCGCACGGCATTCGCCCGCTCGTGCTGGGCAAGCTGGTGGACGAGGGCCTGGACCAGGCCGATGCCGCATCCGTTTCGCAGCTGCCGTCGCAGGACGGCGCCGCGACGGTCGACTCCGCCGTCCGTGTCACGCGCGCCGGCGGCTGGGTCGTTGCTTCCGAGACCTGCGCACTCGACATCGTGGGTGCCGAGTACGTCCGTGACGTCCGTCCCGGCGAGATCTTGCGCATCAGCGCCGAGGGTCTGGTATCCGAGCAGGGCGTGCCTGCAGCCGAAGAGCCCGCAAACTGCATCTTTGAGCAGGTCTACTTTGCCCGCCCCGACTCCATCATGAACGGCAAGAGCGTCTATGCCTGCCGTTACGACATGGGTCGCCAGCTGGCACACGAGGAGCCCGTCGAGGCCGATCTGGTCATCGGCGTGCCCGACTCCGGCCTGCCGCCCGCGGAGGGGTATTCGCACGAGAGCGGTATTCCCTTTGGCGAGGGTCTTATCAAGAACCGCTACGTGGGCCGTACGTTTATCGAGCCCACGCAGGAGCTGCGCGCCATGGGCGTGCGTATGAAACTCAACCCGCTGCGCGACAACATCGAGGGCAAGCGCCTGGTCGTCATCGACGACTCCATCGTGCGCGGCACCACCATGGTGCAGCTCGTCAAGATGCTGCGCAACGCTGGCGCCAAGGAGATTCATATCCGCATCAACTCGCCCGAGGTCATCTGGCCGTGCTTCTACGGCATCGATACCGACGTGCAGTCGCAGCTTATCAGCGCCAACAAGACGGTCGACGAGATTTGCGAGTATATCGGCGCCGATTCGCTGGCCTTCCTTTCGGTCGAGGGCCTGCTTAAGGTCATGCCCAAGGGCGGTTACTGCGATGCGTGCTTTACCGGCCGCTACCCCGTGGCGATTCCCGAGAGCTTTGGCCGCGACAAGTTCATGGAGGGCTTTAAGCCCCGCAACCTGGACAAGCCGCTGCACGTTGATGACGACGCCGTGGTCGAGAAATACGACGATCGCAGCTGGGAAGAGGAACACGGCGAGGCCTAAAACCTGCCATGTAGGGACAGGTTTATTTTGGTAGGTTTTACCTGCTGTTTTGTTGATATGACGGCGCGCGTTGTTATGGCGCGCGCCGAAATGAACGCAACTATGAGCACCGTTTGGCGCCCGCGCGGCGCCACGGTAGTGGGAGAGGAAGGCTCAGATGAGCGACAGCAAGCATGTGACGTATGAGGATGCCGGCGTCGATACCGCCGAGGGCGGCCGCGCCGTTGACGCTATTAAGCAGATGGTTAAGGACACCAACCGTCCCGAGGTCATCGGCGGTATCGGTGGCTTTGGTGGCTTATTCTCGGCCGCCGCGCTTAAGGATATGGAAGACCCGATTCTGATTAGCGGTACCGACGGCGTGGGCACCAAGCTCGTGCTTGCCCAGATCATGGACCGTCACGAGACGGTGGGCCAGGACCTGGTCGCTATGTGCGTCAACGACATTTTGGCTTCGGGCGCCGAGCCGCTGTTCTTCCTGGACTATGTTGCCATCGGTCACATCGAGGCCGGGCACATGGCAAAGATCATCAAGGGCGTGGCCGATGGCTGTAAGCTCGCGGGCTGCGCGCTCGTGGGCGGTGAGATGGCCGAGCACCCCGGCGTCATGGCTCCGGCCGACTACGACCTTGCCGGCTTTACCGTGGGCGTCGTCGACCGTCCCAAGATGCTCGACCCCGCAAACGTCCGCCCGGGCGATGTGATCCTGGGCCTGCCTTCCACCGGCGTGCACTCCAACGGCTACTCGCTCGTGCGCAAGGTCATCGGCGTCGACGGCATTAAGCCGGGCACGCCCGAGGCCGCCGCTAAGGCGGAGGAGCTGAGCCGTCCGCTCGAGGAGCTCGGCGGTGCTTCGCTGGCAGACGCCCTGTTGGCCCCCACGCGCATCTATGTCAAGCCGATTCTGGAGCTGCTGCGCGGTGGCGCTCCGGTGCACGCCATCGCCCACATCACCGGCGGCGGCATCACCGAGAACCTCAACCGCGCGCTTGCCGACGACGTTGACGCCGTGGTCACCCGTAACGGCGCCGAGATGGGTTGGGACGTTCCGCCCGTCATCACCTACGTCTCGCGCCAGGCCGAGCTCGCGCCCAATGAGGCATGCAAGACCTTCAACATGGGCGTTGGCCTGTGCCTGATCGTCGCCCCCGAGGACGAGGCCGCGGTGACCGAGGCTCTGGTCGCGCTGGGCGAGAAGCCGTTCCGCGTGGGCGAGTGCGTCGAGGGTTCCGGTAAGGTCGTGTACTCCGATGAGCGCTAACGAGCAGATGACTGCTGCCGCGAGCCTGGGCTTTGTGCCCTACACCCGTCCGACCGGCACCGATACGGCCGAGCCGCTCAAGATCGGTGTGCTCATCAGCGGTTCGGGTACCAACCTGCAGGCGCTGATCGACCTGATCGCCGCCGGCAAGCTCAACGCTTCGATTGAGCTTGTGGTGTCGAGCCGTCCTTCGGCTAAGGGTTTGCAGCGCGCTGAGCGCGCGGGCATCCAGACGCTCACGCTGTCCAAGGATGTCTATGCCGACCCCATCGCCGCCGACGAGATCATTGCGCACGAGCTGCTCGAGCGCGGTTGCGAGTATGTGGTCATGGCCGGCTACATGCGCATGGTGCACACGCCGCTGCTGGCGGCATTCCCCAATCGCGTGGTCAATCTGCATCCCGCGCTGCTGCCGAGCTTTACCGGCGCGCATGCGATCGACGATGCCTTTGCGCGCGGCGTCAAGGTAACTGGCGTGACCGTGCATTTTGCCAACGAGATCTACGACAACGGCCCCATCATCGCCCAGCGCGCGCTGGCTGTTGAGGAGGGCTGGGACGTCGATACGCTCGAGGAGCACATCCACGCGATTGAGCACGTGCTGTATCCCGAGGTCGTGCAGATGCTCGCCGACGGTCGCGTCCACGTGCTGGAGAGCGGCAAGGTCGCAATTGACGCGCCTCGCGGCTAGCGGCGCACAGTACAATTTAGCCGAGTAGTCAGGGTGGTCATTGGCGCCAAGGCGCGCGTGGCCACCTTTTGTTTTGGGTAGTCATCGGGAACGGTCTTTAACGACTGGTCATTCAAGAACGTCGCAGGTGACTAGATGAGAGAGGTGAGCGCATGGCGGATAACGAAGCACTGTTTACGCCTGAGCTGGTGTTTTTTGATTGGGAGTGTGCGACGCCGGATGAGGTGTTCGCGCGGCTTGAGGGCGAGCTTGCACCACGTGGCTACATTGCATCCGGTTGGCTCGACGCCGTTCGCACGCGCGAGGATGCCTATCCCACGGGTCTTGCCATGCCGGCGGCAAACATTGCCATTCCGCATACCGATCCGGGGTTTGTGGCCAAGCCCTATATCGCGGTGGTGAAGCCCGCCGCGCCCGTGACATTCAACGCTATGGCTGGCATGGGCGCTCCGGTGCCGGCGCAGATCGTCATCAATCTGGGCATCGCCGAGCCGGGCGGCCAGGTCGAGGCCCTGCAGGCGCTCATGAACATCTTTATGGACGCCGATGCCGCAGCCGACGTGCTCGGCCAGACCACGTCCCAGGGTATGGTCGACGCCATCCGCCGTCACTTCTAAGGTGGGGCTGAGTCGGCACTTGGGGACGTTCCTTTTCTGCCGGCAGTAAGGGACGGTCCCCAAGTGCCGGCATATAAAGAACGTCCCCAAGTGCCACATCTGTCCCCTTTGCACCAAAATGGTGCAGATTAACCTGCCCCCAATGCACCAAGCGTGCCGCGGGGGCCGCGTTGTGACACAATGGCGTTTGTTCGATTCGTTATGCGAAAGGCCAACTATGGCAAATAAGAAAAAGAACCCTGCGCCCGAGCCGACGCCCGAGCAGCAGGCTTGCGCTGCCTCCAGCTCTCGCAAGAAGCAGCGCAAGACGTACGTGTCTAAGACCGTCAAGATCGTCCTGGTGGTCATCGGCGTGCTGGCGATGCTGCTTTCCGTCTCGGCGATGGCGTGCTCCGGCCTTATGTCGCAGGCCGAGGACGCCTCGGGCTACAAGCTGACCGGCGGTGTTGCTGCAACTATCAACGGCACCAACCTCACCGAGGACACCGTGACCAAGCAGATCATGAGCATGCGCACGTCCTACGGCTACACCAAGGATAAGGATTGGGCGCAGTATCTGGTTGACAACGACCTCACGCCCAAGAAGTACCGCAAGCAACTCATCGACTCCTACACGCAGCAGATTCTGCTTCAACAGGCACAGAAGGAGAACGGCGTGACGGTGTCTGACGAGGAGGTCGAGAAGGCTTGGAAGGACGCGTGCAAGAGCGCGGGCGGCGCCAAGGCCTTTAAGAAGACCCTCAAGACCTACGGCTATACCGAGGACACCTACAAGGACTCACTCAAGGAGAGTCTGGCGCAGCAGAAACTCAAGGATGCCGTCGCGCCCACGAGCAAGCCCAAGGACAGCGAGATTGTCGATTACATCAACGAAAACCTGTCCAGCTACAACGACGCCCGCCGCTCGTCGAACATCCTGATCAAGGTTGATTCTGACGCTTCCGACGAGGACAAGGCTGCCGCCAAGGTCAAGGCGCAGGAGTGCCTGGACAAGATCAACTCCGGTGAGCTGAGCTTTGAGGACGCCGTTGAGCAGTACTCCGAGGACACCGGTTCCAAGGAGAAGAAGGGCGATGTGGGCTGGGATAAGCTCACCACTTTCGTCGACAGCTACCAGACGGCGCTCGAGGGACTCAACAAGGGCGACGTGAGCGAAGTCGTCGAGTCGACCTATGGCTACCACATCATCAAGTGCACCGACTACTTCCATGTCGATAATCAGGTTGATGACATCAACCAGGTGCCCAAGGACATCAAAAAGTACGTCTCCAACGTGGTGAAGACGCAAGCGGCCAGCACCGCGTACAGCGAGTGGCTGGAGCAGTACAAGAAGGATGCCGACATCACCGTCAACCCCATGCCCAAGGACGTACCCTATAACGTGAGTCTGAAGGGTGTCACCAAGAGTTCGACCGACGATTCGTCGAAGACTGAGTAACCATGGGGCGGTGCTCGCGTGAGTGCCGCCCACGCTATTAGAGAGGATTTGCAGATGACCAACGAAGAGCTGCAGAAAGAAATGATCGCGGCCATGAAGGCCAAGGACAAGGTTCGCCTGTCCATCATTCGCCAGGTCAAGGCCGAGGTGAAGAATATCGAGGTTAACGAGCGCCGCGATGTGACCGAGGAAGACGTCAACAGCATGATCAAGCGTCTGATCAAGCAGACGAGCGAGACGCTGGAGATGTCCATCAAGGCCGGCACCGACCAGGAGCGTACCGACAACCTGACCGAGCAGGTCAAGATTCTGGAGAGCCTGCTGCCCGCGCAGGTTTCGGGCGAGGAGCTCGAGGCCCTGATCGAGCAGGTCATCGCCGAGCTGGGCGCTACTTCCAAGAAGCAGATGGGCCAGGTCATGGGAGCACTCGGCAAGGCCACCGGCGGCAACTTCGATAAGCCTGCCGCGGCAAAGATCGTCGGAGCAAAGCTGGCTTAAGGGCCGAGCGGTACATAGTTGATGTTAAGGGGACGTGACCATTGCGGTCGCGCCCCTTTTTGCTGGGCTGGGCAATCATTGGGGACGGGCTTAAATGAGTGCCCAATGAGCGGGTACTCATTTAAGCCCGTCCCCAATGAGTGGGTTAAAGGTTGCGGGTTCTTTACGGGAATGTAGTGTGGGCTGCGGAAACGCGGTTCTTTCCGTACAATAGTTCAACTCGTGTAAACGCAGGGAAGGGACATTCATGGCAGACATGATCGAGATCAAGCATCTCAACAAGTACTTTGGCGACCTGCATGTGCTCAAAGATATCAATCTCACCGTCAAGCGCGGCGAGAAGCTCGTAATGATCGGGCCTTCCGGTTCGGGTAAGTCGACGCTCATCCGTTGCGTCGATTATCTGGAGGAGCCCACGTCGGGCGAGGTCGTCATCGACGGTACGCCGCTCACCAAAAAGAATCACCTGGAGATGGCTCGCAAGTATAGCTCTATGGTGTTTCAGCAGTTCAACCTGTATCCCAACATGACGGTGCTGGGCAACCTGACGCTCGCGCCCATCAAACTGCAAAAGAAGAGCAAGGAGGAGGCGACCGAGATCGCCATCGCTGCGCTCAAGCGCGTCGGCATGGCGCATAAGGCCGGCGAGTATCCGCAGAATCTCTCGGGTGGTCAGCAGCAGCGCATCGCCATCGCCCGTGCCCTGTGCACCAAGCAGCCCATCATCCTGTTTGACGAACCGACCTCGGCACTCGACCCCGAGATGGTCCAGGAGGTTCTGGACGTTATGATCGAGCTTGCGCAGGAAGATATCACCATGATCTGCGTGACGCACGAGATGGGCTTTGCACGCCAGGTGGCCGACCGCGTCATCTTTATGGAGGACGGCCGCATTTTGGAGGAGGGCACGCCCGAGCACTTCTTCGATAACCCCGAGAACCCGCGCTGCCGCGAGTTCCTGTCCAAGATTCTGCACTAGGCGCGGTGATGGACATGACGGATATGACGAGGGCGGCCGTGTCGCGCCGTCACTTTTTGCAGCTGGCGGGCGCCGGCATGCTCGCGTTGACGGGGACCGCGCTTACCGGTTGTGGCAACTCCACCAGTGGCGAGGGCTCCGACAAGGGGTCCAAGCTTGCGGCCATTAAGTCGCGTGGCCATCTGAATGCCGGCGTTAAGAAGGATGTTCCCGGCTACGGCTATTACGACACCGCCAAGGGCCGCTTTGAGGGCATGGAAGTCGATTTGTGCTACCAGATCGCCGCTGCCGTCTTCGGCGTGAGCTACAAGGAGGCCCGCGCCCAGGAGCTTGTCGAGTTTACCGACGTAACGCCCAAGACGCGCGGCCCACTGATCGATAACGGCCAGCTCGACGTGGTCGCGGCGACCTACACCATCACCGACGAGCGCAAGAAGAGCTGGGATTTTTCGACGCCGTACCGCACCGACTACGTGGGACTCATGGTCAAGAAACGTTCGGGCTTTACCTCGATTGAGGACCTGGACGGCAAGGTTATTGGCGTGAGCCAGGGTGCCACCACGCAGGGCCTGATCGAGCAGATGATCAAGGACAACGGCTTTAGCTGCAAGCCCGAGTTTAGGGCCTTTAGCGGCTATCCCATCATCAAGAGTTCGCTCGACGCCGGCAATATCGACGTCTTTGCCATGGACCGCTCCACGCTGGCCGGTTACATGAACGAGACCGTTGAGCTGCTGCAGCCCGAGGTCAAGTTTGGCGAGCAGGGCTACGGCGTGGCGACCAAGAAGGGCTGCGACCTTTCGGCTGTGGTCGATCAGGTAGTTTGCGATCGCCTGGCCGATGGCTGGCTCGACCAAGAGGTCAAGACCTGGGGTCTTGTATAGGCGCATCGTCCAAGGAAGGAATCAAATGCTCGAAGGATTGTTTGACGCCGACCGCTGGTCGACGACATTTCAAAACATGGGGCCCTTCTGGGAGGGCTTTGGCGTGACGCTGCAGGTGGTCGTTGCCGGCCTGCTGCTATCGCTGGTGCTGGGCACGCTGCTGGGCGTGTTCTCTACCACTCGCTCGCGCGTGCTGCGCGCCATAAGCCGTGTGTATGTGGAGTTTTACCAGAACACCCCGTTGCCCGTGCAGGTGCTCTTTATGTACATGGCTGGTCCGCAGTTTTTGCAGGCCATAACCGGTGCCGACCAGCCGGTGCGCATCGCGCCGTTCGTGCTGGGCTTCTTGGGTGTGGGCCTGTATCACGCGGCCTACATTTCGGAGGTCATCCGCACTGGTATCGAGGCGGTTCCGCGCGGTCAGATGGAGGCGGCCCAGAGCCAGGGCTTCACCCGTGCGCAGGCGTACTGGTACATCGTGCTGCCCCAGACATTCAAGATTATTCTGCCGCCGCTGTGTAACCAGGCGCTCAACCTGGTCAAGAACACGTCGGTGCTGGCGCTTGTGGCCGGCGGCGACCTTATGTACCGTTCCGACAACTTTGTGAGTCTGTACGGTTACCTGCAGGGATACATCGTCTGCTGCCTTATGTACTTCATCATCTGCTTTCCGCTCGCCATGCTGGTGCAGTGGCTCGAGCGCCGCTCCAAGGAGCGTCCGCGCGGCGTGAGCCTGGCCGAGCTGGGACTCGACAACGTAGAGGAGGCCTAGCGCATGGAAATCTTCAACGCGACCAACCTGCTCTACATTTGGGGCGGCTTTGTTAAGACGATCGAGATCTCGGCGCTGTCGATCTTTTTCTCGCTCATCTTTGGCACGGTGCTGGCGCTCGTTAAAAGCTATGCGCCCCGCCCGTTCCGTATTTTGGTGAGCGCCTATATCGAGCTGTTCCGCTGTACGCCAAACCTGCTGTGGATTCTGTTTATCTACTTTACGGTGCAGGGTTTGGACATTGTGATTTCGACCATCGCCTTTACGCTGTTTACCAGCGCTGTTATGGCCGAGATTGTGCGTGGCGGCCTCAACTCGATTCCGCGCGGCCAGTTTGAGGCGGCGCAGAGCCAGGGCTTCGGCTTCTTTGCCACCATGCGCTATATCATTCTGCCGCAGACGTTTAAGACGATCATTCCGGCGCTGTTTAGCCAGTGCACGACCGTCATTAAGGACAGCTCGTATCTTTCGGGCATTAACGTGGCCGAGCTCATGTACACGGCAAACGTTGTGATGGCTCACGCGATCGACCTGTCGCAGGTGCTTATGCTCTACGGCCTGGTGTTTGCGATGTACTTTGTGCTCAACTTTGGTATCTCGTTGCTGGTCCGAGCATATCAACGCCGTATTGTGGCAGCGTAGTCCTGCTTCCCCAAGCACGGCATCTTGCCCCTCAATCGTCGCTTGCGTACATTTAGTACGCGGCGCTCCTCTTTCGGGGCAATCTGCCGCACTTGGGAAACCAGGACGGTCGTAAGTGACAAAATGAGAATCAGGAATCGCCTATTTCTCATTTGTTAGAAAGGAATCGCGATGAGCGATCTGGAGAACAAAAAGAGCCCCGTGGTCATTACCATCGCGCGCGACTTTGGTGCCGAGGGCCACGAGATCGGACGCATCCTCGCCAACGAGTTGGGGATTCCGCTGTACGATAACGAGCTGCTGGTGCGTGCTTCGCTGCGCGCGGGCGAGTCGCTCGACAAGATGGCCGCTTACGACGAGCGCCTGGCCGTGGAGAACATGGCTTTTCTGCCCGACCGTTACGATGCGCGTTCGTACTCGGACAAGTTGTTCCAAAAGATGAGCCAGGTGATTTTGGATCTGGGTGAGACCGAGAGCTGCATTATCGAAGGCCGCCTGTCCGATTACCTGCTGCGTAACAACCCCAACCACATTGCCGTATTGGTGACCGCTCCCTTTGAGGACCGCGTCGAGATCGTGCGCAAAAAGCGCGGCCTCAACAAAAAGAAGGGCGCCAAGCTAGTTAAACAGCAGCAGAAGGCGCGCGAGGCATTCTACAAGCGCTACAGCGCCGGCAAGTGGAAGATGACGAGCGGCAAGGACATCGTCGTCAACCGCGCCAAGCTGGGCCGCGAGGGTTGTAAAGACGTCATCGCCGCCGCCTACCGCTACAAAGTGGCGCAGCTCGAAGGCTAATCGATCAAAAACCACCACAAAGGGGACAGGCACCTTTGTGGTGGTTTTTGTTTTAGGCGGAGAAAGTCAACTGGTTCTGCGGGGGCCGATCACTCAAAGAACTCAAAGATGCTCAAAAAACTCAAAGATGCTCAAAATACTTAAAGATTGTAGGGGCATAATTAAGTTGTATGAGTTCAAGGGAGGCTTTATGGCGGCACCGACGGCGTACAGGCAGGCAAATCCATTCACGCCGATGTTCGGACGTGTACCGGCGTATATGGCCGGCCGTGAGCAAATCATCGATGATATGGTGCTGGCGTTTGAAAATGACGACTCCGATCCCAATCTTTGCTCGGTTTTCTATGGTGCACGTGGTACAGGTAAAACGGCGCTTTTGGCATATCTGTCGTACCGCGCCCAGCAAGAGGGCTGGATTACAGCGAATGTGACGGCCTCGGAGGGGATGCTCGAAGACATTTTGCAGCGCCTCAACGAATCAGCCGCCCATCTGATCGAAAAGCCCGCTTCTAGGCGTGTGAACAGTGTCGGCATTGCCCACGTAGGAAGCATGAGCTGGGAAAACATCGATGTTGAATTTGAGGGCGCTAACTGGCGTACTAAGATGAACGCTTTGTTTGCTCAGCTTGAAGCGACTGACACCGGGGTGCTTATCGCCGTTGACGAAGTGGATGTATCGTTTGCGCAAATGACGGAGCTTGTTACTACCTACCAGCACTTTGTAAGCGAGAATAAAAAGGTAGCTTTGCTTATGGCGGGGCTGCCGTTTCGCGTGCTGGCGCTGCTGACGGGGAAATCGACATCGTTTCTTCGTCGCGCGGCTCAACATTCGCTGGGATCAATTTCACCGACTGAGGTAAAAGAAGCGTTTCGACTAACGATTGAGGACGGCGGCAAGACGATTTCTGATGAGGCGATTGACCTCGCTGCCAAGGCGATCGATGGCTTTCCATTTATGTTCCAGTTGGTGGGGTATCGGGCATGGAATGCTTCGCGCCAAGCCTCCGAGGTTTCTATTGAGGATGTCGAACGAGGCGCGAAACTTGCGCAAGAGGAGCTGGAATCGCGAGTTTTCGCTTCAACAGCGGCGGAACTTTCACGAGGGGACCTTGAATTTCTTCGTGCAATGAATCCGGTTGGGACGACGACCAGGCAAGAGCTGGCAGCGAGGCTTAAGAAGAGTTCCGGTTCGATTTCAACGTATAAAAAGCGTCTGGTAGAGGCTGGGGTAATTGAAGAGCCTCTACAAGGACGTTTTGAGTTTGCATTGCCAGGCTTTGGCCGATATGTCGCATCGCTTTACTAGAGGGTCGTTGCTGCGAAGGATCGCTTCGTGTCCCTTTACTGTCTCGATCTGTAACAATAAGCCTGCTTTTAGGGGCCTATCTGTTACAGACTGAGACAAACTGGCAGAGTGGCCTTCTGCTCCGCTCAAACCACCGCAAAGGGGGCCTTTGTGGTGGTTTTTGTTTTAGGCAGAGGGGAAGGCTTTGGCGAGACCGGCGCGCGTCTGCGTGTCGGTCTTTTGGTAGATAGAGCTCAGGTGGCGCTGTACCATGCGCATCGAGATGCCGAGTTCCTCGGCGACCTGCTTGAGCGGGCGTTCATCCTGGGTCACGGCTATGAGCACGTCGACTTCGCGCGGGGTGAGAGCGTGGTCGGCGATGAAGGCCTGGCGTTGCTCTTCGATGGTGGGGGCGGTGAGTGCTTCTTTTGCCAGTTGCTCGCGCTCGCGCTCCTGCTCGGTTTGGGGCAGGCGAAACAGGCCGGCTGCCACGAATGCCGCGCAGGCGGCGACGAGCAAAACGAGCGCGCCGATCATAATGAGGGCAACGTTGTCCGAGGTTACGAGCGCCAGCGAGAGGCCCGATGTAGTGAATGCGCATACATTGTTGGCGGCGCGTCCCATGCCGGCCCAGAGGGCGGGCGCATGCATGCGCGGTGCCAGCTGTGTAAAGGTGGCGGTAAAGAACGTGACAAAAAAGCCCGAACTCAGATAAAAGACGACAAGGCCCAGGTTGGGATCGGCGCCGGCCTCCACGGCCAGGATGGAAATGGTCGAGAGCACGGCGATGCCGAGCATGACAAGTCCCATGTAGCGGCGCTCGGCAAGGTCAAAGATAAGACCGGCGGCAAGGCCGCTTGCCGCCAAAAAGAGGCGCGGCCAGGTTTGCACGGCAATGGTGCCGTGGGCGTTGGAGAGTGTGACCACGTTGTCGAGGGTCGAGAACAAGCAGGCAAGAATCATGACGAGCGCGATGCTCCAGCATGACTGTTTGGCGAGGGCATGAGAGGGCTCAATAAAGGGATTGATGGCGGAGTTGGAGCTCTCGGCGGCCTTTTGGGGAACGACGCTGAGGGCGGAGATGGCGATAGTCGCTGCGCCAAGGACGATGAGCTCGACGATGCCACCGCAATTGAGCAGGTTGACGGCGAACTGCATCAGGATGCCCGCGGCATAGGCCGCTCCCGCACCGGTGGCGAGCTTGGGATCATCTTGGAATGCCAACGAAAAGGCGTGGTGCGCTGCGGCGCCTAACAGGCCGAGTCCGAGGAATGCGAGGCAGCCCAGAATCTCGAGGGCAAGCGGGGCCGTGGGGGACTGGATCTGAATCAGCCCCAAGATGGCGATAGGGACGGCGGCACTGACAACTGCCTGAGGCTGGCCTTTGCGCTGCGCATGATCAAGCAACGGAGCGTATCCGATAAAGCCGATCACGCTGGCGCCAAGGATAAGGCCCTGTGCGAGCACAACGCGCTCGCCGCCGGCGAGTAGCCCGATATTGATATCGAAGCGAAACTCGGCGGCAAGGAAGACGAAGGTAAAGAGCGCGAGTGCCAAAAGCGCGTTAATTTTAGGCTTGCTCAGGTTCAAGGACAGTCCTTTGGGTGGACGAATGATCGTGTCCTCGATTGTAGCGTTCCCGGGACGAGTGTGGCGATGGTGAAATCATATTGAATTAAACCGCAGGTAGAGGCCTAGGTTCACATCTACGAACCTAGGCATACGGAGTCATTTGACACATCTTGGTGGTACAGGACCACCACAAAGGGGACAGGCACCTTTGTGGTGGTGTCCCTACGACCAAGGAGGGCGTTATGTGCGGAAGCCACTTTGATAAGCAAACTCAGCGTGAGCGCACCTGCTCGCTGGTTCACGGTACCCGGTGTTGTGTGGGTGCCAAAATAGCTTGCGCCGGCGCGTGTGCGCTTATGGTCGGCCAGCTGCTGCTGCCGAGCGTGGCGCTGGCGACGGAATGCGCCGATCCCGCCGCTGGGACGGATGAAGTTGCCGCGGCTCCGGTGACGCCGACGGTTGCGGAGGATACGGCCGCAACGACCGCACCAGCCGCTTCGACCGTGCCTGCAGCCGATGCTGCTCCGGCGGCGCAAGCCACCGCTGAGCCTCAGCAGACGGCCCCGACTGGCGCCACCGATGAATCCAACGATGCGGCACCCGCTGAACAAAATACTCCCAGCGACAACGCCGCCACGCCGGCGAATGACGCCATCATGCCCTGCGGTGTGACCGATGTTGTTGGCGGCAGCGGCGTTAGGGTCAATATTACGGTGCGGAACAATTACACCGACATCAAGAAAGAAGAAACGATTGAGTATGTGAAGGGGATTGCCCTTGTAGATGGAGACCAGTCTGCTCTCGATGGTAGCGCTTTGACTTTTATCGGCCTGGGGGACTTGATCGTCCATGCGGCGTATGACAGTGCGAGCAATAAAACAACGCTTACCCTGGATATCAGCAAGATTCAGAGACAGAAGGAGGAGCAGAAGTACTTTACGGAGTACAAGGAGAATAAGTCCAAGATGACGACCACCTATGATGGATCCAAGCTTACGTATACGGGTACAGAGCCCGGGAATATCATCATCGGTGATCCGGACGACGCCTTTAAAGGAGATACCGAGGCGACCGGGAAACCCACTATTAACGAGATCCGGGATGACTACTACACCCGCACCCATGTCTACGAGAGGGCGTGCCTTGTTATCCCGGCAGCGGAATCAGAATCGGAATCCATCTCCTTTGCCAATGTTCAGAATACGAACTTCAATTGGCAGCTGGATACTGGTCCGCAGGCGACGGCAGGTGTCCCTAACTACGATGCAGATAAATACGAAATCGCTTATGAATGCTGGCAGGAATTTGAAAACAACGAACCCGTTGCTGCCTGGTATTCCGATAACGGCTCACATGGTTCCCTGCCGACTATTACAAAGTTTAAAAGCGGGAAAGAGTACGTGTATTCTCTTATGCTGAAGCCAAAAGACGGATATTCCTTCAGCGATGAAACCGTTGTTACCGTAAACGGGGAAACCGTAAAGTCGAGTCTAAGCGGAGAATTCCTGTATGTCCCTGCTATTAAAACAATTACGATGCCTGCTTCGTCGGAAAACGAAGCTCTTGAGAATCTAAACGTCAACGATGTGAAAACCGACTATGCGCCCGGCGAGGCGCCGCGTGCGACCGCGACGATTCCTGCCGCCGATGCCGATAAGTATGAGATCGCCTATGAGTGCTGGGAAGAGATGGATGGCAGCGACCCTGCGGAGCTCAAGCCCGTTGCCTTCTGGTATTCCGATCCCGCAATGTACACGCCGGGCATGAAGAAGATCGACCACTTCGAAGAGGGCAAGTTCTACATGTATTCCGTTGAGCTGAGGCTCAAGGGCGACAATACCGTGGCTGATGACTGCGAAATGAACGTCAACGGTCATTGGGCGCACCACATCAAGACCGCCAACGGCGTCTTCGCGCCACACACTGACAATATGCTGTGCGAGCAGCCGATTGATGAATGGCGGGCAATCGACGTTATCGAGATCAACGGCGCCACGACTATCTTTAAGGCGGGCGACAAGCCGGTCTTTACGGCGAATGTTCCGACGGCCTCCAACTCCCTTCCTCAGTGTGAGTTCTGGACGGGCAGCGATGGCAGCGAAGTGAACTCTCAGAAGTTCTGGGATCAGAACATTACGAATCACATCGACGCCTTTAAGCCTGGCGTGACCTATCGCTACGGCATCTACCTCAAGTCCGCGCGCGGCTTCTACTTCACGCCCGACACCAAGCTGATGATCAACGGCCAGGAGTGCGGCTACCAGGTCGCGGATAGCGTATCCGATGAGGACAGCGGCTGGATCTACACCCTGTGGCTCAACACCGATCTGACCTTTACGCCTGAAGCCACGCCGACTCCCGATCCGCAACCTACGCCGGATCCCAAGCCGACACCGCAGCCTGAGGTTAAGCCCGAGACCAAGCCCGAAGTGAAGCCCGAGACCAAACCCGCGGCCAAGCCGGCTACGACCACCACGGTGAGCAAGACGGTTGAGAAAGCCACGCCGGCCAAAAAGTCCGCCGCCGTCCTGGCCGCCACGGGCGACACCACCGCGATGACGGTCACCGCCCTGGGCATCGCCGGCGCAACCGTTGCCGCCGCAGGCATCGCCGCGACCAAGCGCCGCAAGCGCTAGGTTTTGGTGACGGCGCCTATCCTCGGCTTCAGCAAAATCTCGATCTGTAACACCAAACTGCCCAAAACGGCTCTAGATGTTACAGATTGAGATGAACCGAATGGCCGCCAATCTAATGTCTCGATCTGTAACACCAAGCGGGGAATTTGACCTCTAGCTGTTACAGATCGAGACAAACCGACCGGCCGAGTCCAGAACCACCGTAAAGGTGCCTGTCCCCTTTGTGGTGGTTTGCGCAGGTAGAACGGTAGGTTCGTATATATGAACCTACCGTTCGCTTTGTTTTTGGACAACGATTACGCTGGATGACTTTTGGTTTGCAGGAAAGGAACGACCATGAGGTGGACTACTGCTCGAGCGCTTTGCCGACGGCTGACGGTTGCCACGGTGACCCTCGCGATGGTGACGGGTTCGTTTCCCGCGGGCGCGTTTGCTGAGGCCCTCAACACCGACGGCACTTTTGTGCAGACGGATAACGGCCAAGCAGCCGACGCCGCTCCCGCCGATTCGGCTGACGCCCAAACGTCAGACTCTGCTTCCGCCGACCCCGCGCCCGATGCCGGCGCCGCCGACCCCACAGTGCTCGATAGCGGTGATACCCCTACGCCCCCGCCCTCCGAGATTGCATCGGCGGCGGGCCTAACGGGCGCCGGGCAGACCGAGAGCACACCTGCGGGTACGCTCGCCACTGATCTTGTCGAGGGCAAGGAACTCGCCGAGCAGCAGAAGCAGGAGGAGACCGCCGAAGCCGAAGCAACCTGGAATGAGGATCTTGGGCTCTGGATGACCTCGAAGGGCGCTACGGGCGTAAAAGGCGAATACGATGATGGCTACGTGGCCGGCGAGCAGACTCCCGCGCAGTACTACTTCTCGATCGATAGCCTCACCAACGAAATTTCTATCGAGTATGGCGACGCGGGCATTACCACGTTGGAGGTGCCCTCGACCATCGACGGCAAAAATGTCGTGAGTCTTAAGGGCATGGGAAACGTTGCGCTCACATCAATTACGTTTGCCCCCGATTCGCATATCCGCTCTGTGGGCGGTTTGGGCGGCAGCAGCATCAAGGAAATCGCACTGCCCGATTCGGTTGAGGAACTGGGCTGGAATGCGTTTACTGGAAGCAAGACACTTCACACGGTGACCTGGCCCAACAACGCGGCCTTTACCACGATTCCCGAGCAGGCCTTTGAGGGCTGCGAACAGCTTGACGACAATGTGGTGGCAACGCTGCCACCTTCGGTTAAGACTATCGACTATCGCGCCTTCGCCAATTGCGGCGTACCGCAGTTCTATGTCTCGGACACAACGGTACTCACCTTTACGCAGATCAACGTGCCGGGCACGGTGGAGCGGATTGAGCGCTATGCCTTTGACGGGTGCTCGCACGTGTCATCGGTGACGATCGGCGATGGTGTCAAATCTATCGGGGCGCTCGCGTTCGCCTCTCTTGATCCTGCGATTGCCGGCAAAGAGATTGTGCTACCCAAAAGCGTGGAAATGATAGAGTGGGGAGCTTTTGAGAACACGAGATACGGAAACGAGACGAACCATAATGCCGTTGCCCTGCGCGTGATGAACCCCGATCTTCAGTTTGGTGAGGCGGGCTATCCGGGCGACTATAATGAGCGCGTGACAATCGATGGCGTAACGTATACGATTCCCTTTGGTGAAGGCCAGACCATCTATGCCTATGCGACCGATTCGGCTGGCAACCCCTCGATGGTCAAAAAGCTTGCCGATGCCGTGGCCGATCGCAAGGACTCCGTCGATTCCTCGAAGCCTGCCTACACGTTTGAGTGGATGGGCGAGGCGGCCCAGGTGACGGGCAAACTTCCCCAGAGCGCGGCGGCCGTGCTCTTGCAGGCGGGGCAGTCCACGCCGTTGACGGTTGGCGACGACGGCTCCGTTGCTGCCAACGTCCTCTCCAAGACGGCAGCAACGCTGCGCATTTCGCTCAGCGGTTACTATGACATGGTGCTGGCGCGCCCGGGCGACCAGATGACGGGCACATGGAATATCGGAGAGATTAAGGCGGAGGACTTTACCAAGATTCCGGCTTCGCGCGCGATTGAGCTCAACGTGGGCTATCTTGAACCGATTATGGGCCAGGATAAGACCGAACGCATTGAGCTCGATAGTCTCGATAACATCGATCTGACGGTGAAGAACGGCGGCAAGACGCTTAAGCCTGCCAAGGGTGACAAGGAAAACGACTTCCGTATCCAGGGCACAGCGCTCGTGGTGTCGCAGGCCATTGCCGACGCGGACCAGGATCTGGAGATAACGCTCGAGCCCAAAGACAGCCTCAAGCTGGGTGGGACGACGGCGACGGTGAAGCCCTCGGCCGGCAAGGTCGATATCGACTTGAAGCCCTGGGGCACGGCGACGGTCGCGACCAAGGGCGACTACCAGGGCGCTAACCGCGTGCTGGTGTTCCGTACGTCCGACGGCAAGCTGGTCGCCGACGGCGTCACCTATCTGATGGGTTACGAAGACGATGGCACCACGCCTATCATGAAGGCCGAGACGCCGCGCCTTAAGGCCGGTTCGTACACCATCGTCGCCTTTAACAAGACGAGCTACGACATCCAAGCGACGAGCTATTCCACGTTTAGCCGCCTAGGGCTGACCGTGGGTAAGCATATCGCGCAAAAGCAGGTGAAGATTGAGGACGGCAAACAGCTCGACGTGACGCTCGACGTCCCCACGTTTGACGTGGAGACGTATCGTGCCGAGCGCGGGCTGACGGCGGGCTCGGTTATCGCTGATTCGTCCGCGGTCGTTGGCGTGGAGACCGAGCTGCGCATTCATTACGAGCTCAAGGACAGCCAGGCTGCCAAGATTGAGATTCCGCTGGCCAAGGATGCCGTCGGGGATGTGTCCGCAGGCTCTCGCGAAGCCGGCGCCAGCTCCGAGGCCATGTGGGCTGACACAACTTGGGAGGGCGACAACCTCGTTCTCAATATGAATAAGGGCATGGGCGCCGATGTGTTTGTGCGCTTTAAGCCTAAGGCCGCGGGCATCTATGCCATCTCGCCGCTTATTACGCTGGGCGAGGTGACGTTGCCGCTGGGAAGCACCACACTCGAGGTTAGCGGATCGCGCATCGAGGTCGACAGCACCGACGTTCACAGCCTACTGGGCAATGTGGCCTACGTATACGCAGCGCCCGGAAAAAGCGTGCAGCTTACCGTGGGCGTGGGCGCCTCGGCCGCAAAGTACACCGGCAAGACCAATAAACTCGGCCGTGCCAAGATTGAATACGACCTGCCGCAGGATACGCTTGCCGCCGAGCGTGTGACGCTCGAAGCGCGCGTGGGCTCGACCGCTGCTGCCGCCGCTGCTGCCGAGGTAACGGCTCGCAATTATGTGCGCTATGTTCCGGGCGCTTCGGTCTGGAACTTTGATGTGACGTATCGTGGCGGTACGCAAAGCCTGGTCAAGGACGGCAAGGACACCGGCAAGAGTCTGTGGACCTTCCACCATCTGCCGCAAAAGAAGAACGCCTACTGGACGTTCGATATCACGCTCGAGGTGGGAAACGAAGAGGCCGCCGACACGCTCGACCTGTACGTGGACTGCGTGGATGGCAAGACGGTGACGATTCCTCTGACTCAAAAGTCGCGCGAGGGCACCCATGTGCGCTATGTGGCGGAGTATGTGGACGAGGGTTACCTTAAGCTGCTCGACGAGTTTAACAAGGCGAATGACTCGACCTATGTGAACTGCGGCAACTTTGAGCAGATCTTTATGCCGCAGACCTACCGCATCTCCAATGCTCAGCTTATGACCATGCTGAGTTTTGACGCCAACGCTTCGGCCAAAAAGCATTCCGCCGCGGCCGAGGAGCGCCAGCAGGAGTTCTCGAATGCCGTGCAGCAGTGGCACGAGTATATGATGGATAACTCGTTTAATGATGTCGACGAGGCCTTTAACGACGCGATTGACCAGATGGTCGCTGATGCGTTTGCCGAGGAGGACGAGAACGGTAAAGAGGACGAAGCCCAAGGTGGAGCTGCCCGTAAGGCTCGTCGCGCCCCTGCCGCCAGCGACGGCGAGGGTGATGGTGCTGGCAACGACGAGGCCGCGCAGTTTGCGGCTGAGCTCAAGGCCGCGGTCGGCGGGTCGGCGGCGCTGCTGACCCAGCAGGGCGACAGCTATGGCGTCAATGTGGACAAGATGATCTTTGAGGATGCTTACGGCACCAGCGAGGATTGGTATCAGGAACTCGCGGCGGCCCAGGGCGCGAACGCTGCGGATGCGGCCGCCATCAAGGAGCTCGTCGACCATGCATCGCGAGCGGAGTTTATTGCCCAGCAGGCCGAGGATCTGGTGGGCCAGTCGATGGGTATCGGCCAGCTCAACCAATACGGAAGCTGGAATGACGCAACCGCTGCGGCGCTCAACAAGTGTGCGGGCATTAAGGCCAGCGAGTACAACGGCCAGTCGACGAGCGGGTTTAACGATTTGGGCCAGGCGCTCGGCAGCTCGCTGAGCTACAAGGCGGCTGACGACGATACCGTCAAGGGCTTTAAGGTCGCCGCGCCCGATGGCGAGCAGACGGCCTATATCGAGTCGGAATTTATCGAGAACTCCAATAACAACAAGAACCAGGCGCTTCTGTTTAACTCGATCGCCATGCAGTGCGACATTCTGGACGACCTGTACGACAACTGGAATGTGGTCCATAGCCTCAACAACTCCAAGGTGCGCGGATGGCTCATGGCCTGGAAGCTCAACGGCGACGTGAGCGCCCATATGAAGCTCATCCGCACGATCCGTTCGCTCAAGAGCTATAAGATCGAGTGCGAGATGTTCGGACAGGTCTTTAAGACCGATGCGTGGAAGGCGGCCGGCCAGGCGTTTCCCGCGGCGACCCAGGGTATCGGCATCTTTACCGGCATTTACGGCGTGAACGATGCCAGCAAGAACTGGGAGAACGTGAACGTCCGTATGCAGAAGGTGAAGGGCGAGCGCGAGGGCTATGAGCTTCAGCATACGCGCTTGCTTGCCAAGCCCGAGAAGACCGAGGACGACTGGAAGTGCATTTACGCGCTGCGTGACGCCATGGAGAAGGCGCGTGCGTTTGAGGATCTGCTGTATCGCCAGCTCTGCCACGACAGCACCGATGTGGCGGTGGGCTCCATTATGACAATCGCCGGCGTGCTGACGGCCGGTTCGGCGGGTACCGTGGTGGGCGCCGCCTATGATGCAGCTTCGACCAGCGTAGGTTCGGAGCGCGCGATTAAGCTGACCAATGCCGAATGCGCCTACGATGTTGCCTGCGAGCAGGTGGAGCGCGCGTGCCAGAATCGCATTACGGTCAACTGGGGCGAGCTGACCGATGCCGAGGTCTACAAGGCCAACAAGGACGGCTTGATCTCGGACGAGAAGATGCAGTCGATCTTCGAGGCGCGTTATCGCAATGTGCCTGCCAAGGCAGCACCCGACCCTGCGGGCGTGGTGTACGAGGGCCTGCTGTCCAATACGGTTGAAGGCGCGGCGGTTGAGCTGTGGAGCGCCGACGATGCGGCCGGTACCAATGCGGTGCGTTGGGATGCCGAGGGGTATGAGCAGGACAATCCGCTTGCAACGGGTGCGGACGGTGCGTACAACTGGAATACGCCGACCGGCTGGTATCAAGTGCGCGTGACCAAGGACGGGTATGAGGAGGCGCGTTCGGCTTGGCTGCGCGTGCCGCCGATTCAGACTGAGGTGAACATTGGCTTGGTGTCGACGGCGGCGCCCGAGGTAGCTTCGGCCCATGCCTATACCGATTGCATCGAGGTTGAGTTTGCGCAGTATATGGATGCGAGCGACGATGCCCTGGTCGCATTGTGCGCGCAGGGCTTGGGCGACGTGACGTATACGTGGCTCGACAAGCAGGACGATCCCAATGGCAAGCCGCTGTCACGCGTGCTGCGTATTCGCTATGCCGATGCGCGTGAGGCGGGCTCGACGGTGGCGTTTGAGCTCGACGGTGCTCGCAACTACGCCGGCACGGCCATGGCGCGCTGGGCAAGTGGCGAGCTTGTCGTGGGCGTTCGTGCCGACAAACTCAAACTCAACGTGGAGCAGGCCGTGACCATGCTTGATGGCAGTGACTTTGAGCTGGTGGCGCACGTGACCGATAAGGCGGGCAAGCCGTTTGCGGGCGCCAAGGTTAGTGTTGGGCTGGAGTCCTCGGCTATCTGCTCTGTCGATGCCACCCAGGCCGTGACGGGCGAGGACGGTGCGGCGACGTTTGTGCTGCATGGTGCTCTGCCCGGTTTGACGACGTTGACGGCGGCGGTGGGCGGCACGGCGCTGTCCAAGCAGGTCGACGTTCGCGTGTCTGCCGAGGCAGTGCGACCGGCGCGACCGGTGGCGACGATTGGTGCGACGACGTTTGGTGCATGGTCGCCCAAGGAGAACTACATTACGGTGCCCAAGGGCACGAAGCTGGAGCTTTCTGCCGAGGATGGCGCGACGATTTGGTACACCACCAACGACACCTGCCCCTGCCGTGACGAAGGCCGTGTAAAGTACACCGAGCCCATTGCGCTCGATAGCAACATGTATGTGCGCATTGCGGCACAGCGCCCTGGCATGTCGTACAGCGAGTATTCCGAGCGTCTGAACATTACGATTACGGTGACCGATGAGGCGGCGCCTGATCCGACGCCCGATCCGGACCCGACGCCTGGCGACGGCGAGCAGGGCGGCGGTGCGGATGGCTCTGGCGGCACCGGGGTACCTGCGGGCGGTTCGACTTCGACGACGACCACGGTGACGACGAACAAGTCCAAGGGTAAGGGCGAGAACGACAAGAAGTCCGGCGGCACGGAGCTCGCCAGCACGGGTGACTCCACCGCGATGACGGTCGCCGCCTTGGGCATCGCCGGCGCAACCGTTGCCGCGGCCGGCATCGCCGCGACCAAGCGTCGCAAGCGTTAGGTTTTGGCGACAACGCCCATTCTCGGCTTTTGCAAGATCTCAATCTGTAACACCAAGCCAGATATTTGGGTTCCAGGTGTTACAGATTGAGACAAACTGTTCGGCCGCCAACCTAACGTCTCGATCTGTAACACGTAGCGAGGAATTTGGCCTCCAACTGTTACAGATTGAGACAAAGCGGGGGGCGGCTGGAGAAATATCTCGATCTGTAACAACTACAAGGCTCAACAGGGCCTAACTGTTACAGATTGAGACAAAACGACCGGGCAAGTCCCCAACCACCACAAAGGTGCCTGTCCCCATCGTGGTGATCGGGCGGCCGGCATAAAAAAAGTCCCCGCCGGGCTGAACTGCGCCCCAATTCTTGGACGGGCTAATAAGCGGCCTACGCCGCACAT
>NZ_QRTA01000008.1:0-90549 GCF_003457875.1 Collinsella sp. AF28-5AC | reverse complement strand
ATGTGCGGCGTAGGCCGCTTATTAGCCCGTCCAAGAATTGGGGCGCAGTTCAGGTAGGCGCGACGGGGCGGGCTAGCAGCTATGGACAGCAGGCTTAGAACAGGCCGGTGATGTCGCCGTCGTTGTCGACGTCGATGTTTTCGGCCGCGGGCACCTTGGGCAGACCAGGCATGGTCAGAACACTGCCGGTCAGCGCGACCACAAAGTGGGCGCCGGCAGAAACCTTGAGCTCACGCACGGTGATGCGGAAGTTCTCGGGAGCGCCCAGGGCCTTGGCGTTGTCGCTAAAGCTGTACTGCGTCTTGGCGACGCACACCGGCAGGTTGCCAAAGCCATTCTCGCGCAGCTCGGCGAGCTGGCGCTTGGCGGCCGGCGTAAAGTCAACGCCGTCGGCGCGGTAGACCTTGGTGGCAACGGCCTCGAGGGCATCAGCGACATCAGCGCCGTCCTCATAGGCAAACTTGAGCTCGCTCGGCTGCTCAATCAGACGCATGACCTCATCGGCAAGCTCGAGCGCGCCCTCGCCGCCCTTGGCCCAGACCTCGGAAAGCTTAACGTTGACGCCGAGCTTCTGGCACTCGGACTCGATGAGAGCAAGCTCGGCCTCGGTGTCCGTCGGGAAGCGATTGATGGCGACCACGCAGGGCAGACCATATACGTTCTGGATGTTGTCGACGTGACGCAACAGGTTGGGCATGCCAGCCTTGAGTGCCTCGAGGTTCTCCTCGTTGAGATCGGCCTTGGCGACGCCACCGTTGTACTTAAGCGCACGAGCGGTAGCGACGATCACGACGGCGCTGGGGCGAACGCCCGTCATGCGGCACTTGATATCGAGGAACTTCTCGGCACCCAGGTCGGCGCCAAAGCCGGCCTCGGTAATGGCAACATCGCCAAAGCGCATCGCCATACGCGTGGCCATGATAGAGTTGCAGCCGTGAGCAATGTTGGCGAAGGGACCGCCGTGGACAAACGCGGGCGTGCCCTCGAGCGTTTGCACCAGATTGGGCTTGAGCGCGTCTTTAAGCAACGCGGCCATGGCACCCTGGGCCTTGAGGTCGCGGGCACGGACGGGCTCGCCGGCATAGCTGTAGCCGACAACGATCTCGCCCAAGCGCTCCTTAAGATCGTTGATGCTCGTGGACAGGCACAGGATTGCCATGACCTCGGAGGCGACGGTGATATCGAAGCCGTCCTCGCGCGGCACGCCCTGGGCCTTACCGCCAATGCCGTCGATGACGTGGCGCAGCTGACGGTCGTTCATATCGACGACGCGCTTCCAAGTGATGCGTTTAACGTCAATACCGAGCTGATTGCCCTGCTGGATGTGGTTATCAAGCATGGCGGCCAGCAGGTTATTGGCGGCACCGATAGCGTGGAAGTCGCCGGTAAAGTGCAGGTTGATATCCTCCATGGGGATGACCTGAGCCCAGCCGCCGCCGGCAGCACCGCCCTTAACGCCAAAGACGGGGCCGAGCGAAGGCTCGCGCAGGGCAACGGCACTCTTGACGCCGCGACGACGCAGGCCGTCGGCCAGACCGATGGTCGTGGTGGTCTTGCCCTCGCCCGCGGGCGTTGGGTTGATAGCGGTCACGAGGACGAGCTTGGCCTGGTGATCAGTCGGCTCGTTGAGCAGTGAATAGTCGACCTTAGCCTTGTCGAAGCCGTACGGAATAAGGTGCTTAACGTCGACGCCGGCGTTCTTGGCCACCTCGGTAATAGGCAGTGGCGTGACAGAACGTGCGATTTCGATGTCAGTAGGCATGGGCGGTCCTTTCGTTACCGAATGAGAAAAAGACCAATTCAGCATAGCACGGGCGCGCAATAGTAAAACGCCCATAACCGATGAACGGCGATATGTTTACCCGATGCCCAGCGATAGCCCAACAGCCCGCCAAAACAAAGCGCCCTAAACGGTAGGTTCAATCCCCAGGTGCTCAAAGGTGCGAAGGGTTGCCTGACGGCCCTGCGGCGTACGAATCATCAACCCGCACTGCAGCAAATAGGGCTCATAGACATCCTCGAGCGTGCCCGGGTCCTCGCCCACCGCACTGGCAAGGGTCGTCAGGCCTACAGCACGGCCGGAGAACGTCTTGGCAAGCGTCTCCAAGATACGAATATCCATCCAGTCCAGACCGAGCTCGTCGATCTCGAAGAACTCGAGCGCCTGGCGGCAGATATCGAGCTCGATAGGGCCGCTGCCACGCACCTGTGCGTAATCGCGCACGCGCTTGAGAAGGCGGTTGGCAAGACGTGGCGTGCCGCGCGAACGCGAGCCGATCTCGAGTGCACTGGGATGGTCGATCGTCACGCCCAGGATAGTCGCCGAGCGCGTCACAATCTGCGCGAGCTCCTCGACCGTGTAGTAATCCAGGCGATACGAAATGCCAAAGCGGTCGCGCAACGGGCCGGTCAACATGCCTGAGCGGGTCGTTGCCGCTACCAGCGTAAACTTGGGAATATCCAGGCGAATCGAGCGCGCCGCCGGACCCTTGCCAATCACGATATCGAGGGCAAAGTCCTCCATCGCGGGGTACAGGACCTCCTCGACCGAACGGTTGAGGCGGTGGATCTCGTCGATAAACAGCACATCACCCGGCTGCAAGTTAGTAAGGATGGCCGCCAGGTCGCCCGTGCGCGCGATGGCAGGGCCACTCGTGGTCTTGATCTGAGCGCCCAGCTCGTTGGCGATAACGGTGGCCAGCGTGGTCTTGCCCAGGCCCGGAGGACCCGAGAAGATCACGTGGTCGAGCGTCTCGCCACGGCTCTGCGCCGCTTCGATCAACACGCGCAGGCTCTGCTTGATGTGCTCCTGACCACAGTAATCGTCTAGGCGCTGGGGGCGCAAAGTGCGGTCGACATCGAGGTCCTCGGCCGTCAGCTCCGAGCCCACCATGCGCTCGCCGTGCGCCATGGATGCCGCCGGCGAGTTGCCGGGCGTCGCCCACAGGTCCTGAGAGTCATCGGCTTCCCACATCACGCATCCATTCCGAGTCGCTTAAGCGCCGCGCCGAGCAGATCCTCGACACGCATATTCTGCCCATCATACCCGCTCAGGGCAACATCGGTCTCCTGCAGGCTAAAGCCCATGGAAAGGAGCGCCGCACGGGCATCATCGATCGCCGAAGGAGCGGCGGCGGGAACCGGCATCGCAACCTGGCCGGGAATCACGTCGACCGGCACAAAGCCCTTATCCTTGGCAAAGGTGCTCTTGAGTTCCAGGATCAGGCGCTGAGCTGTCTTTTTGCCCACACCGGGTACCTTGGCCATGCCCTTGTCGTCCTCGGCCATCACCAGCGAATACAGCTGCCCCACGGTATAGGTGGAAAGCACGGCGAGCGCCAGGCGCGGGCCAACGCCCGAAACGGACACGAGCCGGTCGAACATCGTGCGCTCATCCTTTGAGGAAAAACCGAAAAGTGTCATGGCGTCCTCGCGCACCTGCATACGCGTGTAGAGGCGGACCTCGCCGCCGGGCGTCGGCAACGTGGCCGCAGTGCTGCCCGAGATGCCGAGCTCAAAGCCAACGCCCGACACATCGACGACAGCAGAGCTCATCGTGGCCTCGACAAGCGTTCCGTGGAGCTGGGAAATCATCAGTATCCGGTTCCTCTCTGTTGATAGAACTCGCCACCGGTGAGGGCGCGGGTGCGGCTGAGGTTTACGTGGCAGATGGCGCAGGCCAGGGCATCGGCGGCATGGTCGGGATGCGGGTCGTGATCGAGCTGTGTGAGTGTGCGTACCATGTAGGCGACCTGCCGCTTGTCCGCGGCGCCAGTGCCCACCACAGCCTGTTTGATCTGCATGGGCGTGTACTCGCCAATCTCGAGCGCGCATTCCGAAAGTGCGACGAGTGCAGCACCGCGGGCATGCGCCGTGGGGATGGCCGAACGAACGTTGGCGCCAAAGTAGATGCTCTCGACAGCAGCCGTGTCGGGTCGATAACGCTCAACGACATCCTTAAGGTCATGGGCGATATGCGACAGGCGCACCGCGAGCGGACTTCCGGCACTGGTCTCGATGCAGCCATAGGCACGGCAGCGAACCTCGCCACGCCGCTCCTCGATAATCCCCCAACCCGTATGAGCCAAACCGGGGTCAATGCCCAAGATAACCAAGCCGACCTCCCCTCGCCACAAGCACAGCGCAAGACAAGGCCCCGCGCATCATTCACGAACGTCTGTTCTAGAATAACACAACGCTAGCCCTATAAGTCAGCCGAGATCGAATTGTAGGTTGAGTATACGCAAGCGAGCGCCCGCCAGAGCGAGCAAGGTGCCTTGAAAGAGGAGGGCATTGACCTGGCGGTCATGTCCGACGATTGAAAGGCAGATTGCCGCTCTGGCGGGCGCGCAGCGACCTAGTTCTGAGAGAAGAACGGAAATTGTCGGGGATCAACCGGCGGATGCGGCATCGGGCCACCCTGGGGCCCACCCTGCGGGCCACCCTGGCCGCCCATCATCTTATCGATGGCGTCCTGAACCTCGCCCTCGAACTTTTTCATTCCCTCGTGTAAACGACGCTGACCGTCCTCAGAGCGCAGCTCCTCCATTTGCTCGGGCGAAATACCCAGTAGCTCGCCCAGCACGCCCATCATCTCGTTTCGCACGCGCTCGCTCGTATCCTCGTCAGCAAAACGGCGCACCTCGGCGCGCGCCAGCGAATCGACCGTCATACGCTCCTTGCCGTTAAGCCCCAGGTCGGACCACGCGAGCATATACGGCCAGGCACGCTCGGCAAACGAACGGGCCGAGACGATCGGCGCCATCGGCAACATGCGGCGGGCAGCCTCACCCTGTCGAACGAGCATCAGCAGCAGCGAGCAGGCCTCAGGCTTGCCAGCGGCCATCGGGATGTCGTCGAAAGATCGATTGCGGTCCACGTGCGCCTCGAGCGCGCCATCGACCTCACCCGGCTCAAGCCCGCCGAGCAGCTGTGCCGCACGGTCGAGCATATCGACCGGACCGTCGAGCGTCGAGAGCGCCTGCGCCAGCACGCGCTCCATACAATCTTCCACTGCGTTGAGCGTCACGAGCTCTTGGGGCACCACGGCAGACGTGCGGTTGCGCACACGCGCCACAAACTCAAGCGTCGACAGGTACACATCGCCAAAGGGCGCAAAGTCGCCCTGGTAGCCGCCGCAAAGCGCCGGCGCCGCCAGCGCGTACTCGGTTTTGGACAGCGGGCTCAGCGCCATCGCACCCAGCTCGAGCGCCGTATCCTCCAGCATCAGGCCCAGCGTGCGCGAGCGCAGGCGCTCGGCATCGCCCGCCGACACGTCGCGATCGAGCACGCGCGCCGCATCCGGTGCATCGCGCTCGACGGTGCGAATGTGCAGACGCTCGGCGATGGCGCGGACGGCGGCACAGCGGGCAGCCTCGGCTTCTTCCTGCGCCGGCGTAAAGATACGGTTGCGCCCCAGCACCAGGCCAATCACATTGCGCGGGCCCAGAGCGTCGACGGCCAGCGCCGCCAGCAGGGACGACGGCAAGTCACCCTCGAGTGCCACCACAGCACGCGACGCACCGTGGGCTCGGGCGTTGTCGCGCACGGCGAGCACCAGCGCCTGCCACAGCCACTCCTCGGAACGGAACTCGGGCAGTTCGTGATCCTCCAGGGCATCGAGCATCACGCCGCGCTGAATCTCCTGAACCAGCAGGCTCTCCTCAAAGCACGGCGCCTGGGCCACCACGCGACCGCAGTCGTCGAGCACAAACGAACCGCCGGTATACACCGACTCGTCATAGGCACCGACCGGCGCCATGCAGGCAAACCACACGCTGCGCTTGGAGGCGACCTTGCGGTAGGCGCCGCTGCGAACGGCGGCAATGGCAACAGTCTCGCGGTCGGTCATGTCAAACGCGTTGAATTGGAAATACGCAATGAGGTCAACACCGGTCGGCAACATCTCGAGTTCGCGGTCCAAGTCAAAAATTACGGCGATGCGCACGCCGTCCACGTCGAACACCGGCGGCGCCCAACGCGTGTCGTTGTTCTCGCCACGCTGCAAGGCAATGCTCGAACGCGCCGGCACCACATGACCGTCCTTGAGCATCATGTAGTCGAGCAGCGGTTGGCCCTCAAACGAAACCGCCGCGGGCACGATGCAGATCATGTCAAGCTCCTGGATACGCTCGGCGACACCAGTCAAGCCGGCAAGCATGTCGTGCTCAAAGTCGGCAGCGCCCACCAGGCCACCGGGCATGGCGCCCATAAAGAGCGGAGCCGGAACGCACAGCACGCGCGCCCCGCGCTCGTGGGCCAGACGAGCCTGGTCCTCAATGCGGCCGCAAATGCCCTCAATATCACCCAGGCGCATATCGATCTGTGCAAGCGCGAGCTTCATGGCCCAGCCCTTTCCGTCGTAAACCATCGAAATCGTAGTAAAAGCGCCGGCCGCATAATGCAGCCGGCGCTTGCATGTGCATATGCTAGCTATGATACCCCGAGCGGGGGCGCGCTCCTAGAATGTCGCGGACCACAGCCCGTGCAGGTTGCAGTAGGCATAGACGGTACCGGTCTTGGAGCCGCCCGCGAAAAACGTCGCGGGTTTCATGCCGGGCTCAAGGTAATGGACCTCTAAGCGGCCCTCGGCCTCAAGGGCGATCCACTCAATGTAGTGCTCGGGCAGGCTGGGGTGCTCGACCGAGCCAACTCGGGCGCGAATCACGTGACCGTCACGCTCGGTCTCGACAACAGGCACGTGCTTCTCATGCGCCGCGTCCTCAGTGTTTGCGGTCAGCTCCGTGCAACCGGCAGGGGTCGCAACGTCGTCGCCAAGGGCAGCGATGAGCTTGCCGTCGGGGTCCTTAAAGAATTTCGCCATGATGTTCTCCTTTGCTGATGTGCCAATGTTCTTGATGGTTCTTATGCCCAAAGGCAGACAAACCATCCACGGCATTGCAAATGAACACATAACGAGCGGGGACGATGGGACAGCGCGGGCTATCCGCCCTGGCGGCCTCACCCGAGCGGGTTAACGCCCGTCGCCGCCGAGCAGCGCCAGAACATCCTCGCGCGTGAACAGTGCCGACGAGATGCCGTCGCCGCCGAGTACGCTGTTGACCAGGTCGCGCTTAGACTCCTGCATCCGCATAATGCGTTCCTCGATCGTGTCCTTGGCGATGAGCTTGTACACGGTCACGGTATGTTGCTGGCCAATACGGTGTGCACGGTCAGTTGCTTGGTCCTGCGCCGCCACGTTCCACCACGGGTCGTAGTGGATGACCACGTCGGCAGCCGTCAGGTTAAGGCCCACGCCGCCCGCCTTGAGCGAAATCAAAAAGACCGGAACCTCGCCCTCCTGGAACTGCGCGACCATCTTGGCGCGGCTCTCCTTAGACGAAGCGCCCGTGAGCTTAAAGAAGTCGATGTCCTCCTTGGCCAAGCGCTTACCGATGATATCGAGCATACCCGTAAACTGGCTGAACAACAGGATGCGATGCCCGCCGTCGAGTGCGCCGTGCACGAGCTCCATGCACGTATCGAGTTTGGCGCTCCCCGCCTTGTAATCCTCGTAGTGCAGACGCGGGTCGCAGCAGATCTGGCGCAGCTTGGTGAGCTCGGCGAGCACCTTGAGCTTGTCTTTCTTAAACTCGGATGACTCGCGGTGCTGCACCTGTTGGGCGATGCGGTCCTGGTTGGCCAGGTAGAGCTTGCGCTGCTCGCCGGTAAGCTGCGCCATGACCGTATCCTCGATCTTCTCGGGCAGGTCGGCCACCACGTCTTCCTTGACACGGCGCAGCACAAACGGCGACACGAGCGCTTGCAGGCGGGCGGCACTGTCGCCCTCGGCATGCTCGACCGGGCTTTCGAAGCGCTTGGCAAACGACTCGCGCGTGCCAAGTAGGCCCGGCATCAAAAAGTCGAAGATGCTCCAGAGCTCGGATAGGCGGTTTTCGATGGGCGTGCCCGTCAGGGCAAAGCGCACGCCGGCCGGCAGGCGCTTGGTGGCACGCGCCACCTGGGTGAGCGGGTTTTTAATGTACTGGGCCTCATCGAGTACCACGCGGGCAAAGTCCTGCTCGACGTACTCGTCGATATCGCGCCGCATAAGGTCATACGACGTCACGACCACGTTATGCTCGGCCACGCCGGCGATTTGCACGCGACGCTGGGCCTTGGCGCCCACGATGGCGCACACATCGAGCGACGGGGCGAAGCGCTCCAGCTCGGCAGTCCAGTTGTACACGAGCGACGCAGGGCACACCACAAGCGTGGGCTTAATGTCCCCCGCTTCCACGCGCGCCAGGATATGCGCGATCATCTGCAGCGTTTTGCCCAGGCCCATGTCGTCGGCCAAGATGCCGCCAAGGCCCAGGTGTTCGAGCGAGCCGAGCCACTGGTATCCGTCGACCTGGTAGCCGCGCATCGTTGCCTTGAGCGATGCCGGCACCGTAAAGTCCATCTTGCCGAGCGTATCCAAGCGCTCGACGGTGCGGCGGAACGCAGCGTCGCGATCGGCCTCGAGCGCGGGCGTGCGCGCGAGCATGCTATCGACGAACAGGGTGCTCGACGCGGGAAGCGACACGCCGTCGAGCAGGTCAACAGCATCGACCCCCAGATCCTCGGCAAGGCCAAACGCGGCTCGGGCACCCTCGTCCAAACGAATGATGTCGCCGGACGTAAGGCGCGCAAACGTCTGGTGACGCTTGTAGGAGTCGAGGTAGATGGCAAGGTCTGACGCCGAAAGGCCGCTCGCGCCCAGTTCGACGTCGAGCAGATTGCTCTTGACGGTCGCACGAACCGAGAGCTTGGGCGCGGGTCGCACCGAAATCTGGCGCAGACGGTCGCTGAGCATGACCTCACCCAGCTCGGACAGGGCGGACAGGCCCTCGGTCAGCAGGCAGAACAAGCTCTCGTCATCGCGCTCCTCAAACGCCAGACCGCCCTCGTAGAAATCGAAGTACAGGGCCGCCGTGTCCATAACACGAAACTCTGCCACCTCGTCGCGGGGCGGCACGCCGGGGCGTTGCTCTTCGAAGGGGCTGCCCGGAGCGCCCAGGCTAAAGAGATCTGCCGACCAGTCGCCGTAGGCAACCGTAATTTTGCAGGTCACAAGCCCATCGTCGACGCCGATCGCCATAGCAAAGCTCGGCTCGGGCGCCACGGTATCGAGCGCGGCGGGCGCGGTAAGGTCGGTATAGTCGCGCAAAATGGGCAGCGCCATACGACAGAACTCCCCCACCTGGTCGACAGCGATATGGATCGGCGTGCGACAGGGCAGTAAGCGCGATAGGAACGGCGCCGCATGCTGGGCAAACGCTACATCGGCGCGGCGCGCACGGCGGGTGTCGACCAGATAGGCAACGTCGCCCGAAGCAAAGCAGTATGCATCGGCCGGCAGGCGTAGATCGTAGCTGCCACCAGCCGCCGGCGCGATTTTGGCGGCAAGGAGCGGTGGGCGCTCAGACAGCGCCTCGTCCTCCCCTTCCGGAGGCATCTCAACCGCCACGTCATAGGTGCGATGCGTCGTCGTCCCCCGCGACCAGGCGGGCTCAAAAGAGATGGTCTGGCCGCGCAACAGGTCCAGCACATATACGATGCTATGCTCGGACAGCGGCAACTGACGCTCGGCGACAAAACCGCTGCGGGCAAAGTCGTACGACGCCGAACGCGAGCTTGTGATGTCATCGAGATAGGCAACTGTCGTCACGACAAGGTTGAGCAGCTTTGTCGACACGTCTTCGAAGGCTTCGGGCGTATGGACAAACGTGAGCTTCTTGCCGTACGAGAAGGTGCCGCCGCGCACGTAGGCATCGGCCATGCCGTCGATGTCCTTGACCACGTAGGAGACCGATCCACAGCGAATGCGAAGCTCGAGCGCCCAGCTAAAGCGCTCGGCAAACAGTGGATTGTAATACGGCACCAGCGAGGGCTCCAACACCGCCTTGGGGGCATCGGGATCCACACTGCCGGCGAGCTTGCGGCGCATGCTCGCCAGCTCATCCATGCGCGCGTCCGAAAGATCGGAGAGCGCCGCCATGAGGCTGGGACTCGTGGGGACGGGCGCCGGAAAGGGAAAGTTGGGATTGACGGCCGGCGCTTTGGGCGCGTTGCGCGCGGGCTGTTTCGGCTGCGCCGCAAACGTGCGGACCGGCGTGCGCAAACCTTCGACGGGCTCGGCGCCGCTGGCATCCAAATACGCCAGAGCCGTGGCAATAGCGTGCTTGCACATGCCGGGGTAGCGATAGGCAGCGGGGCAATCGCAGTCGTAGTCGATCACCTCGTGCTCGTCCATGTCGAGCGCCACGCGCGTCTTGTACAGGTCGCCACGCGAACCGCGCACCGAGCCCTCAACCGTCACGTTTTTGGAGAAGCGCGAGCCGCTGTCCTCGATCGACAGCACGGCGCCGTTGAGCATGAGCGAACGCCCCTTCATAAAGGTGCCACTCAGCGCCGCCTCTTTCCGGAGCGCCTGCACAAACGTCCCCTGCGCCATCACTTCCTCCAATCTCACCCGGGGTAGCTTAGATAACCGTCACGCGGCCTTGGTTGCCGACGATGGCCTTTGCCTCTGCCAGCAGCGGAATCGAGCGTGCATTGACCTTGGCCGGCACCTCGGCACGCAGCACGCGCCCGTCGACTTGCTCAATAAAGATCTCCACGCGGTCGCCGCCCGGGTTGGTGGTGAGCACCGTGGCCAGGCGCGCCATATTGCCCTGGCTAAATCGGCTGTTGGGCACCATGACCTCAAAGACCTTGGGCTTGTTTTTCTCCTCGCTAAGCTCCAGCGGCACAATCTCCTGCGCAATGATCTGGTCGCCGCGGTCCGAGCGCTCGAGCTTGCCCTTAATGCGCACAAAGGCATCGGACAGCTGCGCGCCGGTCTCGGGATCGACCTCGCCGTACAGGTACCCCTCGGCCTCTTTATAGGTCTTGGGGAACACGACGACGGTGGCCTCGCCTTCCATGTCCTCGAGCTGCACGATGCCCATGGGGTCACCGTTTTTGGTCACGCGCTTGGACACGCTCGAGACCATGCCGGCCCACCACAGCGCCTTGCCCTCGGGAATTTCCTGGTTGATGGTGCCGCCCGTAGGATTCTGAACTTCGTAGCCGGTATCGATCTGCGAGAACGAGAAGTCGCGCGCCTTGGCTAGTGCATACTCAAACGGGCGCAGCGGGTGGTCCGAGACATAGATGCCCAGAACCTCTTTCTCCTGGCTCAGCTTGAGGTGTCGGTCCCATTCCTGGCCGTCCGGATCGGGCACGCTGACCTCGAAGCCCGAGCCCTCAACGTCGCCAAACATATCGAAGAACGACGTCTGCCCGCTCGCGCGATCCTTCTGGCGCTTTACCGCGGCATCGATGATGTTCTCGGGGTTGTTCTTGTCCACAAAGTGCATCATCTGACGACGCGGATACCCCGTGGAGTCGAAGGCGCCTGCCTTGATCAGCGATTCGATTACGCGACGGTTGGCCTGGCTCGAGTCCACGCGCTCGACAAAGTCGTGCAGCGTCTTAAACGGGCCGCCCGCCTCGCGCTCGGCGATAATCGCCTGTGCCACACCGGTGCCCACGCCGCGGATGCCGGCCAGACCAAAGCGCACGCCCTCCTTGGTAGCCGTGAACTCGGTACCCGACTCGTTGACATCTGGCGACAGCACGGGGATGCCGTCGTGACGGCATGCCGAGACGTAGTGCACGATCTTGTCGGTCTTGCCCGTGTAGGACGTCAGAACGGCCGCCATGTACTCGTGCGGATAGTGCGCCTTGAGCCACGCCGTCTGCATAACCAGGATGGCGTAGCCGGCGGAGTGCGACTTGTTAAAGGCGTAGGACGCGAACTCAAGAACATCGTCCCAAATCTTCTGGGCGACCTCGCGCGTGTAGTTGTTCTTGATAGCGCCGTTCATCCAGTGGTCGTAGGTGGTCTCGTCCGAGCCATCCTCCCAGTGGAGCACCGTCGACGTGAGCAGCTTGATCTTTTTCTTAGCCACGGGCTTACGGATACGCGAGTCCGATTCGCCCTTGGAGAAGCCGCACATCTCGACGGAGATGAGCATAACCTGCTCCTGATAGACCATGGTGCCGTAGGTTTCGCCCAGGATGTCGTCCAGACGGTCGTCGTAGGAGACAGCCGGTTCCTTGCCGTTCATACGGTTGATATAGGACGAAACCATGCCGGCGCCCAGCGGTCCCGGGCGGTACAGAGCGATCAATGCCACGACGTGCTTGTACTCGGTGGGCTTCATGTTCTTGATCGTGGCCGTCATGCCGGCGGACTCGACCTGGAAGACGCCGGCGGTGTGGCCGGAGCCCATGAGCTTAAAGATCTCGGGGTCGTCAAAGGGAATCTCTTCCTCTTTGATGTCGATGCCGAAGTTCTTTTTGATGTTGGCCTTGGCCTTGGAGATAACCGTCAGCGTACGCAGACCCAGGAAGTCCATCTTGAGCAGGCCCATGTCGGCAACGGTATGGCCCTCGTACTGGGTAATCTCGACGCCGCCCTTGGTATCGAGCTTGGTGGGCACGTGCTCGTTGACGGGGTCGCGGCAAATCAGAACGGCGCACGCGTGCACGCCCTCGCCACGGGTAAGGCCCTCGATCGAGAGCGCCGTGTCGATGATGCGGCGGGCGTCGTCGTCCTTTTTATAGGCCTCGGCAAAGTCGGGGTTAAACAGATCCTCTTTGCCGGGTTGCTTTTCGAGCACCTGCTTGAGCTTGACCTTGGGGTCGCTCGAGACCATCTTGGACAGGCGCTGGCCCATGTAGACCGGGTAGTCCAGGACGCGCGCGGCGTCGTTGATGGCCTGCTTGGCCTTAATGGTCGAGTAGGTGATGACGTGGGTAACCTTCTCGGGGCCGTAGAGCTGGCGAACGTGCTCCACGACCTCGAGGCGCCGCTCATCGTCGAAGTCCATATCGATATCGGGCATCTCGGTACGCTGCGGGGACAGGAACCTCTCGAACATCAGGCCGTTCTCGAGCGGGTCGAACGCGGTGATGTTCATGGCGTAGGCGACGATAGCGCCGGCGGCCGAGCCACGGCCGGGGCCGACGCCGATGCCGTTGTCCTTGGCCCATTGCACGTACTCGGCAACGATCAAAAAGTAGGCGGCAAAGCCCTTGTCGCAGATGACCTTGTATTCGTACTCAAAGCGCTCTTTGATGTTGACGCCGCCGATCTCGCGCGTGGCCCAGTCGTCACCGTAGTGCTGGCGCAGGCCCTTCTCGCACTCGCGGCGGAACTGGCTCTCGTGCGTCTCGCCGGGATCGAGCAACGGGAAGCGCGGCAGGATGATGGAGTCCCAGTCCAGCTCAACGTAGCACTTGTCGGCGATCTCGAGCGTGTTGTCGCAGGCCTCGGGGCAATACGGGAACATCGCCCGCATCTCCTCCTCGGTCTTCATGTAAAACTCCGAGCCGGTCATGCGCATGCGGTTAGGGTCGTCGACCTTGGCGTTCATGCCAATGCACATGATGACGTCCTGCACGGGCGCGTCCTCGCGGCGCAGGTAGTGGAAGTCGTTGGTGGCGATGACCTTGACGCCCACCTGCTTGGCGATGTCGATGAGCGTGCGGTCCATCTGCTCGTCGGTCAGGCCGTTGTCGGTGGTGATGCCGTGTTCCTGGATCTCGATGTAGAAGTCGCCGGGCTCGAAGGTGTCACGGAAGGTCTCGGCCCACTTGATGGCGCCCTCCATGTCACCGCGGTCGATGTACTTGGGGATGATGCCCGCGATGCAGGCGCTCGTGCAGATCATGCCCTTGGCGTGGCGGCGCAGGTTGTCGAGCGTCACGCGCGGCTTGTAGTAAAAGCCCTGCACGGCGGCCTCGGAAACCGTCTGCATCAGGTTGACGTAGCCCTCCTGGTCCTTGGCCAGAAGGATCATGTGGTAGAGCTCGGGCTTGTGGTCGCGAGCAAGGGTCTCGTCCGGCGTAAAGTAGACCTCGCAGCCAAAGATGGGCTTGATGACCAGGGGCGGCTTGAGCTCGTCGATGTTGCCCTTCTCGTCCCACATGGCCATGTCCTTCACATACTGGGCATGCTCGCGCGGGTTTTCCTCGGGATCGGGCTCCACCAGCTCGTCGCGGCGGTCCTTTTCCAGGAAGGCCTTGTCGTGGCTCCAGGTTTTGTACTCGGGCGTGTTGTGGTTGACGGCGTCGCAGGCCAGCGCCAGGTCGGGCACGCCATACATGTAGCCGTGGTCGGTAATGGCCACGGCGGGCATGCCCAGCTCAACGGCACGGTTGACCATATCCTGGATACGGGTTGCGCCGTCGAGCATGGAAAAGACAGTGTGGTTGTGCAGATGGACGAATGCCATGTGATGAGCTCCGATGCGGGTTCGTGTTCTGACTGAACGATTTTACCCCACGGCACGGACAGCACCCGAACCTAGCCAAACCCACACGGCTCCTCTTGAGTTGCGGTGAAATAGTTCCCGCTTGGGCCATCTGGGCCGCAATACAGGAACTATTCCACCGCAAGCTATCTGAGGGCTAGAGATTGTAGGTGACTACTTGGGGCTCGGCGGGATTGACGAAGAGAGTCGGATCGGCCTGCTCCACGCGAACGAACTTGACGGTCACAGCCTCAAAGCCCGCCCTGCGCAGAACGTCGGCGTAGACGCGCGCCTGCAGGGCGTGCTTCTCCTGCAGCTGTTCCGGCGTCTCGTCCGGCGCGCCGCCCGTCTTGTAGTCGATGACCAGCGCACATGACGAATCCGCCGGGTTCGTCGCCAAAGCGTCGATGGCGCCCTCGGCATAAGCACCGTAGCGAGCGATGTCCTCGTCCTCGCAGCCCAGTGAAAAGAACGGCACCTCGGCGCGAACGCACGGCCACGCGAGCAAGTCGGCACGAACAGCCGACTTGAGCCAGCGGTCCAGGGCAACGTCGAAGCGCTCACGCTGCTCCGGCGTCAGGCACCACAGGCGCGCCAGCGCATCGGCACGCTCAGCGGGCAGCGCATCGGCACCCATCTCGATCAGCCACTGGCAGGCGGCATGGAACGCCGAGCCCAGCGCCATGGGGTTGCCGGCGGGCTCAACGGCAGCCACGTCTGCATCCGTCATCTCCGAGCCATCCGACTCCGCATCATCGCCGGCCTCGTCCATGGGCACGTGTGCCTCGGCGGCACGATCTTCCGTCTCGGCATGGAGCGCCGCGGCGATTGACGAGTAGCTATACGAATCACGCATCGGATACGGACAGATGCCCATGCGCACGCCCACTGCCTGGGAATACACAAGCTCAAACGAATCGGGCTTGGGGTCGGCAGGACCGGGGACGGTTGAGCGCGCAGCATTATCGGCGGCATCGGCATCGCCACGAACAAGCCTGCCCTCGGCATCCAGCGAAGCGTTGGCCTCAAACGCCTGCTCGCCAAAGGTAAAGTCCGAAAGCGAAATGAGCTCGTAGTCGCCCGGCTGGGAGTTGTCGAACACCAGGCGGTCGGCATCGAGCTGCGGCATGTCCAGAGCGTCGGTCGGCAAAATACGGCGCAGCACGTCGTAGGTCAGATCGGTCTCGACATCGAAGGTCGGCGCCGTCACCTTGCCACGGCTCACGCCAGCATCCATCGCCAAGATCACCAGCTCGCGCGCACGCGTCATGGCAACGTAGAGCAAGCGGGCCCGCTCCTCGAGCGAAAGCCGCAGGTCGTCGTTGCGCAGGCGGGCAAATGCCTCGGCGGGAGAGCCCGTCGCACAGACGTCCTCCATGAGCTCCGGCGGCAGCCACAGCGACGTGCCCTTGCCCTTAAACGCATGCTCAAACTGCTTTTTGACGTCGTCGCCCTTCACAAAGGTACCGTCGGCGAGCTTAACGCCGTCGAAACGTGCCGGCAGTGCCACGACCTGTGCTCCGCCCTCGACGCGACCCATCTGTGCCGCACCCGAGGACTTACGCACGCCAAAGCACTCGGCGACCGCCACGACCGGATATTCCAGACCCTTGGAGGCATGCACCGTCATGATGCGCACCGCGCCGTCGCCCCCCTCGTTGAGGGCACCCGGGGCTTCCTTGCCCGCCAAGAAGCGGTCGAAGGCCAGCGCGATGGAACGCGGCGAGTTGCCGAACTCGGCCTCCGCCTCGGCCACGGCATCGAGCGCCTTGAGCACGTTGGCGGCAATGGCCTTGCCCTCGGGACCACGCTGTGCCAGACGTACAAACCAGCCGGAGGCGTTGACCACGTCGCGCGCGATGGCGGCGAACGAATCGCGGCCAACGCGACGAAGCGCATACCGCAGCACCTCGCGGGCGCGCGTCACGAGCGGCAAGTCTTGCAAACCCGGCACATCGGAATCGCTCATGATGCCCGCATCGATGTTGCGGCGCGACGTCTCGCCCGTCTGATCGTCGAGTTTGGTCGCCAGCGCCAGGAACTCCTGGGCGCCGAGTGCAAACATCGGCGAGGCGAGCAGCGGCATAAGGCCCTGCGCCGTATCGGCCGGATTGGCGAGCGCACAAACCAGGGCGCGCACCGTCTGCACCTCGGCTGCTTGGGCAAAGACCGAGCCGCCCGCGATGACGCAGTCGAGCCCCTGGTCGCGGAAGGCCTGGGCGTAGACGTCGGCGTTGGTCATGCGGCCCAGCAGCAGCACCATGCCGCCCTGGGGCTGGCCGGCATCGGCAAGCGCGCGGAAGCGCTCGGCGATCGCACGGGCCTTGGCCTGTGTGCGCTCCTGCGTACTGCCGCCGGCAACAAAGAGGGCCTGGCGACGCGAGGCGTCTGCCACCAGCGTGTCCTTGCGGCCGTCGCTCGCCTCAAGATCCAAAAAGCCCTGCATCAGGCCGCCGTCATCGCCATCGAAGACGCGCGCCACGTAACGCAGCACCTCGTCATGGCTGCGGAAGTTGCGCACGAGCTTGACGAGTTCACCGGCCGGTGCCCCGGACGAGGCCGACACCTCGGACGAAGCGAGGACGGCGCCCGGGGTGCTGGCAGCTGCCGCCGCGCCCGAAGCGCCTACCTTGCGCTCCTGGCGACGGAACACCTCGACCTCGGCGCCGCGGAAGCGATAGATCGACTGCTGTGCATCGCCCACGGTGCACAGCGCGCGCTCCCCCGCACCCGTCAGGTAGCAGATCAGATCGACCTGCATCTGGTCGGTATCCTGGAACTCGTCGATCATGACCATCTTAAAGCGGCTCTCGTATGCCACTCGGATGGCCGGGTAATCGCGCAGGGCCTCGTAGGCCATGCGCAGCAGGTCGTTGTTGTCGAGGGCAGACTGGGCAGCCTTCAGCGCGCGGTACTCAGCCTCTACAGAGCGGGCCAAGCCCACCAGCGCATCGAGCGCCGGGCCACCGCAGGCAAGCACGATATTGATAAATGCATCGGCAGCCTCCGCCTTGAGCAGCTCGACCTGCTCCTTGGGGAACGCCTTGCTCGCGCGCGGCATGGTGCACGACATCATGAGTCGCGCCGCATCGGCCATGGTCTTGCCGCTCGCCTCGAACGCGTCGATGGCATCGAGCGCCGTCTGCGCCTTCTCGGTCGCGGCCTTGCTTGCGCCCAGCGCCGCACGATAGGCATCGGCAAGTGCCGAGGTATCGGCCTGGCCGCGCGCCACGCACACGTCGTCCATACCGCCCGGCAACTGGCTCGACAGCTCCAGCAGGTCGCGCACCAGGCCCTTGATGGTCGTGCCGGTGCCAAAGGGGCCGCCCTCGCCCGCCATGGGATACCAGGCATAGAGGGCCTTGAGCGATGCCGCGAGCTCGGGGGCGGCATCGGGCGCCGTCGCGCGGGCCAACACATGCTCAACAGCTTGGTCCATAAGTTCGTCGGTATCGGTGAGCACCGTGAACTCGGGGTCGATACCCAGCTCCAGCGCATGCGCGCGCAGGATACGCGAGCACATGCCGTGAATGGTCGAGATCCACGCGTCGTCGACGGTCAGTGCTTCCTCGTCCATGCCCTCGTCGATAAGCGCACGGCGCACGCGGTCGCGAATCTCGGCCGCGGCATCTTTGGTAAAGGTAATGGCGAGCACCTGGTCCAGATGCTCAACGAACGGACCTGATTCGGGCGAGAGCGCGTAGACGATGCGGCGCGTGAGGGTAAAGGTCTTGCCCGAACCGGCGCCCGCCGAGACAAACAGCGGACGGTCGAGCGTTTTGACAATCTGCAGCTGTTGCGGCATCAAAGTCGAAAGATCCATGGTCTACACGTCCCTCCTTACAAACGTTCCTTCGTGGTTATACGAGCAGCGCGCATGCGCGGCCTGAGCCGACGTCGGGTCGATGGCGGCAACGTTGCCTGCCTCGAGCTCGCGCAGGCGCTCGGCGATGCCAGCCTCAACGCGATCGAGCAGGGCGTCGAAGTCCATGCTGCCACCCTCGCCGGGGAAACCTTTCTTAAGGCCCGGGATGCGACCGTCGCCGCGCTCTTCCTCGAGCAGCTCGGCGCTCGCAGCACCGCGCAACGCCGGCTTGCCACCCTTGGTCGAAAAGTAGAGCGCCGCGCGGGTGTCCAAATCCAGCGCCCGGCGCATGGCCTGGGCGTAGATGAGCGTTTGGGTATGTGGTGGCAACCAGCGTGGATCGTCGATGGGCGCCGTGCCCGATTCCTCGTCGCGCACCGTAGGGTCGGCGAGCTTAAACTCCTCAACGCCCGTGCGATGCTTGTAGTCGATCACCACGGCACGATTCTCGGCGTCCACGTCCACGCGATCGATGCGCCCGCCAAGCGGCCAACCGGCATACTCGACCTTGAGCTCGTTGAAGGCGAACTCCAGGTAGCGCGGGGCAAAGGGGGCAAGTGCCTCGGACTCGTAGGCAAGCACACCCTCCAGCTGCGGCAAGATCTCGGCCACCTGGCGCTCCTCCACCGCAGAGAGCGGCACCAGCGGGCCCTCGTTGCCACGCTTGGAGGCATGCTCGGCCAAGGTCTCGTCAAAGACCTCGCGCAGCAGCTCCTGAGCACGTGGCAGGTTCTCGGGCGTCACGCGCTCCATGCCCTCCTGGGGCAGACGGGCGTGCAGGTGTTCCAGCACGTCGTGGACAAAGTTGCCCTTCTCCATATTGCCAAAGCCTGCGTCGATCGACTGGGGCTTCACGCGGTACGAGACGAACCAGCATAGCGGGCAGGTCGAATAGGCCTCGATCTGCGAGGCAGACGTCAGGCGCGGCACGAGCGGCGCGTCCTCACCCTCGCCATCGCGACGGCGCAGGACCAGATACGGAATGGCTTCATCGCTCAGATGCTGAGGAGCATCGCAGGTCACGCGCTCGCGCCTAAGACCTTCGCCTGCAGCGGGATCAAAGTCGGCGATGATATCGCCCTCGCCCACGCGCATGGGCTTGGCAGCGCCAGCGGCCTCGGCATGTGCCCACAGCTCGGTCCATACGGCTGCCGGGTAGCACTCGCGTGCCTGGCGATCGTGCGTCACACGGGCGAGCGCGACCGGACCGCTCGCCGCCTGCATCGCACGGCCAAAGCGCACGCGCAGCAGGGCAGCGGGCTCCAAAGACACGCCGTCGCGGCGCAGCTCGGCTGTCAACGTGGCAAGCGGGCCCTCTTCGTGCGAAAGCGGATAGCTGTCCAGGTCGACATCGGCAAACAGCACGGCATCGTAGCTGCCAGGGCGAAGAACCGACGCATCGGCAAGCGACGCGAAGCGCACTTGTGCTCGTGGTGTGCGATCGACCTCATAGGTCTCGTAATCGTAGGCGGTACTGCGCTTGTCCACCTTGGTTCGAACGCCGTCGAGAACCGGCACGGTCGCGGCCTGCGACACGTCGAGCGCGCGAGCATCGTTCATAAGGATGTCGATGGCATGGCGCAGCAAAGCCGTCTCTGCCTGGCGACGGGCCTGGCCGTCAAGGCCGCCTAGAGCGCGATCGGGCAACGCCTCGGCAACGGCAAGCATGGCCTTAAGCGCCGTCACGGGCTTGTCACGCCACAGCGCCTGGAACACGTCCGAGACCACACACGGTACGTTCTTAAACCAGTTATCGTCGCTCGTCGCCTTGCGCGCGCCCCTCACCTGGCCCTGAACGCTCTGCAGCAGGCTCTTGACGCCCGCGGTAGTCTTGCTGCGCGAGAGACGCATATTCTTATCGAAGGTACGGGCATTGACGGCATCAGCGCCCGAAAGCGGACTGTAGATCCAGTCGGTAAGCTCCGGCGCGGGCCACCACTCAGTCTTGGAAGCGGTGCCCTCGTCGGCGGCTTTCATACGCTCGATCAGGTTGGCGAGCGCCGTAAACTGCCTGCCCGCGATGGACTGGGAAAACGCCGTGAACTCAGTCGTCTCGGCCGCAATGTGACGTGCCGCCAAACGGGCGGCGAGCTCGCCGAACAGCTGGGGTGCCCGGGCAGAAACGACGAGCACGCGCACGGGGTCGGCGGGCGTTGCAGTAGCTTTATCGGCCTTGGACTCCTTGTGCGCTTTCACCAACTTATCGATGGCGTCCGCATAGACATGAGCACGGGCATGGGGGCCGGCGACCTCAATAAAGGCAGGCTGAGCGGCGGCCCCGCAAGCGACATCAGACGCGACGGCGTCCTCCCCCAGCGGCGCGATCTCAAACAGCACACCGCGGGCATCAAATGCCGTGGCAAGCTCCTCGCGCATCGCCGCCTGCTCGCAGGCAAGCAGCACGACGACCTCTCCCCCATTGTTCGCCACGGCAGACAGCAGCTCGAGTAGACCGTGCGTAAACGACGTGGTACCGCGCACGCATACGGCGCGGGCGCACGCCGGCAGGCTATCGGCCAGGGCACCGGCCATAATGTCGGCTGCCTCGCAGGGCTCGACCATATCTCGACGGTCCAAACCGCCCGCGTAGGCACGCAAAAGCTCAAACACACGAGCCTCGGCATCGCTTTTTGGCTCAGGCTGGCAATTGTTGCCACCGCATCGCTCGGCCGTCGTCCCCGCCACACCCGGCAGCACATCGCGGGCCATGCGCGCGAGCATGCGCACCGTGCCCTGGCTACGCGAAAGCGGCTGCAGGTCGGCATCGTCGCGGCGGGCAATCATATCCGAAAACAGCATCTGACGTTGCAGGTTGTCGACGAAACCGCGCCCGTCGCCCAAAAGCTCCCAAAGCGAGCGAAGCCACGATGCGGGTGTCTTGTAGTCGATACCCAGCGAAATGCCGGCTTCCGCCGCATCATGACGGCACAGATCGAGCTCGGCAAACGTTGGTGCCAGCAACACGGCACGCCCGTGACGGGCAATAAGGTCGGCAAGCAGCGCCGACTCGGCATCGCTCAAATCCGTGCCGGCATTGGTGGTATAGATTCGAACAGGCATGGTCCTCCGCTCAAACCGTTCGCAATAATCAATGCATCCATCCTACCCGCCCAAGCGGACACATTGCCACCGCAGTTCCATCTTTTGGTACAAAGCAACCTGAACCCAACGCACCAGCCGATTGCAGGCATATAAAAACCGCCCCCGGAGGGACGGTTCTTCGTAATTCAATGTTGTCGCTGGCCTACTCGCCATCCTCCAACTTAATGAGGATCTTGCGGTAGCCACCGTACTCGCCGTTCAGCGCCTTTGAAACGCGGCTCACCGTGGTGGACGAAGCGCCGGTACGGGCCTGAACCTCAACATAAGGCTCGCCCTCGTCCAAATAGCGCGCAACCTGCAAACGCTGAGAAAGGTCGCAAATCTCGCGCGGCGTGCAGATATCGGTCAAAAACGCTTGGATATCCTTCTCGTCGTCCAAAAGGCTAAATGCGTGGACCAGCTGCTTGACATCAGGCTTGTCAAACATGTTCTCGATATTCATCGATCACCGCCAAACCCGCCAAAAGGCATCGAAGTTGATACTGACATCGGGCATCGTTCACCCGTTCTATGCAATAGGGCAACGCCTGTGGCTTTTGCCCGTAGCAGTGTAGCACACCACCAAACTAAAGCGACAAGACTCTCTGCCAGCGGCGCGTTTTTCAGGACGAACGCCGTTTAGAAACCGTATGCGCACGTAAGCTCCACGAATATTTGAGACAATGGGCGCCCAAACACCGCGGCGCGCCCGCGCAACCATCCAGGTCGCCGCCGCAAGCCGCTTCACGCGACGCCAGCAACCCCGGCGCAAGAAAGGATTCACGCCATGCGCTTTATGCTTAACTGGCTCTTCACCTCGATCGCCATCGCGATCGCCACGTTCCTCGTCCCCGGTATCCAACCCTTCGGCTTTGCCGAGACCTGGGTCTGCTTTGCCTTTGTGGGACTGTTCCTGAACATTGTCGATTCGCTCGTCAAGCCGTTCCTGACCGTCATCTCACTGCCGCTCACTATTATTACGCTTGGTGTTTTTCAGCTCGTAGTCAACAGCTTTATGCTTGAGCTCGCGAGTTACCTGTCGGTCAACCTGCTGGGCGTCGGCATCTCCATCGCCAGCTTTGGATCGGCCTTTATGGGCAGCATCCTGGTGTCCATCACGCGCAGCATCCTCGACAGCATCGCCGAGGACTAAAACGGCCATTCCGGCCGTGTCCGTCTCAACAGCCCAAAACGAAGGCCGCCCATCGCAAAAATGGGCGGCCTTCTTATTTGCCAAGTCTCAAAGGGCGAGAAAATCTACCATTTCCACCCCGTCCCCAAATGCAGGTGTGGGTTAGATGACGTAGTCGTAGCCATGGTTGGGAGCGACAAGTTGATCGAGCGTCACACCGTCGAGGTAGTCGTTGATGAGCTTGTCCAGGTTCTTCCACACGTCGAGCGTGGGGCACTCATCCGAACGCGAGCAGCCCTTGCAGTCGCCATCCAGGCAGGCGACCGGCGCCAGACTGCCCTCGGTCAGGCGCAAGATCTCGCCCACCGTGTATTGCTCGGGCGGGCGCGTGAGCACATAGCCGCCGCCCTTGCCGCGCATGCCCGAGAGCATGTTGGCGCGCACGAGCGTAGCCAAAATGTTCTCGAGATATTTCTCGGAAATCCCCTGTCGCGCCGCGATCTCTTTGAGTGGGATGCGACCGGCTGCCTGGTGCTCGGCCAGATCGACCATAACGCGCAGGGCATATCTGCCCTTAGTAGAAACCAACATGTATAGTGCTGCCTTTCGGTCATTTAGTCCGTAGAAATTCTAGCCGAAATATTGGTTTTGAAAATACCCGTTCCGGTCAAGATGGTTAATCGACTCGTAATAATCTTCTATTTCCTATTGCGTTACTAGGCTTTACTGTCTACTATGCTTGCCAACAGCAAAACGAACAACCCATAAGGTTTGTGGGTTTCGCTGCTACACACACCGTAAAACCACACGGTATCCAGTCATTTGAACACTTTGGAGGTTCACCATGAGCAAGGTTTACACGTCCATCGATCAGCTTATCGGCCACACCCCGCTTCTGGAGCTCACCCACTTTGAGGGCGACGAGGACCTCAAGGCTCGCGTGCTCGTCAAACTGGAATACTTCAACCCCGCCGGATCCGTTAAAGACCGCGTCGCCAAGAACATGATTGACGAGGCCGAGAAGGCAGGCAAGCTCGTGCGCGGCGGCGACTACACCATCATCGAGCCCACGAGCGGCAACACCGGCGTCGGCATCGCCTCGGTGGCGGCGGCTCGCGGCTACAAGGTGATCATCACCATGCCCGAGACCATGTCCGTCGAGCGCCGCAAGCTGATGCAGGCATACGGTGCGCAGCTCGTGCTCACCGACGGCTCCAAGGGCATGAAGGGCGCTATCGCCAAGGCCGAGGAGCTGCAGAAGGAGACTCCCAACAGCATCATCGCCGGCCAGTTTGTGAATCCCGCCAACCCGGCCATTCACAAGACCACGACCGGCCCCGAGATCTGGGACGACACCGACGGTCAGGTCGACATCTTCGTCGCCGGCGTTGGCACCGGTGGTACCGTGACCGGCGTGGGCGAGTTCCTCAAGGAGCAGAACCCCGAGATTAAGGTCGTCGCCGTCGAGCCCGCCACCTCCCCGGTGCTCTCTAAGGGCCAGGCTGGTCCGCACAAGATCCAGGGCATCGGCGCCGGCTTTGTGCCCGACGTCCTCGACACCCAGGTCTACGACGAGATCATCCCCGTCGAGAACGACGACGCCTTTGCCACCGGCCGCGCCGTGGGCCACAAGGAGGGCGTGCTCGTGGGCATTTCGTCCGGTGCCGCCGTGTGGGCCGCACTGCAACTGGCCAAGCGTCCCGAGAACGAGGGTAAGACCATCGTGGCCCTGCTTGCCGACACCGGCGAGCGCTACCTGTCCACGGCACTGTTCCAGGACTAAGGGCCCGTCACTTGTCGATAGGCCCAAGGCACGCCGGTCTACCCTCTCTTCTGGCGGCCTGAGCTCATCTCGTTAGGGTGTCCCACGAGACGTCCGAACTTGCTACAATGTCTGCGGCGCGGAACCAGCCTCCCGCGCCGCTTTTCTTTTTTGGCCACATGCCACCAAGGAGAACCTCCCCATGCACAACAAGCGCGTGCTCGTCGCCATGAGCGGCGGCGTCGATTCCAGCGTGACCGCGTACCTGCTCAAAAGCCAGGGCTACGAATGCGTCGGCGCCACCATGCGCCTCACCTGCCCCGCACCCGATCCCATCACGGGCATGAGTAAGGTCGACCGCGACATCGCCGACGCAAAGGCCGTCGCCGAGCGTCTGGGGATCCCCCATCATGTGCTCGACCTGCAGCAGACGTTCGACCGCAACGTTATCGAGCGCTTTGTGAACGCCTACCAGGAGGGACTGACGCCCAACCCGTGCATTATCTGCAACCGCCACATTAAGTTTGGCGCGCTGCTCGATGCGGCGCTGGACATGGGCTGCGACTACATCGCAACGGGACATTACGCCAAAACAAGCCAGGCGGCAGACGGCACCTGGCAGCTACATCGCGGCGAAGATTCCAAAAAGGACCAGAGCTACTTTTTGTATTCGCTTACGCAGGAGCGCCTGGCGCACACGATCTTTCCGCTGGCGGGCCTAGACAAAGAGCGCAACGTGCGCCGCATAGCCGCCGAGCAGGGCTTTACCAACGCCCAAAAGGCCGAAAGCGAGGACATCTGCTTTATTCCAGACGGCGACTACGCGGGCTATATCGAGCGCCGCTGCGGACATCCCGCTGCACCGGGCGACATTGTGTGGCGCGACGGCAGCGTGGTCGGACGCCATAACGGCGCGTTGCGCTATACCATCGGCCAGCGCAAGGGCTTGGGCGTCGCGATGGCGCATCCCGTGTATGTGACGGGCGTCGATGCCGCCAACAACACCGTGCATCTGGGCGAGGCCGAGGACCTAACGGCCACAGCACTCACGGCCGACGACTGGATCTGGAGCGCCCCTGCCGACCGCATGGAGGCAGAACTCGATGCCGGCGGCATTCGCGTGGGCGCCAAGTACCGTTACCGTCAGAAAGACCAAGCAGCGACCCTTACGCGCGGCGAAGACGGGCAAATGCTGCTGACTTTTGACGAGCCGCAGCGAGCCATCGCCCCCGGCCAGGCCGTTGTAGTCTACCACGGCGACATCGTCCTCGGCGGCGGCACGGTGACCGGCGCACTTAAGTAGCCCCATCCCCTTCATAAATTGCGGTGAAATAGGGACTGTTTAAGCGTTTAAAACCGCCAAACAGTCCCTATTTCACCGCGACTTAGAGAGGACGGCCTCGGTCGGTACTGCCGTATCAGCCGAGGCCGCTGCATCGTTAGCGCTGTACGTAGGCGCGGACGAGCTCGTAGGTGTTGCGCACGCCGTCCATGTGGCTGCGCTCGTAGTTGTGGCTCGCGTACACGCCGGGGCCGATCAGGCCGTGACGGATGTCGTAGCCGGCGGAAAGCGTGGCCTCAACGTCCGAGCCGTAATGCGGGTACACGTCGATAGCGTAATCGAGCTCAAGCTCGCGCGCGATATTGGACAGCGTGGTCACCAGGTCGTAGTTGTACGGACCGCCCGAATCCTTGGCGCAGATCGACACCATGTGCTCGGTGCAGCCTAGGTCGTCGCCCACGCAGCCCATGTCAACGCTGATCATCTCGCGCGTGTCGGCCGGCACGAAGGCGCCGCCGTGGCCCACCTCCTCGTACACGGTAAAGAGCAGCGAAACCTTACGCGAAAGCGTCACCTCACCAGCGGCGACGGCACGCGCCAAGCCCAGCAAAATGGCGGCCGAAAGCTTGTCATCCAGGAAGCGGCTCTTAATGTAGCCGCTCTCCGTCACCGTGGTACGCGGATCCATAGCGATGATGTCGCCGGTCTGAATACCCAGCTCGAGCACATCGTCCTTGCTGTCGACGTTCTCGTCGAGCAGGATCTCCATGTTCTTCTCGACGGTCTTGACCGGCTCGTCGGCAACGTGCGCCGAAGGCTCGGTATTGAGAACCACGCCCGTGTACACATTGCCGTCACGCGTGTAGACAGTGCAGTTCTCGCCATCGGCCGTAGACCACTGGTGCCCACCAAGCGTCGTGGGACGCAGGCGGCCATTGTCCTTAATGGAGCGCACCATGGCGCCCAGGGTATCGACATGGCTCGCCAGTACGAGCGGCTCACCCTCGCCACCAAGTTCAACGAGCACGTTACCCTTATTAGAACGCTCAGGCCCAAACCCCATATCGCGCAGCGTCTCCATCAGATAATCAGTCGCCGCACGGGTATAGCCCGTCGGCGAAGCAATAGAAGTCAGCGTCTTAAGCTGTCCCGCGATATAGGAGAGCGTCTCCTCTAGAGAAGCATCGATTACAGAAGCCATGTGCATCCTTCCAAGCAAAACTAAGACCGAGTCCCGATTTTAACCGTTCTGCACGCGCAAGGCTCTGGGAGCCGAGCCACCTCCAGACGTCCTCGCGCCGATTTTGCGCACGAGCACGGCTTACGATCCCAATCTTGCATAAATCCTATCGGTATCTGCATAGAAATGAGGAATCTTTTTGCTTCGTCTCAGGGTACCCCACCTTGGGCCGTGCAAAAAACGGAGTATTCAGCATCGTGGGCCCCAACGACCCCATCGCGAACGACAAAACGACGCGGTTACAGCAGTGTTGCGGGTCGTCGCAAAGCAGAAACTCAGTAACAACCCCCTCCACTCATCGATAGCCCACCCGCAATGGCTGTCGATGGGCGCCTGCGGGCCACTACGGGCCATTCAAAACGTTATGCATTTTTAAGAGCTTGCTGAATACTCCCAAAAATGCACGCTGGGAAGTGCACCACCTATCCGTAGCGGGCAGTACACCTTGGTTTTGCCCGTCTCAGGGCATCGACGCAGCACAAAAAGCCCCGCCATGCGTAGCACGGCGGGGCCAGCGGCAAGTCAAAAGACCATACGCCTACGGGCGAAGGACCACCAAACTGGGTTAGGCAACCGGGCAGATCTTCTTGAAGAGCTCGATGACGTCGTCGAGCGTCGCCTCGCGCGGGTTACCCGGGAAACAAGCGTCGGCCATGGCGTCCTTGGCCAGGACCTCGATCTCGTCAGCCTTCATGGCCTCGCAGACGTGCGGGATATTCACGTCGGCGGAAAGCTGCTTGACGGCGGCGATAGCGGCGTCGGCAGCCTCGTCGGTGCTCATGCCCGTGGTGTCAACGCCCATGGCGACGGCAACCTTGGCCAGACGCTCGGCGCAAACCGGCTTGTTGAACTCCATGGCGATCGGCAGCAGCATGGCGCAAGCGACGCCGTGCGGGGTGTCGTAGTGAGCGGACAGGGTGTGAGCCATGGCGTGGTCGATGCCCAGGCCAACATTGGAGAAGCCCATGCCGGCGACATACTGGCCAAGGGCCATGCCCTCGCGGCCGGAGCCGGGCTGGCCGGACTTGGCCTCGGCAACGGAGTCGCGTAGGTTCTCGCTGATCAGCTTGATGGCCTCAAAGTGGAACATGTCGGAGAGCTCCCAAGCGCCCTTGGTGGTATAGCCCTCGATGGCGTGGGTCAGAGCGTCCATGCCGGTGGAGGCGGTCAGGCCGGCGGGCATGGAAGCCATCATGTCGGGGTCGACGACGGCGACCTCGGGGGCGTCGTTGGTGTCGACGCACACGAACTTGCGGACCTTCTCGGGGTCGGTGATGACGTAGTTGATGGTCACCTCGGCAGCGGTACCGGCGGTCGTCGGCACGGCGATGGTGAACACGGCGTGGTTCTTAGTGGGAGCAACGCCCTCGAGGCTGCGGACATCGGCGAACTCGGGGTTGTTGATGATGATGCCGATGGCCTTGGCGGTGTCCATGGAGGAGCCGCCACCGATGGTCACGATAGCGTCAGCCTCGGCGGCCTTGAAGGCCTCGACGCCGTCCTTGACGTTCTGAATCGTGGGGTTGGGCTTGATCTCGGAGTAGAGGCTCCAAGCGATGCCGGCGGCGTCGAGCTCGTCGGTCACCTTAGCGGTAACGCCAAACTTGACCAGATCGGGGTCGGAGCAGACGAAGATCTTCTTGTAGCCGCGACGCTGGAGCTCGCCGGGGATCTCCTTGATGGCGCCGGAACCATGATAAGAGATGGTATTGAGAACGAAACGATTAGCCATTGATAGCCTCCCATCGTGTGCGGGGCATCCATTACGCCCCACGCTATGAGTCCCATCCTAACGCTTTTGAAACAAAAAACGCGTGAGAACGTCAAACTATTTAAAGCGTTTCAACAGATGATGAAAAATAATGCGGCGAAGGGACAGCCCCTTTGCCGCATTCGGTTACTTTCGGCAGCCCTCTTTCCAAGCCTCGGCCGCAACCTTCCAGCGTAAGCGCAAGTCGCGCTCGCGGTCGATGAACATGATGGCAAACGCGACAAACAGCAGCAAGCTCGCCACGACGATGGCGTGCAGGCCCATGCGCTCAATACACCAGTTGCCCAACACGGCGCCAAACACAAAGGTAAAGATCACGCCAAAGTACAGCAGGCCGTTTTCCAAAAAGCCGCGCCTGTGGGTGATGATGTAATCGTCCACGTTTTGCAGCGCGTTGCGCAAGTTGCCGATGCACATGGTCGTAGCGATGCCGTGACCGTGGATCTTGCGGAAGCTCTCGACCTGCATGCCGCAGGCAAACGAGGTAAGGCAGTTGGCGAGCAGGTTGTAACCGCCACCGGGGATAAAGCTCACGCCCAGCAAGATGACGGCTTCAAAGAACACCGTCACCTGACGCCAGTGGATCACGCTGCCAAACCGCTCGTGCACCAGGTCGGCAAGCATAATGCCCACGGCAAACGACACCACGGGGAAGAAATAGCGTCCCGCCAGCACCCAATTGCCCTCCGAAATGCTCACGCCCACAAGCAGGATGTTGCCCGTCTGCGCGTTGGCGAAAACATGGTCGCGCCCAATGTACGAATACACATCCATAAAGCCACCGGCGAGCGCCAGGATAATGCCCAGTTCGATGGACTCCGATATCTGTTTGGCACGCTGCATCGTCGTGCATCCTCCTTGTTGACGACCCTCTCGTGCGTTGGCGGAAACATAACCGCCGTTCATACTGTAACCCATTGACAACATGGCGTGCGCGCGAGACGGGTTCTCCAACGCGCAGATACACAGTCTGGAAACAAACGACTGGCTCAGCGACGCTCTCACTCACCAGCTCATGTACTCCCCCAGTCTTTTTAGCCCCGCCCCAAAAAGACTGGTTACAATTACGTGCAGCATACAAACACCGGGAGGGATCGTGGCAAAAAAGCCTCAGCACGCTCAGAACAACCAGCGCAGTCAGCAGGGCAAACAGGGCCAGCAGCAAAAGCGTGGCGGCAAGGCCCAGGGCGGCCACGCCGCTCATACCCCGGCAGCGCCCGCCCGCCCCTGGCGCCCGGGCCGCGATAAATTCCTCCCCGTCAGTCGAGCCGACATGGATGCACGCGGCTGGGACCAGTGCGACTTTGTCTACATCTGCGGCGACGCCTACGTGGACCATCCCAGCTTTGGCATGGCCATCATCAGCCGCGTCCTCGACGCGCACGGCTACAAAGTGGGCATCATCTGCCAACCCGACTGGACCGACCCCGCCAGCATCACCGTGCTCGGCGAGCCGCGCCTAGGCTTTCTCGTCAGTGCCGGCAACATGGACTCTATGGTCAACCACTATTCGGTGACCAAGCATCGCCGCCACACCGACGCCTATACCCCCGGTGGCGAAGAGGGGCGCCGTCCCAATCGCGCCGTCACGGTCTACGGCAACCTCATCCGCCAGACGTTTAAGGACGCCCCCATCATTATCGGTGGCATCGAGGCAAGCCTGCGTCGCCTGGCCCACTACGACTACTGGCAGGACAAGCTCAAGCGCTCGGTGCTGCTCGACTCGGGCGCCGACATCCTCATCTACGGCATGGGCGAGCACGCGATTGTCGAGATCGCCGACGCGCTCGACGCGGGACTGCCCGTCGACCAGATTACCTATATCAACGGCACCGTCTACCGCACCAACTCGCTCGACGAGGTCTACGACTACGACCTGCTGCCCAGCTGGGACGATCTTGCCGCCGACAAGCTCAACTACGCGCGCAGCTTTAACGTGCAGCAGCAGAATATGGACCCCATCACCGGCCATCGCCTGGTAGAGCCCTATCCCAACAGCGTCTATGTGGTGCAAAACCCGCCGTCGACGACACTCACCACCGACGAGATGGACGAGGTGGCAGAGCTCCCCTACGCACGCGATTGGCATCCCGACTACGACGCGGCAGGCGGCGTGCCGGCCTTTGCCGAGATCAAGTTTTCAATCAGCTCTAACCGCGGGTGCTTTGGCGAGTGCTCGTTTTGCGCCCTCACCTTCCACCAGGGTCGCGTGCTGCAGATGCGCAGCCACGACTCGATCATGCGCGAGGCCGAGCTGCTCACGCACGACCCCGAGTTTAAGGGATACATCAACGACGTGGGCGGACCGACGGCCAACTTTAGCCGCCCTGCCTGCGACAAGCAGCTCAAGCACGGTGTGTGCAAGAACAAGCGCTGCCTGTGGCCGAGCGTATGCAAGAACATGGTGGTCGACGAGAGCGGCTACACGCAGTTGCTGCGCGACCTGCGCCAGCTACCGGGCGTCAAGAAGGTCTTCGTCCGCAGCGGCATCCGTTTTGACTACACCATGGCCGATGCCTCGGACGAGTTTTTGCGCGAGCTGCTGGAGCATCACGTCTCGGGCCAGCTGCGCGTAGCGCCCGAGCACGTGAGCGACGCCGTGCTGTCTGTGATGGGCAAGCCGAGCCGCGCCGTCTACGACGCATTCTGCCGTAAATTTGAACGCTTGAACCGCGAATACGGACTCAAGCAGTACGTAGTGCCGTACCTAATCTCGAGCCATCCCGGCTCAACGATGAAGGAAGCTGTGGACCTTGCCGAGGCCGTGAGAGACATGGGCTACATGCCCGAGCAGGTGCAGGACTTCTACCCCACGCCGTCCACCATGTCGACGTGCATGTACTACACCGGCGTGGATCCGCGCACCATGGAGCCGATCTATGTGGCGCGCGACCCGCACGAGAAAGCCATGCAGCGCGCGCTCATCCAGTATCGCAAGCCCGAGAACTACAAGCTGGTGCGCGAGGCGCTGGAAAAGGCCGGCCGCCGCGATTTGATCGGCTACACCAAGCATTGCCTGATTCGTCCCGTGCCCCCGCGTCCGGGCGAGACGTCTGCTGGCGGTGGCCATGGCACCGGCAAGAAGGGCGGCAAGGCCCACGGTGGCGCCGCCGGCAAGGGACCCAAAGGCAGCAAGGGCCACGGTGGCATGTCGCGCGCGCAGAACACTGCCGGACGCAACCGCGCGGCCCAGGGACGTCAGGGCGCCAACGGCGGCGGACGCCACAACTAGCGTGGCGAGGGCCGGCCGGTGCCTCTTGGCCAGTCGGCGTCTCCTCATCGCCCAAGCGTGTTTTCCCTAGGGGAAACACGCTTGGGCTGTCTCCAGTCGTGATTTCCCTAGGGGGAACACGCTCAGACACGCCTAGCCGTGTTTTCCTTAGGGGAATCACGCTTGCTGGCAGGGACGATCCGTCTGGCACGTCAGTTTGAGCGACCGCATCGCCTCTACCAGCACAAAGCCGGCGATGCCAACCGTGACCACAACGTCGAGCGGCGTATTCACAAACCACGGCAGCCCCATGAGATACGACCCGGCATTAAAGGCAAAGTGCAGCAGGATCGTGTAGCGGAGCTTTCCGGTGGTCACGAGCACCCAACCGAAGATGAGGCCGGCGGCACCCGCGTAGCAACCCTGTACCCAATTCATGTGCATAAAACCGAAGATTGCCGCCTGCAGTACAATCGCCGCTGCGATACCCCACGTGCTTGGGGCCGCCCAGGGCACCATGGCGCCGCCCTGCGCGCTCGCACGACGCCGGCGCTTCCAGAGCGGACGGCACTGCGGGTTAAATGCTCGGAGCGAAAACTCAAAAATGATACCGCGCACCAGCAGCTCCTCGCAAAACGGAGCGCCGATCACCGTGGTCAGGACGGCCAGATAGCTCGTTTCGCCCATGCCCGTCTCCTCGACAAGTTCGCTGTAATCGGCCGCCGCCTCGGGCAACAGCGACAGCACAGCGTCGGTCACGTAGCCAACGACCACCTGCAGGGCAAGGCCGATCACGATAACGCAGGCGATGCGCCTCCATGCTTTGCCTGCTCCCCCGCCAAGCGGGCGCTCGCCCTGCCAGCGCGCCATAAACGAGCGCGGCCACAGATAACGCCACCACAGCAGTGCCATCAAAAACGACGCCATCTGCGCGGCAGCCTGAAGCAATTGAATATCGAGGTCGTCAATCGAAAAGCCCATGAACACCGACGCGACACCAAGGGCGGAAAACAAAACGACGCTCAGGGCAATATCGGCAGCGACGACGCCAAAACAGGCAAGCGCCCAAATCATCGCATTGAGCATGCCAACCTCCTCCCGACGACTAGTCATTGGGGACGTTCTTCAACGACTAGCTGTTGGGGACACTCTTTACCAAAAGCCCCGCTCGGCGAGATGTCGAACGGGAAGGTGCCGCAGCGATTGAAGGCGGCGATAAACATGCGGATGGCGTTGGACGGCGTAGTGCCCACGAGCTGGGTTGCCGCCGCGAAGGCCGCCTTTTCCTCGGGCAAGACCTTCGCGACAACCGGGGTCATGTGTTCTGCCATGGCGCTTCCTTTTTGAAACGACGGTGGTGCGGATGGATGCGGGCCACGCGGCTGGGCGACGGGCTGTGAAGGCAACCCGATTGGCCCGCATCTTGAGTTTGTTCTACGGCGTTGGTATTACTTGGTATTCCTAAGTATTACCCCGTAGATAGAATACCATACCCGACCCCATGGGGACGGAGAAAAAACGGATCAATTTGTTGCTGAGTAAGTCTTTAGAGCGTGATGATGTCCGAGATATTGAGGGCCCGAGCGTCAGCGGAATCGTGCGTGGCAAGCAACAGCATACGGCCGTCGAGCAAGTCGAGCACGACCTCGGTGCATGCGTCGCGCGCAGCGATGTCTAGACCGGTAAAGGGCTCGTCCAGAATCACTGCGCCGCCCGGACACAGCAGGGCTCGGGCAATCTCGACACGACGGCGCTGCCCGCCCGAGAGCTCGGCCACGCGGGCATGCACATCGATCCCCGGTACCAGCAGGCGCAACAAGGCAGCGGCACTCGAGGTATTCACGCGTGCATCGGCGCACACCAGCACGTTATCCAAAGCAGAGGCGTCCTCGACCAGGCGCACATCCTGAAACACCATGGAGCACGGTGCGCACTCCCCCGCCACCAGCGCAAGCAACGTCGACTTGCCCACGCCCGAAGCGCCCATCACACAGGTGCGTCCACCGGCGGGCACATGAAGCACCAGTCCGTCGAGCGCCGGCGACCAGGGCGCCCGGTCGCCCACGGCGAGCGCAAGCTCCGCAGCAGCCCCGCCGCCAGCAGAGCCGCACGCACGCCCGCGGCCACCGCGCCCATGCGCCCGCACGGCAGTACGCCACGCCACGGGCCCCGAAGCCCGCAGCAACCACACCAGCACGCGCTCGCATGCCCACGATGCCGCCACGACCAGCACGGTCCACGCCAGCAGGTCCGCCGTCTCGATCAAAAGCTTCGCCTGATAGATGCGTTCGCCCACGGTGCCCGTCGCCATGCCGATGAGCTCCGCCGCCACGCCGGCCTTCCAGCTCATGCCGATCACGGCACGCGCACACGAAAGCACAAACGGCAGGACCTCGCGCCAGGTATGGGCGCAAAACAGACGCCAACCCTGCACGCCATGCAGACGAAACATCTGCTCCAGCGGCTGATCAACCTGTGCCAAACCCTCGACCAGCGAAAAATACACTCCCGGCAGCGCCATCAAAAAGACCGCCGCAATGCTTACGCGCGCCGACCCCAGCCAAATGAGCAGCAGGACCACCACGCAGGCAACCGGCGTCGCCTTAACAAACGAAAGCGCCGGAGCCACCAAGCGGGCAAACGCCCGCGAGCGCGACGAAATTCCGGCCAGCAAACCACCGCACACCGCGGCAAGCGCCAAACCGCCTAGAATCCGCGCACCCGAGCCCGCCAGAATCGCCCACGTGCCGGCATCGCATACCAGCCGCAGCAACGCCACCACAACAGCACCCGGACCCGGCAAAATCAGCGGCTGTGCCACCAGCGCCGCCACGAAGACCCACACGGCAAGCCAAAAGGCGGCAACGGCACCTGCTGCCGCCACCGCCTTCATACGCTCTATCATTTGTCGAGCAAACGCACGCACGGGTTACTCCATGTAGTAGAAATCATCAGCCGGGAGCTTGCTGCCCACGGCGCTCGCGTCCGCATCGGCCAGCACCTTCAGGTACCCACCGAGCGCGGCCTTCATATCCTTCCCTGTCTGGCAGACAAGCATGCACCCGGGAATCGCCTTTTCGGCAATCGTGGCGTTATCCACGATGCCCGCATCGACCACGGCCTGCGCCCAGTCCGCCGGCGCCGCGTTCACGGCCTCAACGCTCGCAACATGGCAGCTCAGGAATTCCGCCACGGCCTCGGGATGCTCCTCGGCAAAGGCACGGCGCACCACGGTCACACCCGTCAGCAAGCGCGAGCCCGTGTCTCCTGCCAGCTCGTCCCACACATCGGTCAGGCTCACCGGTGCCGACAGCTTGCCCTCGCTCTTGGCGATGGCCGCCGTCTTGAACGGCTCGGGTAGCACGCCCACGGCAGTCGGGTCGGCAAGCAGAGCCGAGAGCACCTCGGTAGGCTCGCTCTTAAACTCGAGCGCCACCTGACCGGCCAAGCCCGCGCGCTCCAGCAGGTAGTTCATGACGTACTCCGGCGTGGTGCCCTTGCCCGTCATATAGACGGTATGGCCCGCCAGATCGCCAAACGAGGCCACACTCGCGTCGCCCGTCACCACGTTCAGCACGCCCAGCGTGTTGATGTCGATGACCTGCACCGCGCCCTCGGTCTTGTTGTAGAGCACGCTCGCCACGTTGGCGGGCACCAGGGCGATATCGATATCGCCCTGAATGACCTTGGGCACAATCTCGTCGGCGGCAGTGTTGATCGCAAAGTCGAACTCATTGTCCGTCTCGCCATCGGCTGCCTGGTCCATAAACTGCACCAGACCGATCGACGTCGGACCCTTGAGCGAGGCGACGTGCACCTCGACCGGCTCTGCGGCAGCACCGGCGCCGTCCGTGGCAACCGAGCCCGCGGCGGACCCGGCACCGGCAGCCCCGCCGCCACAGCCCGCGAGCGCAAGTGACAGGGCGCCCGCGGCGAGCGCCGAGGCAAACCCCCGGCGCGACATCTCAAAATCAAACGCGCGCATCGCTAGCATGTCCCCTCGTTAGGCATCGTCCATGCGTGATGGTCGGTATGCAGCAGCTCCTCGGCCAGTGGCGAGAGCGGCTCGCCTAAGAACTCGCGGTAGCACGCCTGGACATCGGGATTCTCGTGCGAGAAACGAATGTCCGCCTTCGCATCCAGGCTCCACAGCACCTAGCCACGCTCAGCCGCCAGCTCGCAGCCGTCGTGGATGGGCTGACCGCCGCCACCGACGCAGCCGCCCGGGCACGCCATGACCTCAACAAAGTCATATCTCACACGGCCGTCGCGAATCGCGTCGAGCAGACGGGCGGCGTTGCCCAGCCCGTGCGCCACGGCGACGCGCACCTTGGTACCGTCGATATCGGCCACGGCCTCCTTCCAGCCCTCGAGTCCGCGCACGTCAGTGAAGAAGTCGGCATCCGGGTTCTTGCCCGTCACCAGGTAATATGCCGAGCGCACGGCGGCCTCCATCACGCCGCCCGTGGCGCCAAAGATCACACCCGCGCCCGTGCCAAAGCCCAACGGCGTATCGAGCGGCTCCTCGACCAGCGTGTCAACGCTCACGTGGCTCGCGCGGATCATGCGCACCATCTCGCGCACCGTCAGCGCAACGTCCACGTCGGGCGCGCCGCCCTCGCCCATCATGCTCGGCAGCGCACACTCGGCCTTCTTGGCCGTGCATGGCATAACGGACACCACGAACAGACGCTCGGGCTCCACGCCCAGCACCTTGGCGTAGTAGGTCTTGGCGATAGCGCCGAACATCTGCTGCGGCGACTTTGACGTGGACAGGCTGTCGACAAACTCGGGGTAACGTGCCTTCACAAAGCGCACCCAGCCCGGGCAGCAGCTCGTAAACATGGGCCAGCCGCGGCTGTCGCCCTCACCCTTAGCGGCGGCGCCCAGGCGCTCGAGCAGCTCGGAGCCCTCCTCCATAATGGTGAGGTCGGCCGAGAAATCGGTATCGAACACATACTCAAAGCCTACGCGGCGCAGCGCGCAAGCCAGACGCTCGACGGTTGCCTCCTCGCGCGGAATGCCGAGCTCCTCGCCCCAAGCACTACGCACGGCCGGCGCGATCTGCACCAGCACGATCTTGTCGGGATTAGCGAGCGCGTCAAACACGGTCTCGGTGTCGTCGCGCTCGCGCAGCGCGCCCGTCGGGCAATGCGTGATGCACTGGCCGCACGCGACGCAATCGGTCTTGCCGATCGGCACGCGCCCGCGGGTGCCCACGGCGGTATGCGTGGCGCGGTTGGTCAGGTCCCAAATCCCTAGGCCCTGTACGCTCTCGCACACCTTGATGCAGCGCATGCATTTAATGCACTTGTCGTTTTCGCGGATGATGGGGAAATCGAAATCCCAGCCCTCGCCCGCCAAATGCCTTTGATACGGCAGATAGAAAATGCCCAGGTCGTTGGCAATGGTCTGCAGGTTGCAGTTACCGCTGCGCACACAGCTCGTGCAGCGTGAATCGTGCTGCGAAAGCAGCAGCTGCACGTTGGTGCGGCGCGCCTCGCGGGCCTTGGGGCTGTTGGTGTGGACCACCATGCCATCGAGCACGTAGTTGTTGCAGGCGGCAACCAGCTGGTCGCAGCCCTCAACCTCGACCACGCACACGCGGCAGCCGCCGATCTCGTTCAGATCGCGCAGGTAGCACAGGGTGGGAATCTGGATGCCGACGGACTTGGCCGCGTCCAGGATCGTGGTGTGCTCGGGCACCACGACCTCGCAATTATCGATAGTGAGCTTGACCATATTGAGTGCTCCGCTTTCGGTGTTATCGCTGACAGTGGGGTTGTTGAGCTCTACCATTCCAGGTTCCTCCCTCCGCGGAACGCGCCAAAACCAAAGTGGTCGCAACGCAGGCAGCGGCTTGCCTCCTGGCGCGCCTCCTCCTCGGTAAGGCCCTGCTCGACCAGATTCCAATCGTGAATACGCTCGCCGGCCTCGCGCTCACCCAGCTCGCAGCGGCCGCACTCGTGCTTGCCCTTAAACTGAACGGTCGGCAGCTCCACGTCGAGCTTGATCTTGTGGTCGAAGCCCAGATAGCGGTCGATGTTTGCCGAAGCCACGCGGCCGGCGTTGATGGCACGGATGACGGTGGCGGGGCCGGTCTGGCAGTCGCCGCCGCTAAAGAGGCCATCGAAGTTGGGCACGGCACCGTCCGAGTCGGTGACCACGCAACCCCACTTGCAGGCGATGCCCATGTCCTCAAACGGCTTGGAATCGATGTCCTGGCCAATGGCGACAAACACGCGCTCGCAGGGGATGACGCGCTCGGGCGTAGCGGCGGCACGCGGAGCCGGACGACCGCGGCGGGGCTCGCCGATAATCTGCGGTTGCACGCGCAGGCCGCTCACGCGACCATCTTCGCCCGTCTCGATAGCGAGCGGGGCCGTAAGCTCCAGAACCTCGCAACCCTCGGCCTGGGCGCCGGCGATTTCGGCGTCCTGAGCCGTCATATCGCAGATGCGACGGCGGTAGACGATGCTTACCTTTTCGGCGCCGCAGCGCACGGCAGAGCGCGCCACGTCCATGGCCACGTTGCCGCCGCCGATGACGCACACGCGCTGGCCGCTCAGGTCGGGCAGTTCGTCGTCTCCAATGGCACGCAGCATCTTGACGGCCGACTCCACGCCGGGCGCCTCTTCGCCCGGAAGGCCGAGCTTCTTGTCGCTATGGGCACCGATGGCCAGATAGACGGCATCGAACTCGTCGCGCAGGCGGACAAGCTCCTCGCCGTTGACGGAGTGATCGAGCTCAACGTCGATGCCGGCGCTCAAGATCCAATCGATCTCGGCCTGCAGGCGCTCGCGCGGCAGACGATAGCTGGGGATGCCGTAGCGCAGCATGCCGCCCAAGTGGTGGCGCTGCTCAAAAATGGTCACCTTGTGGCCCATCACGGCCAGGTAGTAGGCACAGGAAAGGCCGGCCGGGCCGCCGCCGATCACGGCGATGCGCTTGCCGGTGTTGTCCACTACATGCGGCTTGTGGTCGTTGAGGTCACTGTGCTCAACGGCAAAACGCTTGAGGGCGAGAATGTTCATGGGATCATCGACCATGCCACGGCGGCAGTGCATCTCGCAGGGATGCTCGCACACCAAGCCGCAGACGAGCGGCAGTGGGTTGTTCTTGCGGATGACCTTGACGGCGTCGGCATAACGGCCTGCCTCGACGAGCGAGATGTAACCAGGAATGTCGACGTGCGCCGGGCAGCCCGAGACACACGGGACGCGAGCCTCGCGGTCAAAGCCGCAGGAGTGCTCGCGGATGTGGTGCTCAAAATCGTCGCGGAAGCCGCGAATGGCCGTGAGTGCCATGGCGCCAGCTTCGTAGCCGATGGCGCAGTCGCTCGAAAGGTAGATGGTGCGGGCCGTGCGCTCAATCAAGTTGAGCGTGGACTCGTCGGCGCGGCCCTCGAGCACATCGGCGAGCAGGTCGCTCAGCGCGCTCAGGCCCACGCGGCAGGGCGTGCACTTGCCGCAGCTCTGGGTGGAGCACAGGTTGACGAGCGCCGCCGTAAACTCGACGGGGCACGGGGCGAGTGAACTCACCGCCAGACGACGTCCGAGTGCATCGTGCAGGTCGTCCATGACGGCCTGAGCGTGGCTGCGTTCCATTACGTGCAGTCGAGCCATAAGATCCCCTCTCACATGGCAGCCCGGAGGCGAGGCCGGGCGAAATTGCTACACGCACAACACTGACCTAAAAAGTTGTTAGGTCTCCACGCAGTTCGGCAGGCGGTATGAAATGTCACCATCAGCGGTGAAAATGAACATTATCGCAGATAAATGCCATATTTGATAAAACGCGTTACCAAACGACAATGCCCCGCCCACGCAATCACGTGGGCGGGGCATTGCTTCAGGCATGCGGCCAGCGACCCTGTTGCTTTTACTTAAGCTCGGGCCAGTAACCCTTGTTGGCCTCGATCATGTCGTCGAGAACCTCCTTGGCGACCTTCATCGACGGCACGGTCTTGTTGAGCGTAAAGGCCTTAAGCGCCTTCTCGTACGAACCCTCGATCGTAGCCTCGACAATGAGCTTCTCGGAGTTCAGCTGCTGCATCATGAGGCCCTGCTGGAACAGCGGAATGTTGTCGCGGCTGATGACCTCGGGGCCGTTCTTGCCAATGTAGGCAGGCAGCTCGACCATAGCGTCGTAGGGCATGTTGGGGATGGCGCCCTTGTTCTCGCAAATGACCAGGAAGCGCTGCTTGGTGTCGTTCTTCAGAGCGATAGCCAGATCGGCAATCCAGTCGCCGTGGCTACCCGCATAGAACGTGCTCTCGTCGATCTCGCCCGTCTTCTCGTAATGGTCGATACCATCAAAGAGGTTCTTCTCACGCGTCTCCTCAACCTCGTTAGCACGGGTGCGCTCGGGGTTGGAGTGCTCGACGAACTCCTTCTGCTGCAGGTAGTAGTTCAGATACGTGTTGGGCAGGTACTCCGGGAAGCACTCCATGATCTCGTACTCGCCCTTCCAGACGTAGTACCAGCTGCCCTTGGTGTGGCGGTTCTGCTCGGGGTGCTCGTCGACGGCCTCCTCGGGCTTCTTTGCCATGAGCGAGCCCATGCCCTTGAGGTAAGAGTCGGGCAGCAGAATCTCATGCTCCTTGATGTACTCGCGCAGCTGCGGGAGCACCTCCTCGCCCTTGTGGCGGATCGAGGTGAACCAACCAAAGTGGTTGAGGCCAAAGTAATCGTACTCGACATCCTTCTTGTCGATATCGAGCGCGGCGCAAACCACGTCGATGATCGCGATCGGCATGTCGCAGATGTTGATGATACGAGCGTTGGGACGCAGCACGCGGCAGCCCTCGGAGACGATGGCGGCAGGGTTGGAGTAGTTGAGAATCCAGTAGTCCTTCTTGGCGTACTTCTCAACGTCATCGATCAGCTCGACCATGGGGAAGATGGTGCGCATGCCGTAGGCAAGGCCGCCGCAACCGCAAGTCTCCTGACCCACGCAGCCGTGACGCAGCGGAATCTTCTCGTCCTGCTCGCGCATGGCGTAGCCGCCCACGCGCATCTGGGCAAACACGAAGCTCGCGTCGGTAAAAGCCGTCTTTTTGTCGGTGGTCACCGTGAGCTTGATGTCCAGGCCGAGGTCCTCGTGCAAAATCCAGTCCACGAGCACGCCGATCTTGCGCTGGCGCTCCTCGTTGATGTCGTACAGACGAATCTCGTCAACGTCGAGCTCGTCCTTGCGCAGGGCGATGGACTTGACGATGCCGGGGGTAAAGGTGGATCCGCCACCACACAGAGTAATGATCATTGTTTACTGCTCCTTCTCAATTGCGTTTTCGACCTTGTCGCGCATCTCGGCGACCTTCATGCCAAAGATGATCTGGATATTATTGCCGTTGCGGTTGATGCCGCTGTTGGGCACGTGGTTGATGAGGTCCTCATTGATGAGGTCCGGGTTCTTAACGTTCACGCGGAGACGCGTAAAGCAGTTCTCGAGCTCCTCGATGTTGTCCTTGCCACCAAGACCTGCGACCAGGTCGGCAATACCTGCATCGACGCCCTCTGCGGGAGCCGCGGCAACAGCGCCCTGCTTCACCGCGACAGACGCGGCGGCCTCGCCCTCGGCAACGGACTCGGCGAGCTCGGACTCCTCCTCGCGACCAGGCGTGTGGAGGTTGAGCTTCTTAATAAGGAAGGTGAAGAGGAAGAAGTACAGAGCGGCGTTGACGACTCCAAGCACCAGCATAACCGGCCAGTTGGTCTTGTCGACACCGAGGACCAGGTTGGAAACCACGATGTTGATGATGCCGCCTGCAGTCGAAGCGGGCACGGAGAGGACCTTGAGCAGGACCAGGAAGATGCCGGAAAGAACCGAGTGAACGACAAAGAGCACGGGAGCGGCAAAGACAAAGAGGAAGTCCATGGGCTCGGTGACACAGGAGAGCACGGCGGTGATGATCAGCGGGATGATAACGGCCTTGGTCTTATCCTTGTTCCCCTTGTAAGCGGTGACGATAAAGGCGAGACCGATACCGATGTAGGGCCACAGGTTGTTGAAGGTGTAGCTGTTGAAGTAGGTGCTATCGGAGAAGGGCTGGCCCGTCATTGCCATCTCGGCGACACGGATGGGGTAGGCGCCGGCGATAACCTGATCGCCCAGTGTCAGGGTGCCACCCACATCGGAGAACTGGAACGGGGTGTAGATGAGGTGGTGCAGACCGGTGGGAACGAGCAGCTTGTTGAGCATGCCGTAGATAAACAGACCGATGTTGCCCGACTCCTTAATGATGCCGGCAACGGAGGAGATGGCGCCCTGAACCGGAGGCCAAACGATGCAGAAGCCAGCGCCCATGATCCAGGAGATGATGATCATAATCAGGAACGGGAAGCGAACGCCCGAGAACATCGAAAGGGCAATGGGGAACTGCTTGTTCGAGTACTTGTTGAACACGGCACCGGTGATGCAACCGAGAATGATGCCGCCAAACACGCCAGTATCGAGTACCTGGATGCCCATAACGGTGGCCTGGCCGGTTCCGGTAAGACCGAGCATGCCGCTCGCATCGGCAAGAGAGCCGGTGGCGTTGAGCACGATGTTGTTAGCCTGCAGGAACAGGAAGAACGACATCAGGGCGATCAGCGAAGCATGACCCTTGTTCTTCTTTGCCATGGCGCCGGCGATGCCCACGCAGAACAGAATCGAGAGGTTGTTGATGATAAACATCAGCGACTGATAGACAACGGCGCCCACAAGTTGGAACGGACCGGAGCCCAGTACGGGGACCAAAGCGCAGATGGTCTTGTTGGTCAGAATAATGCCCACGATGAGCAGGATGCCGGCAACCGAGAGATACATCATCGGCTGGACGATCGACTTCGCGAACACCTCCAACGGCGCTTTGAAATTGAACTTCTTTTTTGCGGTCATAGCGGTACTCCCCTTCCTTTTCCGCAAATTAAGACAGATGTGCCCTAGACAAGACCGTGAGCCTTGCCTTATATCAATCGATGTGTGGGCACGTTATGCCTAGAGACCAGGTTCTCCAAGCAGGTTAACAATGTGATATGCGAGATAACTCTTTTCGGCATCGGTAACGACAACGTTATAGATAGACGACAAGTGAGCGGCTATGGCGTCCGCGCACGAGAATGCACACGGATACGCCGTTTCATCGATTCGGAACAGCGCGTCTCCGTTGATTTGCCCGGCCGTAGGATCGAGCGCTCGCTGTGCGAAAAACTGCAGGTGACGAACGAAACGTTCGTAAGGCAGCGAGGTGTCATCGAGGGTCGTAGCATAGCGCTCAGAAACAATCGCGAGCACGTCGCGAACAAGCTGGACCGAAACAATCAGACGATCGGAGCGTTGCGGCATGGTGGCGTTGACGATATGCAGCGTAATGAAACCCTGCTCTTCTTCGCTCATCTGGATGCCCATATACTCCTTGATAATCTGCAGCGCACGGCCCGCAAGCGCGTACTCCTTGCGATAGAACTGCTGGATCTCGAGTAGCAACGGATTCTCACAGGGGACGCCCTTGCGCTCGCGCTCCAAAGCAAGGCTGATATGGTCTGCGAGAGCAATGAGAATCTTATCGTTGATGTCGGCATTGAGCTCTCGACGAAGCATCTGAACGATTTCCTCGGAAATCACGAGGTTGACGGTGGGGATGGACTCCAAAAGATGTGCCAAGCGGTCAATCGTACGCGAGTCCTGAGAAGTTCCCTCCTGCAACGCGTAGGTCTTTTCGATCGACGCCTCGTCGATGGCATCGCCGGCATGACGGCCAAAGCAGAGGCCTCGACCGATGACGATGAGCTCGGAGCCATCGTCCGAAGTGACCATTGCGACGTTGTTGTTAAAAACTCGCTTGATAACCACGGTACCCACCACAAGAATTTACTCGGAAAGCCAGACGACAGGCTCTTTAACAGCAACAGGGCCGGAAGCATGCTCACGAAGAGTCGAGTTCTCCGAACGCTCGCACACGATAACGAAGACCGTGGGATCAAAGCCGGCAGCGCGAACCACGTCGAAATCGACCTCGACGAGGGGCTGGCCCGCGTCAACGTGATCACCCTGGGCAACAAGCGCATGGAAGCCCTTGCCCTCAAGTTTAACAGTGTCGATTCCGATATGCAGCATCACCTGAGCAGAGCTGTTATCGGACATGATGCCCAGCGCGTGCTCAGTCGGAAACAGAGCGGCGACGGTACCGGAAACAGGAGCGCACACCGTTCCCTCTTGGGGAACCACGGCAACGCCATCGCCCACTGCACGGCTGCTAAAAGCGGGGTCATTGGTTTTTTCTAGATTAACAAGCTCGCCGGAAACGGGAGCGAGGATTTCGAACTCGGAAGCCGCAGTCGTCTGCTTATCCGAACCACCCATTAGGCGAGAAAAGAAACCCATGGTGACATGTCCCTTCATAAATATAGCCCAACCAAAATCAATCGAATGCACCCATTGAGACACACCCGTTCTAAGACTTTGGTTAGGCCCACGTCCGAGGGGACTCGGTAACCTTCCGCATTTCTTTTACGGGGGTTATTATAGACAAGCCCAAAGCCGGAACAATCATTATGACCGGCGAACGGTATTTTTTCTCCGATAAACGGTATTTATGCGGTACTTAGGGACGTTCCTTTTCTGCCGGCACCCGGGGACACTCCTTGCTCTGGTGCATTGGGGACAGGTTTGTTTGCACCAGGTCGGTGCAGATTAACCTGGCCCCATTGCGCCAATTTCGTATGCGCTAGATGAAGAGCTCGCATTCCTTCCGCACGACGCAAACCTTGCTCAGCATCTGGGAAACAGCGGATAGTTTGCTGGAATCAAGCTTGCGAGCACCTCGCGGACATACGGCGATGCAGCGCATGCAGGAGATGCACGCCTCGCCAGCTGCTCGTTTGGAGTCACCCTTGTCGATAGCACAAACGGGGCACGCCGCGGCGCATGCACCGCAGGAGACGCAATCCTCTGTTGCCTCGGGCGCCATGCGGTGACCTCCAGCTTGTTTATAAGGACGATTGCCGGGGATAGAGGGCTCGGACGCATCCTCAGCCAACAGCTTTTGCTGAATTTGCTGAGCAAACTCAGCAAGCTGCGCCGCATCCTGCGCATCCGGACGACCGGCAGCAAACTGTCGCGCAATGGAATGTTCTGCAATGGCCGCAACTGCCGCGATCACCCGGAATCCCGCATGCTTCGCAACGTCCTCCAGCTCTACGAGCGTGTCCTCAAACGCGCGGTTTCCGTAGACGCACACCAGAACGGCCCGCGCTCCGTTGCCGTGAACCATGCCCAACCGGTCAGCCACCACAGCCGGGATTCTACCGGCATACGCCGGCACAGAGATTACGGCCACGTCGTCCTCAGTCATCGAGACAGCGCTGAAATCTAGCCCGCTATCGGTCAGATCGACGGTAACGGTATTCTTGTCCAGTGCCCCGGCCACAAGGCCAGACACCTTCTGCGTTCCACCCGTCGGACTAAACACAATTTCGAATACGCTCATCGAGACACCCTCCCCCTACGTCTGGCAACGCGTCAAGCCGTTTTCACATCCAGCCAGAGTATACGGCACGTGGGATCCCCATTTTGGTGCATCAAGCACCCCAATGCACCAACCCTACGCTGTCTGCCTCTTCGTTTTGTATAAATTACGGTACAGATTGTATATATTTACGGGATACCGCCGTGTTCTCCCGAGGTACCCCATCCTGGCCCGTGCAAAAAACGGAGTATTCTGCAACGTGACCGCGCCAGCAATACCCCGAGCGGGCAAACCTTTAGGGCGCTGCGTCATTTTGGGTTCCGACATGGCGAGAATGACGCGCCCCTGCTCCGGAAAACGACGAAATCTGACTCAGAACGCTCGCTAGGGATATCCGAAAGCCACCGTTGGCGACGTCAAATCATATGCAGACAACTCGAACTGCAGAATACTCCAAAAAATGCACGGCGCACCCCATGGGACCCATTGCCGCATGGTAGGAAACAGGCCCACGGCATCCTCTAGATGCATTCCCGAGGAAATCACATTTGAACTAGCGATCGGATACGGCAAACAAAAAGGGCCCCGAGCGTAGTTGCTCGGGGCCCTTGGTTCACCTCGCTCTAGCGGGCGATGCGTATGTTACTTGCGCTTGCCGCCGCCGTCACCGGGGCGACGGGAGCTGCCGCCGCGCTTGCCGCCACGACTATTGCCATAGCTACCACGATTATCGCGACCGCCGGCACGGCCGCCGCGGGAGCCGGCCTGGTTGCCGCCACGCCCGCCACGATAGCCGCCACGACGCTCCTCGCGGGTATCGTCGTAGTTGCGCCAGTCATCGCGACGATCGCGGCTGGCACGCGGATCGCGGCGATCGCGCGACTCGTTAGAGCGGCCAGCACCGCTGCGGCTGCCATTGCCACGAGTGCCCTCGCGATGCTCGCCGCCACGGCCACCGCGCTCATCAAAGCGCTTGCCGCCACGGGACTCGCCGCCGCGAGTACCACGCTCGCCACGCGAACCGCGGCCCTCGCCGCCACGGCGCTCATCACGGCCGCCGCGCTCGCCATCGCGACCGGAACGACGACGATCGCCCGAACCACGCTTGCCGCCACGCGAGCCACGGCCCTCGTCCTCGCGCTCAACACGGCGACGACCGCCGCGGTCCTCGTCCTCGCGGCGACGGCGATGCGCCTCGCCCTGGAACTGCTTGGCACGGCGCTCGGCACGGTTGCCGCGCGGGGCCTGCTCAACGACACCAGCACCGCCGCGCTCCTCGGCAGCCACCTCGCGGGCCACGCTCTCCACAGCCTCGTCCACGCGAGCCTGAACGCCCTCGCGCACGCGGGTCTTGCCGCCGCGCTTGGGACGGCTCGGACGCTCACCGTCGCCGCGACGCTCGTCTCGACCGCGGTTGGAACGACCGGCCACATCACCGTAATCGTCGCCGTTGCGTTTGCCGTCGCGACGCGCCTGCTCAAGCTTCTTCTTGCTCTTGGACTTGCCGCGCTTGGTTTTCTTCTTCACCTTAAAGGCCGCAGGATCGCGCTCGGGGTCAACCGCGGGCGGATTGGGGCCCACATGCAGGTCGCCGGCCTCGTAGATGTCGGCGGTCTTGTCCATGAGCTTCTCGATCTCGTAGAACTCATCGACATCCTGCTCGGTCACAAACGTGATGGCCCAGCCCAGCTCGCCGGCGCGGCCCGTACGGCCAATACGGTGGATGTAGTCGGTCGGCTCGGCCGGCACGTCAAAGTTCACGACGTAGCGCACGTCGCTGATGTCGATGCCGCGGGCGAGCACGTCGGTTGCCACCAACACGTCGACGGTACCGTCGCGGAAGGCCGAAAGGGCACGCTCGCGCTGAGCCTGGCTGCGGTTGCCGTGAATCGCGGCGGCCTTGATGCCCTTGCGCTCCAGACGACGGCAGCAGCTGTCGGCGCGGTGCTTGGTGCGCATAAAGACGATGGTGCGCTCCGGGCCCTCCTTCTTGAGGAACTCGGGCAGCAGATTGTTCTTGGCCTCGATGGACACCGGGAATACAAACTGGTCGACGGTGTCGGCGGTCGACGTGGCGGGCGCGATCTCCACGCGTGCCGGGTCGCTCACCAGGTCGGTGATCTCGCCCACGGCCTCCTCGTCGAGCGTGGCCGAGAACAGCAGCGTCTGACGCTCGGCCGGCGTCTCGCGCACAATGCGGCGGACGGCGGGCAAAAAGCCCATGTCGAGCATGCGGTCGGCCTCGTCCAGCACCAGCACCTTGACCTCGTCCAGGTGGCAGGCGCCCTGCTCGATCAGGTCAACCAGACGGCCCGGCGTAGCGACCAGGATGTCACAGCCGTACTTGAGCGCCGCGGTCTGCGGCTTGTAGCTCACGCCGCCCACGACGGTCACGGCGACATGGCCAGTGACGTCGGCAATCTTGCTCGCGACCTCGTCGATCTGCTGGGCAAGCTCGCGCGTGGGGGTGATGACGAGCATCAAGGGACCGCGACCGTTGCCCTCGGGCTTCTTGGCGCCGCGACGGCGGTTGCGACCGCCACGCTCGCGCACGGGCTTGGGCGGAGCGATGTGCTCCAGGTTGTTCATGGTCGGCAGCAAGAAGGCGGCCGTCTTGCCGGTGCCGGTCTGAGCAGCGGCAAGCAGGTCGCGGCCCTCGAGCACCACGGGGATCGAGCCAGCCTGGACAGGCGTGGGCGCCGTGTAGCCTAGGTTCTCGATAGCACGAAGCATCTCGTCCGAAAGGCCCAGCTCGTCAAAGGCGGGCAGGCTCTCGGTAGCGGACTCGACGGTCTGGGCAGCATTGGCCTCATCGGCGGCATCGAAGGCAGCCTGGGTCATGGCCTCGCGGGCCTCGTCCAGAATCTCGGCGTCCGTGACGTCGGATACAGAATTACGCATATGTTGTTGTTCCTTATCTGCACGCGCAATGGGCACGGCATGCGGCCGCGCGGGCGTGCTTGGTAGTGCGCTAATACATACAAAAACAGGTGCGCACAGAGAGGACGTTGCTCAGCACGCTGGCGATCGCTTTGGCAGCCCTATCACGCGCCGTCCAGACGCAGCAGCTCTAAGCGATGGAGCAGATTCGCCGCCGGTTAGTATACCCGCACTCCGTATGCCCCCACGTAAACCACAGATGACGAGGCGGACGGGGCGGGCCTGGCCGATTGTCTCAATCTGTAACAGATGCAGGGCAAAACCGGGTCCAAATGTTACAGAACAAGACAGAGGGGGATTTCCGTCCAGTCCAAACCAAATCTCTCAGTCTTCCTGCAATTTCGAACATGTGGCCTATAATGTTGCTTTGGTTACGCTGTATATTGCGCAGCCATTTAATACGTCGCCCACCGGGAGCCATTAATTCCTATCGCCATATTGGCTAGGAAGCAATCAAAGGAGGTATCCGTGGCAGCAGAGACGCCTTGCTCGGTCCTCTATAACGATATTCGCTCGTTCGGCGGTCTTAAACATCTCGAGATCGCCCGAATGCTCATCAATGGAAACTCTTATCTCGGCAGTACCCTGCTCGAGAAATGCTCTTCCAACCGCTCGTATCTCACCCGTTACATCGTCCATCGCAAGCCTGACCAGTGCGCGCCCGCCATCTACAGCGACTTTACCGTCACCACGCTCCACCTTTCCGCGGCAATCTGCAGCAAGCTCGGCGGCGGCGAGTCCGCCTATCGGGCAATCGCCGAGCACTATCGCGGTCCGGCCGCCAACGAAATGATGTCGGCTCTCGCCAGCTACAAGCTGGACAGCCGCCTATATGCAAATGCCCTCAATCGCATCGACAACTTTGACGGCAATGCCGTGCGTGAGAAAAGCACGCTTTACCTTATGCTCTTTGTGGCAACGGGGGCGCTCGCCGACCCCATCCAAGGCGTGGCTACCGTCGAGCGCTTTTGCGACAGCAAGACAGGCGGGCACTTTGGCACCACCGAAACTACCGTCGGACGTGGCTTTACTGGCAGCCTGGAGCAGCCGCGCACCGTCGCCCCCAACCTCGGTCTGCTCAGGACACATGCCGACAACTGCGTTGACATGCAGATCCACCCCCTTACGCGTGACCCGCGCGGCACGGTAATTGGGTCCTTGCCCAAAACCTCGCCCAGCATCACCGATGTAGGCGCCGACGCATCGCGCGAGCATCTCCGCATTTGGCTCGAAGGCGGACGCTGGTACGCCCAGGGCCTTGGGTCGACCAACGGCACAGTGCTCGAATCGGGTGCAGGCGACGGCGATATTGTGATTGAGCCGCCGCGCGACCAACGCGAGCCCGGCAAGATCTATCCCCCGGTGGAAATCGAAAACAGCGACAGGCTCCATCTGGGTCTCTATACGACATTCCTTGTCATTGTGGACTAGCGCGGACGGCGATCGAAAGACGGCCGCCGTCCGTCTTTTGTCTTCTACCTTCTGCGTCGTAAACGACAATACTCAGCGGTATACGTGGGCAGTGCGGTTATCATGGTACTTTACCGATATCCGCACTGCTCACGTATACGCGCGGCAACCCATGCCAGACAAAGGAACGCCATGGATACTACCGATAGCGCCTATGGCGACAAACTCATCCGTCTCGACACGTTCGATACCGCCGTGGCAGTCGACCCCAGTGCCGAGGACGACGCCAAGCGCCGGTTTATGACGCTTATTCTTCAGACGGCATACCGTGACGGCGGCAATATCGGGCACGTGCTGCGCGCGACCAACACGAGCGGCGAGGTCTTTGCCGTCAAGCTGCTCAAGGACAACGCCATCCTTTCCGACCAGACGCCCGATCGCTCTGCCGAGCAAGCGGCTGCGCACCTGGCCAGCACCGCCGCGCTGTTCGAGGAGTACCGTCATCTGTGTACCGTCTCGCACCTGCGCGGATTTCCGCGCGTCTATGGCTACGGATCGTGCGAGAACGACCCGCTCATCCTCATGGAGTGGGTCGAGGGCACCTCGCTCAAGCAGGCGCTGCCCTTGCTTCCGCACGACGCCTCGGGCGGGCTGACCACCCAGATGGTCGCCGCCGTCGGAAACGCCGTACTTCGCGCGCTCTTGATGACCCAAGGCCTCGTGAATCCGGTCATCCATCGCGACCTGTCGCCTGCCAATATCATGTTCCGCACCACCAGCCGAACGCTCGAGCAGCAGATTGCCGATTGCTCCTTTGACCCCTGCCTCATCGACATGGGCTCCGCGACCATGGCCCTCGGCGACGACACGATCACCCGGCGCGCCGACATCTGGCGCTTTGCCACGCCCGCATACGCCGCGCCCGAAATGCTCACGCAGGATATCGAAGGCATCGCGGCCCTTCGCCGCTCGCCCGCGATCGACGTCTATGCGCTTTCGAGCATTCTGTACCAGCTCTACAGCGGTCGCAAGCCGTTCGATGTTGAGTCGACGGGTGCCGCGGCGACCGGCTCGTTCTACCTCATAAAGACCAAGACCAAGCCGGCGCCGCTCGAGCCGCGCTGCGAGGGCGACAAAGCGCTTGTCCAGATCATCATGAAAGGCATTTCGGTCGAACAGGGCGATCGCCCTACCGAGCAGCAGATGCTCGAGGTGCTCTCGACATACCTCCCCGCTGCAGAATCTGAGGACCGCGAGGGTGCAGGAGACGAGGCCGCAATTGATATCGATTCTGGCACGCACCTTAAGGTCGACGTCGCCGGCGAGCGCGCGCGAGAGATCCTGGAGCAGGCCCGGCACGACGCCATGACCCGCCGTCGCTTTATTATCGGCGGCGTCGTTGCGGTCGTTGCGGGGCTCGGCGTCGTTGGCGCGGCAACCCATGGCTTTGGCATCCCCGACTACCTGGACGGCATCCGCGGTTCGCTTGACGACTACACTTGGGACCAGCTGCAGGAGATTTCGCTCAAGATTAAGGCCGCCGAGACCCGTAGCGAGGCACGCGAGATTGCCAAGCGCTACCACCTGCTCGACGCTGATGGGCATATCCCCTATCCGTGCACTAAGCGTGTGAAGCTCGCCAACGGGCTGGAGGTCGGCGCTCAGCTTGTGGGCATCCGCCACGACGAACTTCTGGACGGTACAGGCAAGGCCGGACTGACGTTTATGTTCGATGCGGGTATTGCCGAGCGCAACGCTGCGGCTGAACCGCCGAGCGCCGGCTGGGCAGATTGCGAGCTGCGGGAATGGCTCAACGGCGACGGCCTTAAGCTGCTGCCCAACGAGTTGCGCGCACTCATCAAATCCGTCAAAAAGATCTCAAATAACGTTGGCGCCGCCAACAGTGCATCGTGTCTGAGCGAGTTGCCCGCAACCCTTTGGCTGCCCGCCATGGTCGAGCTGTGCGGTACGCAACCGCCCGATTCGTTTGCCGAGGACTATCACTACCTGGCAGACATCTACAACGGCGAGGGCAAGGAGTACCAACTCTTCCGCGAGCTCAAGGTGAGCCCGTATTCCACGAACGAGACGATGGTCCGCCAGTGGAAGGGCAAGGACACTTGTTGGTGGGAGCGCACGGTGAGCCCCGACACATCGGAGAGCGAAGGCACGCTCTATATGAACCGCGTGGGGCACGACGGCGACGTCTTTACGTACGCAACGCCTGCGGAAAAGCCAAGCAAGCGAACCTGCGTGATCCCCGGGTTCTGCATCTAGGGAGCGGGCGTCTTGCCGTGACGGGACCCCTCCCCGGCAATTGTCTCGTTCTGTAACACTAGCTCGGCAGATACAGATCTAGATGTTACAGAACGAGACAAAACCCAACCCCGCGAGACAACATCTCAATCTGTAACAGTAAGGGGTCAAAAACCTCTCTAGATGTTACAGAACGAGACATTTGAGTTGACCGCGGATGGTCCGTCTCGATCTGTAACAGTTAGAGGTCATTTTCACTGCTAGATGTTACAGATTGAGACATTAGCTTGCCGAGAACTTCGCCTCATAAATGTGACTCAAGTGCGTCGATGTTTCCTTGCCAATGTTGCGCAACAGGAGCCCTTTCGGCGGTCGTAACGTACGAATTGTCGTAGGTACCCCTTCAACGATTGGGAGAAGAAATGACAAAGTACGCACCTAAACACTCGGAAGTCTCAGGCGGCGCCAAGCCTCGCCCCACATTCTCGGGCCACAAGGCAACACGACTCGCCGTCACCGCGGCAACCACCATCGCTATGACCGGCTCGTCGCTGCTCGCGCCGTTCTCGGCATTTGCCAACGATGTGAGTGATACCACGGCACAGGACGCGATCATGTCCCCGCTTGCTGTCCACGCCGGCGAGGCGGCAGGCTCCGCAGTAAAGGCAGACGCCCAGAAGATTGCCGACTTGCAGGCTGCGATCGACGCCGCAAAGGCTGCCGAGGCAGACGCCAAATCCGACTACGACACGGTGGCTGCCCCCTATACCGAAAAGCAGGCGGCACGCGACAACGCACAAAGCACCTATGACGTCTCCGTCTCCGATAATTCGCAGGCAGAGGCCGCCGCGCGCGCCGAATATGCTCGCCAGCTCGATGAAAGCGTCAAGGCGGCCGACAGCGCCAGTGCCACGCTGAAGGATGCCCAGGGAAAGCTCGATGCAGCCAAGACCGACGCCGAGGACAAGTCGAAGGTCCTTGACGCCGCAAAACAGGCGGCAGCTGATGCGCAGGCCAAGCTCGAGGCAGCCCAAAAGGCAGCCGCCAACGCAACGCCGGAGGAAATCAAGGTCGCCGAGCAGGCTGCCGCAGATGCGCAGGCCGCTCTGGATCAAGCAAAGGCTGCGAAGGCCACTGCCGATTCCGCGCTCGCTGACGCTCAGCAGGCTCAGAGCGCCGCGCAGAGCGCTTACGACGAAGCGGCAGGCACGCTGGCTTCCGCTCAGCAGGAAAAGAACGCCGCGGATGGTAAGGTAGTCGCGGCACAGACAGCGTACGACAGCGCACAAGCCGATTTGGCGGCCGCAAAGGCAGGCGCCGAGGGCCCGGAGTATGACGCCGCCCAGGCAAAGGTCGATGCTGCCCAAAGCGCACTCGACCAGGCGAAACAGCAGCAGGCGACTGCCGAAGCAGGCCTTTCTCAGGCAAATAGCGACGTTGCATCCAAGCGGGACGCCCTCACCGGCGCCGAAAGCGAGCTCGAAGCCAAGAAGCAGACAGTCGCAGCAGCCGAACATGATGTAACGGCAGCCCAGACGAAAGCCGATGCGGCGCAATCGGAGTTGACCTCGGCGAAGCAGGCACATGCTGCCGAACTGGAGAAGGCAATGGCCGCTCAGAAACAAGTCGACCAGGCAAAAGCCGAGAAGGAGCAGGCAGACAAGGCGCTCGAAACTGCCAAGGCAAACCAGGAGGCCGCCGATCAAGCCGTTATCGATGCACAGAAAGCATACGATACATGCAAGGCAGCAACCGATAAGGCAACGACGGCGGAGGCGCAGAGCGTCATCGGCTTCTACCAGTTCATCGGCGCCAACGACGCTGCAAACATCATCTATAGGCAGAGCGATAAAAACCCGACGACCATTGGCGATAAAAAAGACGGCACGTCACTCGACAACGCCAAGCTATCGTTTAACAAGCTGCGCGAGATTAACGAATACCGTGCAAGCGTTGGATTGAGTGAGCTTAGGGTGACGGCCGAGCAAATGGCAATCGCTCAATCCGACTCCAATTACTCTGACAAAACGCTAGGTCACTCAGATTACGCCAATTGTGAAAATGCCGCCTGGAACTTCAGTACTAAAGAAAACATCGCGCACCAATGGGTCGATGCTGAAAAGGAGATATTTGACGAGGCTGCGGCGAAAGCCGGCCTTGGCAACGTTGCCCCCAAAGATGCTTGGGATACTTTCTGGAGCCACAAAACCGAATTCGAAAAGCAAGGGGCAGACTTTGGCACCGTCGGCCATTATTTGAATATCGTACAACCTAACGCCAAAACCATGGGATACGGCATCAACTCGCGCGGAACCCTTTGGCCGTATGTGTTCGTCTTGGAGATCGACAACAATTACGGTTCGTACGAAAAAGAATACTCGATCGATGAACTCGAGAATCTCTTTGATCAGTATCAGCTGAGCCTCTCCAAAGCCAGCGATAACCTTGCCGCCGCAAAGACGAACCTTGAGCAAAAGCGCAGCACGGCGGCATCGAAAGCCGATGCCGTAAAGGCAGCTGAGACCCTCGTCGCTCAAAAGCAGGAAGGCATTGTTGCCGCGAATAGCGACCTTGCCGCCAAGAACGACAGCGTAGCAAGTGCCGCCGCCGCTGTTGCCCTAGCAAAGCAGAATCTCGCCAAGGCAAACGGAAAAGTTGCCGAAGCCGAAAACCAGGTCAAAGCCGCCCAAAGCAACGTGGCGACCGCAGAGCAGGTCGTCAACCAGAAGCGCGCCGAGCTTAAGGCATCGCAAGAGCAAGCCGCTCAGAGTCAGAAGAAGGTTGATGACGCCAAGGCAGAGACTCTCGTAAAGCAGCAGGCTCTGCAAGATGCAAAGAAGGAACTTGCCAAGTATTCAGCCGATGTTGCTGCGGCTCAGGAGAAAGCCGATGAGGCCCATCAGGCGCTTGATGAAGCCACGGCAGCCCAGACGTCTGCCCAGAGCGCTCTCGAAAAGGCGAAGCTCGACGGGGCTGCCAAGAAGCAGGCCCTCGACACCGCGAAGGACAACGCCGAGGCCAAGGCGGCGACCGCGGAGCACGCCACAAGCAATCTGGCCACGGCGGAAAACGACTTTGCTTCAAAGAAGGCCCGTGCCGACGCCCTGAGCAATGCAGCCGATAATCTTGCCACCGCCGAGGCGGCCAAGAAGGACGCCGACACAGCAGTGACTGAGGCCGGAGTCGCCCTTGGTGCGGCAAACGACGCCATCGCAAACGCCGAACAGGCGGTCGAGAATTCTCAGGCCGCATCGGACGCCGCTGCCGCTACTCTCGGAAAGCTCAAGTCCATCAACGTCGAAAACGGCATTGCTACTGGCTCTGACGCAAACGCGAACGATACGCTCAATGCCCTCTTTGCCAAGTGCGTCGCCGCCAAGCAGGCAGAACATAACGCAAAGGCCGCACTTGATGCCGCTCAGGCAGACCTTGATGCTGCGACGCCCGCCTACACCGAGGCTCTCAACGCCTACAACGAGGCAAAGGCAAAACGCGTTGCCGCCGAGCAGGCCCTGAAGGACGAGATCGCTCGTCAGGAGCAGGAGGCGGCGAAGGCCGAGCAGGCCAAGATCACGCAGGCCGCCGCTAAGCCGGTTGCTGGAAAGCCGTCTGCCGGCAACGCCAAGACGGCCGACAACTCGGCGCTTCCCACCACGGGCGACAATGCTGCGCTCGCCGGTGAGACGTTTGTCATCGGAGGTGTCGTGCTCGTAGCCGCCGGCGTCTTCCTGACTGACAAGAAGCGTCGTCAGGAGTAAGGATTTCGGGAGGACGGCTTCTCCTCCCTCCCACCGCTTCGCAAACCCTGCCCAACATGCGCCGGGGCGCCCATCACGCGGGCTCCCCGGCGTTTTACGTTGTATGCCCGGGGCATCTGCTCCGAGATTGTCTCGATCTGTAACAACTAAGACCCAAACATCGGTCTTACTGTTACAGATCGAGATGTTCGGGTTACCCCCGAATGGTTTGTCTCGATCTGTAACATCTAGCAGGCAAAACGGTCCCCAGATATTACAGATTGAGACGTTAAGTTGTGGCTCGACGCAATGTCTCGATCTGTAACAGTTAGAGGTCATTTTCCCTGCTAGATGTTACAGATTGAGATGCTTGGTTGGGACGGTCCATCGGCCAACCATCCATCCTCATCTGTAACGAAATCTCATATATTATTTCTGTACTGGACACCCCCAGGGGGTATGGGTGTATAGTATCGGATGGTTAACATTTCCGACACTACGTCACAGAAAGGAGAAGCCATGGCTCAAGATAAGTTCGATGTGGGCGGCATGACGTGCGCCGCCTGCCAGGCGCACGTGGACCGTGCCGTGAGCAAGCTCGACGGCGTCCAAAGCGTCGCGGTCAATCTGCTCGCCGGCTCTATGCTGGTGGACTACGACCCTGCGCAGGTCTCCCCCGACGACATCTGCACCGCTGTCGACCGCGCGGGCTACTCGGCCTCGCCCGTCAGCGCGGGCACCGACGCTGTCCAAAGCGGAAGTGCGCAAGCCAGGTCCGGCGCCGCCCATATGGAGTCGCCGACCAAAAAGTTGGAGGCCGCCGCCTCTGCCATGCGCACCCGCCTCATCGTCTCGATCGTATTCCTCATCCCACTGTTCTACATAGGCATGGGGCACATGCTCGGTTGGCCACTGCCCGGCGTCTTCACCGACCACACCCACAGCATGACGCTCGCGCTCACCGAGCTCGTCCTGCTCATTCCCATCGTCTACGTCAACGACGCATACTTTATCAACGGGTTTAAATCGCTTGCGCACGGCGCGCCTACCATGGACGCCCTTATTGCCGTGGGCGCCACTGCTTCCATCGCCTGGTCGCTCTACGCCATGTTCATCATGGCCGACCAGCTAGCCGCGGGTCAGGTCCACGAGGCCATGATGACGGGCATGGATAACCTGTATTTTGAGAGCGCCGGCACAATCCTGTCGCTCGTCACCGTGGGCAAATATCTCGAGACACGCAGCAAATCCAAGACCGGCGGCGCCATCGAGGCGCTCATCGACTTGGCGCCCAAGACCGCGACCGTCGTAGCAGAGGACGGCACCGAAACCACCGTCGATGTCGACGCCATCCTTCCCGGCCAGGTCCTGCGCGTGCGCCCCGGCGAGTCCATCCCCGTCGATGGCGTGGTGCTCGAGGGCAGCTCGGCCGTGGACGAGAGCGCGCTCACCGGCGAGTCCATCCCCGTGGAGAAGACCGCCGGCGACACTGTCAATGCGGCCACGGTCAACCGCACGGGCTCGTTTACCTTCCGCGCCACGCGTGTGGGCGCCGACACGTCGCTCGCCAAGATTATCCAGCTCGTCGAGGATGCCAACGCCACCAAGGCGCCCATCGCCCGCCTGGCCGACAAGGTCGCCGGCGTGTTTGTGCCCGTGGTGTTCGTGATCTCGGCCGTGACCTTCGTGGTGTGGATGGCACTGACCGGAAGCGTCAACGAAGCGCTCACCTCCGCCGTCGCTGTGCTGGTGATCAGCTGCCCGTGCGCGCTGGGCCTGGCCACGCCCGTCGCCATTATGGTCGGCACCGGCAAGGGCGCCGAGATGGGCATTCTGTTTAAGAGCGCCGAGGCACTGGAGAACCTGCGCAGCGTGGGCACCGTGGTGCTCGACAAGACGGGCACCGTCACCCGCGGTAAGCCTGCCGTGACCGATATCGTGGCAGCCACGCGCGCCGACGGCTCGCCCGCCATGAGCGAAAAGGCGCTGCTCAAGCTGGCCGCCGCGTTGGAGCGCTCGAGCGAGCACCCGCTGGCCGAGGCGATTATGGCCGAGTGCGAGACACGCGAGATCGTCGCACGCATGGTCGAGGACTTTACCGCCGTGCCCGGTCGCGGCGTTACGGCGCGCGAGGGGCAAAACGCCATTGCAGCCGGCAACGTACGCCTGATGAACGAGTTGGGCGTTACCGTGCCCGCGGGTCTTGCCGAGCAATTTGCCGCCGAGGGCAAGACGCCGCTGTTCTTTGCCAAGAACGGCGAGCTTGCCGGCACCGTTGCCGTGGCTGACGAGGTCAAGGAGACGAGCGCCGGGGCCATCGCCGCACTGCGCTCGCTTGGCGTCGACGTGCGCATGCTCACCGGCGACAACCGCGTCACCGCCGAAGCGATCGCCCGCCGCGTGGGGCTGAGCAGCGAACAGGTCATCGCCGACGTTCTCCCCGCCGACAAGGAACGCCACGTGCGCGAACTGCAGGATGCGGGCGGCAAGGTCGCCATGGTGGGCGACGGCATCAATGACTCCCCCGCCCTGGCGCGCGCCGACGTGGGCCTTGCTATCGGCACCGGCGCCGACATCGCCAAAGAAGGGGCTGATGTGGTGCTCATGCGCAGTGACCTCATGGATGTTGCGCGGGCCATCGAGCTTTCGCGCGCCACGATCCGCAACATCAAGCAGGACCTGTTCTGGGCGCTGTTCTACAACGGCATCGGCATTCCGCTGGCGGCGGGCGTGTTCTTCCCGCTCACCGGATGGCAGCTCTCGCCGATGTTTGGCGCTGCGGCCATGAGCCTGTCGAGCGTATGTGTCGTAAGCAACGCTCTGCGCCTAAAATCCTTTAAGCCCAAAGTGGCAAAATAGGATCGCCATTAAGTCCATTTAGAACGGGTTTTCCAGGTGCCCGAGATTGACCTGAAAGAGGAGCGACGCGTACTTTGGTACGCGAGCGACGGCTTGAAGGTCAAGGTCGGGTGCCTGGGAAAGCCGACACAACAGAGAGGAATACCCATGCGTTTCACAATTAAGACTTCCGGCCTTATGTGCGGCCACTGCGACGCCACCGTCGAGACGGCGTTGCTCAACGTGGCCGGCGTGACCGACGCCGACGCCGATCACGAGACTCAGACCGTACAGGTGGAGTGCGCCGACACCGTGACCGCTGAGCAGCTCGCTGCCGCCGTCGAGGGCGCCGGCGAGAAGTTCCACGCCCTTTCGGTGACCGCCGCATAACGACCCGCACGTACCCCCGACCAGAAACGAGGACCCGCCATGATGGCAGACCATAAATCGGTGACCCGCATGCTCAAGACGGCACGCGGTCAGATCGACGGCATCCTGCGGATGGTCGAGGAGGACCGCTACTGCGTCGATATCTCCACACAGCTCATGGCCACACAGGCGCTCCTCGCGCGCATTAACGCCGACGTGCTCAAGGCGCATATCGAGGGCTGCGTGACTTCGGCAATCGAATCGGGCGACGAAGACCTCAAAGCCGCCAAACTCGCCGAAATCGAACGCGTCGTCGACAAACTCTCCAAGTAATTGGGGCATTGGGGACAGGTACGTTTGCACCGTCTTGGTATTCCGGGGACAGGTATGTTTGCACCACATTGGTGCAGATTAACCTGTCCCCCTTGCTCTAAATCGGGTATAAAGGCGTGCAGCATATCGAACGAAAGGCAATTTGCATGAATGACTTTATGAAGGGTCGCAATGGTGCCGATGAACTCACCATCGTGATGGGTTTTGCCGGCATCGTCATCGCGATGATCGGATCGATAGCCCGCATCCAGTGGCTCAGCTGGATTGCCATCGCCGTAATCGTGATTGGCGTGCTGCGCGGCCTGTCCAAAAATATCGACGCACGTCACAAGGAGAACGAGGCCTTTGTCGCCGCGACTGCAAACGTACCCGGCTTGGGCAAGTTTGTAGCTAGCTTGGGCGGCGGAGCTGCAGCGGCCAACGCCTCGCGCGCAGCCGGTACTAGCAAGGAAGACTTTGAACGTGCCAAGCGCACAGCCAAGAAGATGTGGAAGGGCCGCAAGACCACGGCCTATCTTAAGTGCCCCAACTGCGGCCAGATGCTCTCCGTTCCCAAGGGCAAAGGCAAGATCCGCGTCACCTGCCCCAAGTGCCATGCCAAGATGGAGACGCGCTCATAGCCGCCATACCATGGGACAAATAAAAGCCGAGGCCTCGCACTGGGACCTCGGCTTTTTCTGATTATGACAAAAGGATTGTCCCTTTGTCGCATCACCATATCGCGCGCTTACGCCACGCCATCGCGGGCAAGCTCCTCGGCCAACGCCTCGGCAGGCATGGCCATAATCGCGTCGAGCTCGGCGTCCACCTCGAGGATGCGCTTCACCTTGAGCTTGCGCACCAGATCGCCGCGACACATCACGTGCATCGGCTCACGCAGAGCGCACAGGTCATCGAGCGGGTTCTCGCGCGTCACCAAGATATCGGCAGCCTTGCCGCACTCAATTGTGCCGGTCTCGCCGCCCAGCCCCAGCAGCTCAGCATTGACTTGCGTAGCTGTATGCAGCGCGAAGGCGTTGCTCACGCCGACATACTTGGCAAAATAGGCCACCTCACGCCACATGTCGTACTGCGTCACGAACGGGCAGCTCGAGTCCGTGCCAAGGCCCACCTTAACGCCAGCTTCCAGTGCGGCACGAGCGCTCTCGATAATACCCGAGCACACGATATCGCCGTTCTTCTTTTGCGTGTCAGTCGAATGGGTCTTTTCCGGGTCGAGCAATACAAACGGCAGCGCCGGGCTGATAGTGCAGGTCACACTCGGAGCACGCCCCTCGAGCTGCGTGCCCGCGGCGCCACGGTACAGCTCCAAGATCTCGGGTGTCAACGGAGCGCCGTGCTCAATCGTGTCAACGCCGGCCTCAAGCGCGGCCTTCACGCCCTCGGTACTCTCGACATGGGCCATAACCGGAAGGCCCATATCGTGCGCCGCCTTGCATGCCGCCGTGGCAACCTCCACCGGCATACGCAGCACGCCCGGCTCGCCCACCTCGGTCGCATCGAATACGCCGCCCGTTACGAACAGCTTAATGACGTCGGCACCGCGCACATACAGGTCGCGCACCTGTTCGGCTGCCTCGGCGGGACTGTTGGCCACCTGGGCGAACAGGCCCGCACCATGGCCGCCCGGCACCGTGACGCCCGTTCCCGGCGCCACCAGGCGAGGACCTTGATACTTGCCGGCATCGATAGCATCGCGCACGGCCAGATCGGCAAACAGCGGGTCGCCCGCGCCGCGCACCGTGGTCACGCCGCTTGCCAGCTGCTGCTGAGCGCTGCCCTTGAAGATATGGCGCACGATGGCGCGCCCCACGGGATTATCGAGCTTCTTCATCAGCGCGCCCGCATCGCCCGCCGAAACCGGTTTGCCCGAACCGCACAGATGCACATGCATATTGATGAGGCCCGGCATGAGATACGCCCCTGCCAGGTCGATGACCTCGGCGCCCGCCGGCGCCTGCGCCACGGCGCTCGGACCAATCCAGGTGATGATGCCACGCTCGACGGCCACGGCCATATCGGGCTGCGGCTCCATATGCTCCGAGCCATCCAAGACGGTCGCATTGATAAACAACGTGGGACGATCGGCAGACGCCATATCGAGCTCCTCCCTCACGATTAACTTGAACATTTGTCCATTATCACCTAATGCAGCGACCTAAAGTCGAGCATATCGGTTAACGGAGGGAAGAGGGGATGTGGGGGACGGAATACGTTGCAGCCCCACCCCAGCAACATCAGGGGAATGTCTCGATCTGTAACAGGTACAGGGTTATTGGGCCCCCTGATGTTACAGATCGAGACATTCGGTCGACGTTTCACCGGTTTGTCTCGATCTGTAACAATTACGAACTCAAACAACTTCTAAACGTTACAGATCGAGACAAAACCTCTCAGCGCCCATACCACTGACGTCTCCACTCCTCAGCCAAATCGGGCCGTCGCGGAATACCCGCCAACCTCATCTTTTCAGCCAGCTTCCCCGGGTTCTTGAGTTCATCAAACGTAAACCGAAGCACCTTGTGCCCGAGCATCGTCAGATGGGACTCTCGCTGACGTTCTGCCACGAATGGGCCGACCGACTCCCGACCCTCGCCGTTCTGCAAGGTGTACTTCCCCTTTCCGTCGAGCTCGCCGATGACACACGTCCCGTCCATGAGCCGCCAAAAATAGTCGACGCGAAACGCCTGGCTCGGATCGAGCGGGTCGCGAAACTCCACCTGCAGCTCCGGAACTGGAAAGCCGTACGCAATAAAGAACGCTCGGAACCGAGACTCGCCGCCGTTTTCGGACAGCCCGTCCGCATACGACGCAATCACCTGTGCCCTGCGATACCCTCGCCTGCCCTCGCAATCGGCGCGGAGGCGCTCGCACAAATCCCAACGTGATACGCCTTTCGCCCGCGGTGCAGAATCGGCAATCGCCAACCCGTAGGAGAACGGCGCACGCAGTAAGCAATCCTCCACCGTGCGCCAAAACGACGTCACCTGCACGCCGTCGGCTTGTTCAAGTGCACCCGCCGCCTGCGGACGCAACAGCCGACATCCTGCACTCAGCGGCACCGAGCAACCCGTCTTAACAAGATATCGTGGCCCGAGCAGATCATTCGGCACCTCCAGACCCCACAAAAGCGCCGCGTCATAGCCCCAAAACGCCCAATCGGGATGAAACTCCGCAAGCCCTTTGATAGTCCTCAGCGCTCGCTCCGCCGGCGTCAATGCATCCCAATCATGCTGAAAACAGAACAGGTACGGCTCGGGCTCCGCGATATCGTCGGTTCCAACATGGCGTCGTAGCCACATGAGCTCGGCATTGTCATGCGTTGCGAGCAGTGCACCTTGCTCGGTCGCCTCCGTGAGCCGCGCGAGCATCCTGTTCCGCGCCAAGGTGTTACGTGCTGCATGCTTGTGTTTAAAAACGGTATTAGACACTTCCATCACCACCACATCGGACAAATGGACCATTGTCACCGCTGCCACTGTCGGCAAACGCCTCGATCTGTAACAGAAAGACCGATTTTTGACCGCTAGATGTTACAGACCAAGATCTTTCGGTACCGCGTCCACCCTTTGTCTCAATCTGTAACAGGTAGGTCGAATTTTGGCCTGTAGATGTTACAGATTGAGACATTCCCCCAACCAGGTGCCAAACGTCTCGTTCTGTAACAGTTAGACGTTCTCCAGCCCCCAAACGTTACAGATTTAGACAAACCAGCGGCGCCCAAGCGTTCGTCTCGATCTGTAACAGGTAGACCGGTTTTTTGTCCCTAAACGTTACAGATTGAGACAAAGTCAGGGGCAGCAGGCGACGCCAGTCACATCCCCTACTCCCACTCCTGCTCGTAGATGTTGAGCGACTTTACGTACCGCCCCTGGGCGCCCATGATGTCGCGGACCAGACGCAAGAAGAAACTGATGCACAAGGTGTCAAAGCCATCCTGCAGGTCCTCCGGATGCACCGCACCAGGCCCATCGACCGCCGTGTCACTCAGGCGTGCGATGTCATACAGATAGAGTTGTCCCGCCGTCAGCCAGACATCGTCGACGCAGGCGAGGCGCACCGCAATCGCGCCGTCGCTCCAATGCTCCTTTTGCACGATATGCGGGTCGTAGACATCAAAGCGACGGTCGGTGCGCGTATCCTTCAGCGCAACCATGCCGTTCGCAGGATCCTTGTCCAAAATGCCAAAGCGCGAGAAATACTGTGTGTCGCGTACCTGCTCGAGCCGCTTGAGCGAGGCAGGCGAAAGCAATGTCGGCGGCTCTTCAACATACAGCTCGAGCAACGTCTTGCCATGGCGATAGGGGCGCTCGAAGAGCAGCCAATCGGTAAATGCCATGTTGTAGGCCATGATTTCGTTTTGCGAAGGCTCGGTGCAATAGCTGAGCCACGGGTCGACAATGATCTCGAACTGTTCACGCGCCGGCTCCAAAAACTGGAACTTCCGCAGCATCCAAAAATGGGCCATGTCGGCAATATCGTTGCCGACGGCTTCGGCCAGCTGCGCTCGATCTAAAGCGTGATCAGTCATGGCATCCTCCTCAAACTGATGGACCTCAATTTGAGCTTACGAGGAGGGTGGGCAGTCACGACCAGCGCGGGCAAAATAGGCCTCCGGCTGCAAACCAGATGCTGACCAAACACTTGACGAAAAGCTTGACCGAAAATGCGCACTGGAACAAAACCGCAGGTAAACATAGGCGGCCAACCCGCCCTTTTGAGCCAAGCGCCCCCGGCCACCACAGAAACAGCAGAGCACCACAGCTCAAGAAGACGCCGAATGGACACTCGCGCGTCGACAAACGAACGAACCGCTCGCAAAGAGTGTCCCCAACGACTAGACAAAAATGACCAGTCATTGGGGACGTTCTTAAATGACTACTTTACAGCTCCAGCGCCTCGGCGACCTCGGCAGCGCAGGCCAGGGCGTCGGCCATGGCGTTCACAACGAGCGAGCTGCCGTTGCGCGCATCACCGGCAACATACACCGGCGCGGCATCCGCGGCGACGCCGTCGACACGCGCCGCAAGATGCGAGTCCTCGACGGCCATCACAGGCAGCGGACGACCAGCGGTGGCAACAGGCACGCCTACCGCATCGAACACGCCATGCTCAGGACCCGTAAAGCCGCAGGCGATGAGCACCAGCTGCGCCGGCACCTCGTGCTCGGAGCCCGCGATGCGCTCGGGCTTGCCAGCCGACCAATCCAGATCGACCACGCGCAGGCCCGCGGCCGCGCCCTTCTTGTCCAGCAGCACCTCGAGCGTATCCACGCCCCAAGCGCGCATCTCGCCGCCCATGGCAGCGATGGCCTCCTGCTGGCCGTAGTCGGTCTTCTTAACGTTTGGCCACTGCGGCCAGGGGTTGCTCGCCGCGCGCGCATCAGGCGCCGCCGGCAAGAACTCAAACTGGCGCACGCTGCGCGCACCCTGACGTACCGCGGTGCCCACGCAGTCGTTACCGGTATCGCCGCCGCCAATGACCACGACGTCCAGGCCGCACGCGTTCACCACGGGCTCTCCGCCATCGAGCACCGAGACGGTCGAAGCCGTCAGGTAGTCCACGGCGTACACCACGCCCGGGGCATCAATGTTCGCAGCCGAAAGCCCACGCGGAGCACGAGCGCCGGCAGCCACCACGACAGCGTCAAAGCCATCGAGCTTGGCTGCCACCGCAGGGTCCGTCACATCTGCGCTCAGCTCAAACACAATGCCCAGCTCGCGCATGAGCGCCACGCGACGCTCGACCACGGACTTCCCGAGCTTCATGTTGGGAATGCCATACATAAGCAAACCGCCCGGACGGTCGTCACGCTCAAACACCGTCACGCGGGCGCCGCGACGCGCGAGCTCCCATGCTGCCACCAGACCAGCAGGACCGGAGCCCACCACGGCGACCGTGGGTGCGCCCTCCCCCGCCGGCTCAAAGCGACGCGGGCCACCGTTTGCCCATTCGTGGTCGCTGATCGCACGCTCGTTGTCATGGATCGTCGTGGGCTGACCGTCGACCGACCCCAAGTTGCATGCGGCCTCGCACAGCGCCGGGCACACGCGACTCGTGAACTCGGGCATGGGCGAGGTGAGCGACAGACGCTCGGCAGCCTCGTCCCAGCGGCCGCGGTACACCAGCTCATTCCACTCGGGAATCAGGTTGTGCAGCGGGCAGCCGCTCGGGCGTGCCTTGCCAAAGCTCGCGCCCATCTGGCAAAACGCCACGCCGCACATCATGCAACGGCTCGCCTGGGCGCGACGTGCATCGTCATCGAGCTCCACGTACAGCGGATCAAAATCATGGCTGCGCTCCTCCACGGGACGAAGCTCGTGGGTCACGCGATCGATATCAAGAAAAGCACCGGGCTTACCCATGGCACTTACGCCTCCTTCTTGGTCGAAGCAACAGAGCTGGCGGCGGCGGGCACAGCGCCAGCGACACCACCCGCCACATCAAAGCGAGCGACATCGGCGGCGTCGGCGCGACCGGTCACAATGTCAAACGCCAGCTCCTCGGCCTGCTCATGCGTCTTGCCGACGGCCTCGGCGGCGGCGACAATCGCCAGCACGCGCTCGTACTCGGTTGGAATGACCTTCACAAAGTGCTTGCTCATCGTCTCAAAGCTGTAGAGCAGCTTAATGCCGCGCGGGCTCTGCGTCGCGTCCACGTGCTCCTGGATGAGCTCGCGAATCTGCGCCAGCTCACCGGCCGTCGGGGCTTTAAGCTCAACGCTCTCGTGGTTCACACGGGCATCGAGCGTGCCGTACTGGTCAAAGACGTAAGCCACGCCGCCCGTCATGCCGGCGGCGAAGTTCTGCCCGACCTCGCCCAGGATGAGCGCCAGACCTCCCGTCATGTACTCGCAGCCATGGTTGCCGCAGCCCTCGACCACCACGGTGGCACCGGAGTTGCGTACGCCAAAGCGCTGGCCGGCCAGGCCGTTAATGAAGCCGCGACCGCTCGTAGCGCCAAAGAACGCAACGTTGCCCACGATGATGTTCTCGTCGAACTTGTAGGTCGCATGCGGGTTGGGGCGCACCGACACCTCGCCGCCCGAAAGGCCCTTGCCAAAGTAGTCGTTGGCGTCGCCGCACACGTTGAGCGTAATGCCGCGCGGCAGGAAGGCGCCAAAGCTCTGACCGGCCGAACCATCGCAATCGATGGTGATGGAGCCGGCGGGCAGGCCCTCGGGATGCGCCTTGGTCACCGCGTTGCCCAAGATGGTGCCCACGCAGCGGTTGACGTTGGCGATATCGGCGCGAAAGCGAATCGGACGCAGGTGCGCACGGGCATCGGCCGTATAGGGCACAAACAACGTGGAGTCGAGCGTCTTATCGAGCTCGCTGTCCGCAGCCATCTGGGGCAGGAAGTGACGGCCGTCGGCGCCCGGGATGTGGGCACCAAACTCACAGGTCGCGCTTGCCAGCACGGGCGACAGATCGAGCAGGTTGGCCTTGCGGTTGCCCGGGACCTCGATCTGGCGCAGGCACTTGGGATGGCCGACCATCTCGTCGACGGTGCGGAAGCCCAGGCTCGCCATGACCTCGCGCAGCTGCTCGGCAACAAAGAGCATAAAGTGCTCGACGTGCTCTGGCTTGCCGCGGAAGCCGCGACGCAGGCGGCAGTTTTGCGTAGCGATGCCGGCCGGGCAGGTATCCTGCTGGCAGTCGCGCTGCATGAGGCAGCCCATCGAGATGAGCGGCATGGTCGCAAAGCCAAACTCCTCGGCACCCAGCAGGCAGGCGACGGCGACGTCGGTGCCGTCCATGAGCTTGCCATCGGCCTCGAGCACCACGCGTGAGCGCAAACCGTTTTGCAGCAGCGTCTGCTGGGCCTCGGCAAGGCCAAGCTCCAGCGGCAGACCCGCGTGCCAGATAGAGTCGCGCGCAGCGGCACCCGAGCCGCCATTGTGGCCGCTGATCAAAATCTTGTCGGCAGCGCCCTTGGCCACGCCGGTGGCGATGGTGCCGACGCCGGCCTCGCTGACCAGCTTGACCGACACGCGCGCGCCGGGGTTGGCGTTCTTAAGGTCAAAGATCAGCTCTGCCAGGTCCTCGATGGAGTAGATGTCGTGGTGCGGCGGAGGCGAGATCAGGCCGATGCCGGGCGTGGACTGACGGACCTCGGCAATCCAGGGGTAGACCTTCCTGCCGGGCAGGTGACCGCCCTCGCCGGGCTTGGCGCCCTGGGCCATCTTGATCTGAATCTCGAAGGCGCTGCACAGGTAGCGGCTCGTCACGCCAAATCGCGCACTTGCTACCTGCTTGATCGCGGAGTTCTTGGAGTCACCGTTAGCCAGTGGGGTCTCGCGACGCGGATCCTCGCCGCCCTCGCCGGAATTGGAACGGCCGTGCAGGCGGTTCATGGCGATGGCCATGCACTCGTGTGCCTCTTTGCTGATGGAACCGTACGACATGGCGCCGGTGTTAAAGCGGCGGACGATGTTGAGCGCGGGCTCCACCTCGTCGAGCGAAACCGGCGTGCGACCGTTGGCATTAAAGTCCAGCAGGTCACGCAGGCGCACGGCACGGCCGGTGCGGTGCAGGCGGGCGCTGTACTCCTTAAAGGTGTCGTAGCTGTCCTCGCGGCAGGCGGTCTGCAGCAGGTAGACGGTCTGCGGGTCGATAAGGTGATCCTCGCCGCCGAGCGGGCGCCACTTGGTCAGACCCAGCGTGGGCAGCTGATCGGGAGCCGGGCTCTTAAGGATAGCGAGCGCGGCGTCGTAGCGCTCATTCTGCTCGCGCTCGACGTCCTCGACACCCATACCGCCCACACGGCTCAACGTGCCGGCGAAGTACGCGTTGACGAACTCCGGAGTGAAGCCCACGGCCTCGAAGATCTGCGCCGAATGGTAGCTCTGCACCGTGGAGATGCCCATCTTGGACATGATGGAAACGATGCCGGCGGTCGCAGCCTTGTTGTAGTTGGCGATGCCCTGCTCGGCCGTCACGTCCAGGTCGCCGCGTGCCGCCAGATCGCGGATGCACGCATGTGCGTTGTACGGATAGATGCCGCTCGCGGAGTAGCCCACCAGTGCAGCAAAGTCGTGCGGGGACACGGCGTCGCCGCACTCCACCACGATGTCGGCAAAGGTACGCACGCCGGCGCGAATCAGGTGGTTGTGCACGCAGCCCACGGCGAGCAGCGACGGTACGGGCACCTCGCCCGCAGCGGCACGATCGCTCAACACCACGATGTTCACGCCGTCGCAGACCGCAGCCTCAACGTCCTCTGCAAGCTGCTTGAGCGCAGCCTGCAGCGCACCCTCGCCGGCATCGCGGCGGTAGACGGCACGGAAACGGCGGGTCTTAAAGCCCACGCGGTCGATGGCGCAAATGCGGTCGAACTCCTCCTCGCTCAGCAGCGGACGCTCCAGGCGCACCAGCTGGCAGGCCGTACGGGAGTCCTCGAGCAGGTTGCCGTGGTTGCCCAGGTAGAGCGTGGTCGAGGTGACCATATGCTCGCGAAGAGCGTCGATCGGCGGGTTCGTGACCTGAGCGAACAGCTGATAGAAGTAGTCGAAGAACGAGCGCGTCTTCTTGGACAGGCAGGCCAGCGGCGCATCGATACCCATCGAGGCGAGCGGCGCCTTGCCCTGCTGGGCCATGGGACGCACGACTTCGTCAACATCATCCCAGTGATACCCGAGCTTGGCCATGCGCACGGCGGCGGGCACCTCGTCGTCCTCGGCGGGTGTTGCCGCAACGGGCTCATCGAGCGCGTCAACGGTCAGCGTCTCCTCGGCAATCCAATCACGGTAGGGCTTTTCCTTGGCATAGCGGGCGCGCAGCTCGTCGTTGTAGATCACGCGGCCGCGGGCAAAATCGACCTCGAGCATCTGGCCCGGCCCCAGACAGCCGCTCGTCAGGATGTTCTCGGGGCTCACCTCGATGGTGCCCACCTCGCTTGCCAGCATAAAGCGACCGTCGCGCGTCACATAGTAGCGGGCGGGACGCAGGCCGTTACGGTCGAGGGCGGCACCCAGCGTGCGACCGTCGGTAAAGGCGATGGCCGCCGGGCCATCCCACGGCTCCATGAGCATGGACTGGTAGGCGTCGTAGGCGCGGCGTTCCTCGCTCAGATTGTCGTTGTGGTCCCACGGCTCGGGCAGCAGCATGGACGCGGCACGTGTAAGCGGGCGACCGTTCATGACCAAAAACTCAAGCACATTGTCCAGAATCGCGGAGTCGGAGCCCTCGCGGTTGATGATGGGCATCACGCGCTCAAGATCGTGCTGCAGCACGGGGCTGTACAGGTTGGGTTCGCGGGCGCGAATCCAGTTGACGTTGCCCTTGAGGGTGTTGATCTCGCCGTTGTGGATGATAAAGCGGTTGGGATGTGCGTGCTCCCAGCTGGGCGTGGTGTTGGTGGAGTAGCGCGAGTGGACGAGCGCCACGGCCGTTTTGACAGCGGCGTCGTTGAGGTCGATGAAGAAACGGCGCATCTGCGTGGCGACCAGCATACCTTTGTACACGATGGTGCGCGAGCTCATGGAGCACACATAGAAGATCTTGTCGCGCAGGGCGAACTCAGCGTCGGCCTTCTTTTCGATGGTGCGGCGGCACACGTACAGGCGACGCTCAAAGGCATCGCCGGCGAGCGTGTCGTCCGGACGGCCCAGGAAAGCCTGCAGGATAGTAGGCATGCAGGCGCGGGCCGTCTCGCCCAGGTCGTGCGGGTCGACGGGCACCTCGCGCCAAAAGAGCAGCGGCACGCCGGCCTCGGCGCAGCCCTCCTCAAACACGCGACGGGCATCCTCTACGCCCTTGTCGTCCTGCGGGAAGAACAGCATGGCCACGCCATAGTCGCCCTCTGCCGGCAGAATCTGGCCGCACTTTTGAGCCTCTTTGCGGAAAAAGTGATGCGGGACCTGAAACAGGATGCCGGCGCCGTCGCCGGTATTCTTCTCGAGTCCCGTACCGCCGCGGTGCTCCAAGTTGACCAGAATGGACAGCGCATCGTCCAGAATCTGGTGATGGCGCTCGCCGTTGATATCGGCAAGCGCGCCGATGCCACATGCATCGTGGTCGAATTCGGGGCGATAAAGGCCCTGCTGCTGAGCGGAATCTGCCTGCATCGCGATCCTCCCCTAGATATTTAGACAGTCAGTTGAATAGGCATACTAGGTGCATCGCCGGCCCGTTGTGTTTCCCGCCCGTTTCGAAACAATCGCGTAACGCACACCCTACGAGTGGGTGCCACCGACCTCAAGGGCGACAACAAGGACCCCATGTTCGGCCCGTAAGCTCGCCGTTTCAAACATCTCAATCTGTAACACGAAGGGCCGGTTTTGGCGGCCAGCTGTTGCAGATCGAGATTTTCCATAGGACCATTTCTTCCTGTCTTGATCTGTAACACCTAGACCCAATTTCCATCCCTAGTTGTTACAGATCAAGACATTTCGGCAACTCCCTTTCACCATCCTATTCAAATACAGCAATTTTGTTAGTCTTGATTAACTTTTGAGCCTAAAACGGGTATCCTTTCCGGCGTCAAGCAAACGGCACGCAGGAGCGCACCATGATCAACCATCTCAAACATCATTTTGGCTCCCGACGCACCGGCGGTCACGGAGGACTCGACATCGCACGGCATATCGGCCCCGGATTGCTCGTGACCGTCGGCTTTATCGACCCGGGCAACTGGGCCTCCAATATGGCCGCGGGCTCGCAGTTTGGCTACGCGCTGCTGTGGATCGTCACGCTGTCCACGATTATGCTGATCGTCTTGCAGCACAACGCGGCGCACCTGGGCATCGCCACGGGCGCCTGCCTTGCCGAGGCCACGACCCGCTTTCTCCCCCGCTTCGTTGGGCGCACGGTGCTCGCCAGCGCCTACCTCGCGACCATCGCCACCGCCATGGCCGAAGTCCTGGGCGGTGCGATCGCGCTTCAAATGCTCTTTGGCCTGCCCGTACGCGCCGGCTGCGTCATCGTCGCGGCGGCATCGATTGCCATGCTCATGACAAGCTCCTACAAACGCGCCGAGCGATGGATCATCGCCTTCGTGGGCGTGGTAGGACTTTCGTTTTTGGCCGAGCTTGCACTAGTCAACGTCGACTGGCCGCAAGCCGCCACAAGCTGGATCACACCCCGTATGCCCACCGGCTCGGCCGCGATTATCGTAAGTGTCCTAGGCGCGGTCGTTATGCCCCACAACCTCTTCCTGCACTCCGAGGTCATCCAATCCATGCACTTCGAAGGCCAAGGCGAGCAGGTTATCGAAGAGCGTCTGCGCTATGAGCTCTTCGACACGCTCTTTTCGATGGGCGTGGGCTGGGCGATCAACTCGGCCATGGTCATCCTGGCCGCAACGACCTTCTTTGCGCACGGCATTGTCGTAGACGACCTCGCCGTCGCAGCGGCCACGCTCTCCCCCATCTTGGGCCCGGCGAGCTCGACCATCTTTGCGGTAGCGCTGCTGTTCGCGGGACTATCGAGCAGCGTGACAGCGGGCATGGCGGCGGGAACCATCACCGCGGGCATGTTCGACGAGGAATACGACATCCACGACCGGCACTCATCGATTGGAGTGGCGGTCTGTTTCGTCGGCGCAGTGGCGGCGTGCCTGATCGTCCCGAATCCTTTTGAGGGTCTCATCTGGAGTCAGGCATTGTTGTCGCTTCAGTTGCCGATTACGGTCTTTGTGCTCATACGACTCACCAGTTCGCCCCGCGTTATGGGCAAATACGCCAACTCGCGCCCGCTCAACGCGCTGCTCGTAGGGATCGGCGTCATCGTGACGATTCTCGACATCGTGCTGCTAACGGGGATGTAATTGGGATAGCGTGGCTGTCCAGATATAACGTCTCAATCTGTAACACGTAAGGCCGTTTTAAACCGTCAGATAAATCAAAAGGGTCCCAGCCGGAATATCCAGCCGGGACCCTTGGACAGAGCTCTGTATGGCTAATCGCCGTGTGTCTACGAGTTACTCCTCGACGAGCTCAAACTCATCGGGGCCGACGCCGCACACCGGGCACACGTAATCCTCGGGCAGCTCGGGCGTGTCGACCTCAACCTCGTAACCGCAAACGGTGCACACAAACTTATACGTCTTCTTCTCCTCAGCCATGATGTTCTCCTCTCGAACGTGACTGCTGGTGTACTTACTTATTAGTATATATTCTCAATAGTATAATGCAAGTATTTTTAGAACATTTCTAGCCTTGATACGACGAGGCTTTGGGCGGCGTCTTGCCCTTTAGCACCTTGTGATAGTAGTCGTACGTCAGCGGCGTCTCGTCGCTCAGGCGCTCCGCATCCTCGACCTCGCCAATAAACAGCAGATGCGTTCCCACATCCACAGTGTCGATCAAACGGCAGCTAAACAGGGCCGCCGCGTGCTCGGGCACATAGGGCATGCCCAGAGCCGTCTCGCGGGTCTCGTATTTGGCAAACTTGTCATAATCGCTGCTGGTGCGGAACCCAAAGTTACCGATGTAGAGCATGTCGGCGGTCTGACCGATCACGGTCAGCGCGAACGCTTTGGCCGATGCGATGACGCCCGAGGTGACATTGTCCTTGTTCACGGCAACCGAAATACGCGGCGGCATGGACGTCACCTGCACCGCAGTATTGATGACGCAGCCGGCGCGCAGCCCGTCTGCCGCAGCGCTCACCACGTACAGACCGCTCGGCATGGTAAAGAACGCAGTTTTGTCCATAACGATCACTCCCCTAGCTCGGGTTGGAACCTCATGAATGTATGTACCCACAAAAAAGGCGGCACCCATAACGGACGCCGCCTTTGAGACATATGTGTCAGAACAGTAAGAAAGATGAGACGCCCGCAGTTGCGGTGAAATAGGGACTGAATAGCCCCTCAAACAGGAAAACAGTCCGTATTCCACCGCAACTTATACAGAGTGCCTAGCGGTTGCGTTCCTTAAGGGCGCGGTCGATCTCGCGTTGGACATCACGCTTGGCCATGTCCTCGCGCTTGTCGTAGAGCTTCTTGCCGCGACCCAGACCCAGCAGCAGCTTTACGCGGCCGTCGGTATTAAAGTAGAGCTCCAACGGAACCAGCGCATAACCACGGTTGCGAAGTTTGCCGTCAAGAAAGTCGATCTCCTTGCGGTGCAGCAGCAGACGACGCCGACGGTCAGGATCGCGATTCCACACGCCACCATGGCTATAAGGGTGGATATGCAGGCCGACGAGCCAGCACTCCCCGCCGCGGATCAGCGCGAAGGTATCGGTGATCTGGCAGGCGCGCTCGCGAATCGACTTGACCTCGGTGCCACTCAGCTCAATACCGCACTCAAACGTCTCATCGATAAAGTACTCGTGATGTGCCGAGCGATTCTTGGAAATGAGTTTGCGCTCGCGCTTACTGGGCATCGCCGGCCTCCTTGGCGCCATCGGCGTTTGAGCCCGCAGCCTCGCGCTTTGCCTTGCGCTCGGCATTGAGCTCGGCATCGCTCTCGCGCACCAGTTTGATAATCGCCGCGCAGGCCTCCTCGCCCACCAAGTCGCGAGCACGTACCGTCAGGCGCGTCGCCTCCTGCTTGTCGCCGTCGCTTGCAGCATCGGTCGCGCACATAATCAGGCAGATGGCAATCTCGGCCGAAGGCGAGGTCGGCACGCCTTGCAGGGCCAGTTCACCCATCACGTGGTCGTCGCTCTCATCGGCGGCATCCGGATAGGTGGTATGGATCTTGTTGAGCAGGCGCGTCGTATGCGCATCGTTGGGCGCCAGGCGCAGCGCCAGACGCGCGCAGCCCACGGCAGCCGAAACGTTCTCGGTCTCGGGCTCCAAGAAGTACTGACCTAGATTGGCGTAAGCGCGGGCGGCGCACTTGCCATCGCTTGCACGCTCCAGCACCGAGAACGAGAGCGATGCCCATTCCTGCTTGTCCTCGAGAGCGCGGAACAGCTCGGCCAGATCCAGGCGGCAGTTGCAGTTCATGGGGTCCCAGCGCACGGCCTGCATCAAGGCGTTGCGAGCACTCACATAATCCTGCTGGCGAATGTAGGCAAACGCCATGTCAGAGTACAGGCGGTCAAACGGCACCTCGACCTGCACGAGCTCGCGCGGATCCTTCTCCACGCGGCGATAGGCCAAGCGCTCAAACTTGCTATCGAAGCTAAAGTATTGACGCTTCTCCTCCGTCTTGCACTCAGCGTCGATATACTCCTCGGCGAGCTCCACCAGACGCTCCAGCAGCGGCGTCGCCGTAGCCAGGTCGCCCTGCGCCAGATAGTTCTCGGCATACGTGATGTCTTGCAAGCTGATGGGCAGATCCATGGCTACTCCTCGATCTGAGCGAAACACGGCAGGCGCCGTATATACGGTTAATACACAAAACCCGGGTCTCTTACGAGGCCCGGGCGTTCAATTTTGGTAGCCCGTACCAGATTCGAACTGGTGATCTCCGCCTTGAGAGGGCGGCGTCCTAAACCGCTAGACGAACGGGCCATATGTAGCAAATGCAATGGCTGGGATGGAGGGAGTCGAACCCCCATTGACGGAACCAGAATCCGCTGTCCTGCCATTAGACGACATCCCAATGACTGCATCGCTGCGCTCGGCTGTGCCTTTGCGCAAGAAAGAAATATACGGGAAGTCTCGCCGTGACGCAAGCCCCAATTTTGACTTTTTTGAAATTCAGTCAAATTGGCCTAATTTAGTCCAACCCGTGAAGGACCTGTGAAGCACCAGCGACACCTACGGCGTCAAAGCCCGTAAAACATCCCACATCTACCGCTGGTAGATTACAACAATGCAGCACTCACGGCTGATGGCACAATCGAACCGTCATCATTGCACGGATATCGAGGCACCATGGACGAAGAGCTTGATTACCTATGGGAGACCCTGGGCCTCGAGATCACTGCTGACCTTTGGCCCGAACGGGACAAAATCCATCCCACACTGCGCCCCGCCATCACGGTGATGCAGGCAAAATACCGCCGTGCATCCTTTTTGATCATGCGAGTGTCATGGCACGCGGGACTCCCCGACCTTAAGCGAATCCAGGCAAGCCTCGTCGAGCTGTCCGGTATGCCGACCGTCATATCCGAGGCGCACCTGGAGCAGCGCCAGCGCGAGCGACTGCAACAGCAGCGGATTCCCTTTATCTGTCCCGGCGTTCAGGCATATCTGCCCTTTATGGACGAGGAGTACTGGAGCGGCAAGCCCAACAAGCACGTAAAGGTCTACGATCCGCACGAATGGGCACAGCTCGAGGATTGAGCCGAGCGAGCCCGCCGATGGAAAACACATCCCACCCCGATCACTCAAAACGGGTCGCATTTTCCGGAGCCGCTACAGCAACGCCTCGGCCCAAGCCGCTTCCCTAAAGCCAGGAATCGCAAAGTCGTCGCCCACCAGCAGCGGACGCTTGACCAGCATGCCGTCGGTCGCCAGCAGCTCATAGCATTCCCGATCCGTCATGCCCGCATCCAGACGCGCCTTCAGGCCCAGCTCTCGATATTTCATGCCCGACGAATTAAAGAAGCGCCGCACCGGCAGCCCCGAACGAGCAATCCAGGTCGCAAGCTCATCAGCCGTGGGATTGTCCAAAACGATATCGCGGTCGATATACTCTACCCCATGTTCGTCCAGCCATGCCTTGGCCTTCTTACAGGTCGAGCACTTGGGATATTCAACAAACAATACCGCCATGGGATTTCCTTTCTTAGAGAAAACAGGTGTATGGAAAACTGCACATCGACGACCGCTCGCGATTGCAGCCGTTATTGTAGTCAATGTCGAAGCATAGGCAGTCGCGATGTCTCGTCTTAAGGCTAGCGCCTTGCATGGGCGCCGATCGGCCGAGTCGCATGGCGCACCAACGCCGCTGCCAGCAATACCAACAGCATGGCGGTGATATAGCCCGCAGCATCGAATCCTAAATCGATAACGTCGAAATGCCTGCCGGGAACAAAGATCTTATGTACCTGATCGCCAACGGAGCAGGCGGCGCAAAAGAGCAATACGGGCACGCAACGGGAGCACACGCTCCACGGACGCCTGGAAAAGCAAGCCACGATCACCGAGGCGAACAATCCGACGAAGAAAAACTCTACGGTATGGGCAACGCGACGGACGTTTGCGCCCACCCACATGCGAATGGAAGCAAGTCGGCCAGACCGGACATTCGAGGCAGCCGAATCGGTGCCCCCGGTCATTCCGTTCTCCGTCTGGGCTTCACCCGTGGCATCGGCGGCCTGAACGCCCGTAGCCTGACCCTCCACCACACGCGCGGTGGACTCGCTCAGCAACGACGTCTCCACCGCATTTTGCTCCGTCAGCACCCAGATGCCCGCCAGCGTTGCAGCGAACAGAACGATCGCGGTCCATCCGATTATTTGTTTTACGCGCGCCAAGGGCCAACCTCCTTTTTTTGAATATCAGCGAGTGTAGCCCCAAATGACATCGTCACCGTATCAAAATTTGAATCGCAACAGGAAGCGACAAGGCGACGCAAACCCCTACCCCGCCTCGCGCATCCAGCGATCAAACGTCCCCACGCACACGCCCAGGCACTTTGCTGCCTGGCTGCGGGTAATATCGCCTGCCTCATAGCTATCGCGCACTAGCTCAAACTGAGGAGGGCACGGCTTGCGAGGTCGACCGAAACGGACCCCTCGCGCCCGCGCCGCTGCAATTCCCTCCGCCTGGCGCCGATGGATATTCTCGCGTTCCACCTGCGCCACGTAGCTCAGCAGTTGCAGCACAATATCGACAATCAGGGTGTTGGTCACATCCGGCGCGCCGCTGGCCCTGACACGCGTGTCAAGCAATGGCATGTCCAACACCACAATGGCAACCCCGAGCTCCTTGGTAATGCGCCGCCATTCCTCAAGAATCTCGGAGTAATTACGACCAAGTCGGTCGATAGAAAGCACCACCAGCACGTCCCCGTCTCCCAGAACGTGCAGCAGCTCGCGATAACGCGGTCGATCGAAGTCCTTGCCGCTCGCATGGTCGGCATAAATATTCGCTGAGCCCACGCCATAGGCGCCCAGCGCATCCAGCTGCCGATTAAGATTCTGATCGCGCGAACTCACCCGCGCATAACCGTACACCGTCGCCATCTCATCCCCGCTTTCTTGTAAACCTGCCAAAAAGGGACAGGTTTATTTTGGTAGGTTCTACCTCTCAAATAGCAGGTAAGCGGGCGGCCGAGCAGACGGCAAGGTAGCCACGATTCAAATGCAAAGGGCGGTCCCGAAAGGCCGCCCTCCGCTCCCCCACCATGAGCCGGGATTTGGCTAATGGATAAGCTTAAAGTCCAAGTGCCCACGCGTGGTATTGACGCGCGAGACCTCGATAATTACGCGCTGCCCCAGCTCGTAACGGGTGCCCGTGTCGGCACCTGTGAGCGTTAGCGCGTCCTCGTCGAACTCAAACCACTCGTTGCCCAGGCTCTTGATCGAAACCAAGCCTTCGACCTGCGTCAGGTCCAAGCGCACAAAGAGGCCCATACTGCTAACCCACGAGACGGTTCCGGCATAGCGCTCGCCCAGACGGTCCTCATAGTACTGGGCAATCTTGATCTTTTGCGTCGCATGGCTGGCGGCATCTGCCGCGCGCTCGGCATCGCTGCATGCGCGGCAGATCTGCGGCAGAATGCGCGGCAGCGACTCGCGCCCCTTGCCGATCAGCCGCGGCGTACGGACCAAGGCGTCCTTGCCGCCGAGCCGCTCATAGGCCAACTGCAGTTTGAGCACGCGGTGCACCACCAGATCGGGGTAGCGACGGATGGGACTCGTAAAGTGACAGTAGCACGGCGCGGCGAGCGCAAAGTGGCCCTCGTTGCGCGGCTTGTACAGCGCGCGCTGCATGCTGCGCAGAAGCAGCGTGTTAACGAGCGGTGCGTTGGCCGTACCGGCGGCAGCATCGACTGCAGCCTGCAGCTCATCGGGGCTCCCCAGGGCAATACCGGCAGCACGGCGATCGTCGATGATGCCTAGCTGCGCCAGCGCAACGGCGGCACCGTGCAGGCTATCGGGGCTCGGATCCTCATGCACGCGATAGCAGGCCTCGATATCACGGTCTGCCAGCCACTCTGCAACGCACTCGTTGGCGAGCAGCATAGCTTCCTCGATAAGCGACGTGGCACACGAACGCTCACGCGCCACAATCTGCACGGGCACTCCGTCCTCATCCAACAGAGCACGAATCTCGGCCGTGTCAAAATCGACCGAGCCGCGGGCGCGACGGATACGACGGCGGAGTTCGGCGAGTTCGTTAGCGGCGACAAGGAAATCGCCGAGGTCGACGTTGTAGCCGCGGGCGGCCTCCTCGCACGCAAGACCGCGCTCAAGCGCTTCCTCGCGCGAGGTCTCGGCAGCCGCAACATCCTCGGCTGCACCCTCCAGCACCGAATACTCAACCGCGCCGGCACGCACCAGCAGCGCCTCGGCGCCGTCATAGTCCATACGCACACGCGAGCGAATCACGCTGGGGTACGGATCGTAATGCCGCACGCGACCCTGTGCATCGAGCTCAATGTCAACGGTAAACGCAAGACGGTCCTCGTCAGGGCGAAGCGAGCACAGGTCACAGGACAGGCGTTCGGGCAGCATGGGAAGCACGCGATCGGCCAGATACACCGATGTCGTACGATGGCGAGCCTCAAGATCGATATGCCCGTCCCAAGCCACATAGTGTGAAACGTCGGCGATATGCACACCCAGCTTGTAGCCACCCTCGGGCGTTCGCTCCAGCGAAATGGCGTCGTCAAAGTCGCGCGCGTCGACTGGGTCGATCGTGATGACAAAGCGGTCGCGCAGATCGCGGCGGAGCGGGTCCTTAAGCGCCGCGGACACATCGAGCGAAAGCCCCTCGGCCTCGTCCAGCGCGGCCTCGGGATAGCTATCGGTATAGCCGTAACGCGCCATCACATATTGAACGCCCAAATCGGGCGCGTCATCTCCGCCAATGCGGCGTTCGATCGTCACGGTACCCGATTCCAGGCGCGTCGGGTAGGTCAAAATGCGCGCGACAACAGCATCACCCGGGTGGACACCCAGACGATCCGCCGAGGTATCCTCGGGCAGAATGAAGAAGTCGGCCTTCAGACGCGAATCGAGCGGCTCGATCACACCGAGCGGACCGGCGGTCTGGTACGTGCCCACCACGCTTATGGCTGCACGCTCAACCACGCTTTCGATCACGGCGCGCCGCTCACCGTGCGGGCTGTTCTTAATGCTCACGGCAACGGTATCGCCATCCATGATCTCGCGCTTACCGCGGCCCATGACCTTGTAGTCGCCGTTTTCGGTTACAACGTAGGCGCTATGCTCATGGAGCTGCACGCGCCCGGTCAGGCTCGGACGGCGTTCGCTGCGCACCGGCCCGCGCTGATTGCGAGCTCCACGCTTATGCTTGTTATTGCGCCCCATGGCGCCTCCTAACTATCGATTGCGAACTCCAAAGAGTCTACCCAAATGATTCGCTTTCCTGCCGTCCCCTAGGGATCAAAAAACGGGCCGCCCCATAAGAGACGACCCGTTGGAAGGGATGAATTCCAAGCATGCCTACACGCGCAGGTAGCGGCGCATGGCGATGGCAGAACCAAAGAGACCGATAATCACGCCGACCAGAATCAGCGCAGCATAGGTCACCAGGTAGTACTGCATCGGCAGGGCAAACGACATCCAGCCGATGCTCTCCTGCAGACGCGGGATCATCAGATTGCGCAGCAGCTCCAGAACGCCGATGGAAAGCAGCGAGCCCAAAATGGCCTGCAGCACGCCCTCGGTGATAAACGGGCCACGAATGAAGCCGTTGCTGGCGCCGACCAGACGCATAATCGCAATCTCACGACGACGCGCCGTGATGGACAGGCGAATCGTGTTGTTGATGAAGATGAATGCGATAAAGGTCAGAAGACCAACGAGCACCACGGCGGCGATGCGGATGTAGTTGGTCACCTGGAACAGGCGGCTCACTTCCTCCTGGCCGTACAGCACGCTCGCGTTGACGTCGCCGTCATCCGCGATCTTCTGGAAATCGGCATCCTTCTTGAGCTTCTTTGCCGTGCTCTCGACCTTGGACGGATCGTCCATCTCAATAGCGAAGGAAGCCGGCAGCGGGTTCTGGCCATCGAGCGCGCTCATGGTGGCGTCGGCGTTGCCCGACATCTTGCTCGTATACTCGGCCAGCGCGTCGTCCTTGTCCTTATAGGTCACGGACTTGACGTTATTCCACGTCTTAAGCTCGGCCTCAAAAGCCTGAACATCGGCCTGATCGGCGTCATCACTAATGAACGCGTTGATGACAACCTGATCCTCGACGGTGCCGATCACGGAGTTCAGCATCGCAGAGCCCATGATGAACAGGCCGATGATAAACAGCGAAAGGAAGATCGTGATGACGGCGCCGAGCGAGGTAGTCCAGTTACGGAAGAAGTGGCTGATTGCCTCTTTGAAGGAGTAGCCCACGTTAGTTGGTGCCATAGTTGCCGTAACCTCCCCTCTCCTGGTCGCGGATGACGTGGCCGCCCTCGAGGGCGATCACGCGACGGTGCATGCTATCGACCATCTCGCGGTCGTGCGTGGCGACGATCACGGTGGTGCCGGTGCGGTTAATACGCTCAAGCAGCTTCATGATGCCCAGCGAGATCGCCGGGTCGAGGTTGCCCGTGGGCTCGTCGCAGATCAGCAGCGGCGGACGGTTGACCATAGCACGGGCGACGGCAACGCGCTGCTGCTCGCCACCGGAAAGCTGGTCGGGCAGCGAGTCCATCTGATCGGCCAGACCGACCAGACGCAGCACCTCGGGCACCTGGCTGCGAATGACGCCCTTGGGCTTGCCGATGCACTGCAGGGCAAACGCCACGTTTTCGTAGGCGGTCTTTTGCGGCAGAAGCTTAAAGTCCTGGAACACGGCGCCAATCTGGCGGCGCAGGAACGGAACCTTACGGTTCTTGATCTTCATGAGGTCCTGACCGGCAACCAGGATGCGGCCGCTCGTCGGCTTGACGTCGCGGTTGAGCGTCGACAGCAGCGTGGTCTTACCCGAGCCGGAGTGACCGACCAGGAAGACGAACTCGCCCGGATAGATCTCGATGTTGATGTCGTCGAGTGCAGGCTTGTTAGGCTGTGCCGGATAGATCTTGGTGACATGCTCCATAAGGATGACGGGCTCGACACCGGCCTGCTTGGCCATCTTCTTGCGGCTGGCCTGCGGATCGATGGGCGCAAACACCGACGTAAAATCGGGGTTGTTGAGCGCGTTATCGAGGCTTGCGACCTCGGCTGCCTGATCGCTCTCGACCACCGGGGCAGCAGGCTGCGTGGGGTCGGGAATAGCGGCAAAGAGACCGGACTGCGCAGGCTGAGGAGCCGGCGTCGCAGGGGCCAAGGGGTCGGGAATGCCGGCCATGGTAGGCTGCGGCGTGGCGGCACCAGCCTGAGGCTGCTCCACGCGAGCGGTCACGGCCTGAACGGGCTCAAAACCCGCCGTGCCGGAAAGCGCGACATCGCTGGTTGGATTGTAGGCAAAGGGATCGGATGCCGGCTGTGCCTGATCTGCCGGCTGAGCGGGGGCCTGAGCAACAGGCTGGCCCTCTGAATCCGGAGTGGCGAAACGACTGCCCTGGACGCCTGCCTGCGTCTTGGGGGCATCATCGCCCGCACCGGAGGTACGGAAGTGGTTACCCACTGGTGCTCCTTATCGTCGTGCGTTTAAACTACATGAGCGCTTTGTATTTTAGCAGCATTAGCTTTGCTGCACATAAGAAGCATGGCGGGGTTTGGGTCTCACCGACCGGGCGCAGGGTTACCTCCCAAATCGTCCTCGCGCATGGCCGGCATTTGTCCTGCTCCTGCGGAGCTGCGGACAAACGCCGGCCATGCGCTGCGGAAAGATTTGGGAGGTAACCCTGCGCCCGGCCTGCGGCTACTATGGGGCCGACGCACCAACTTGAGATGCTGCGCATACAAAGTTGGAAGGGTCTGAATTGCACTTTGTTGGGATGGGCCCGTTTCCCCATGGGACCTTTGCTTGGCAGGACTCTAATTTAAATTCAACAAAAACAGGGGCGCCCTCTTTGGGGATACCCCTGTTCTGGCTTGGATGTGGTTGTTGAGACGATACTTTGCCTCGTCTTGCCTTATGCCAAGAACTCCTTGGTGGTCGCCACGATGTTGGCGGCGTCCAGGCCATACTTGTGCAAGAGCTCGGCACCCGGGCCGGACTCGCCAAAGGTGTCGTTGACGCCGATCTTCTTGAGGGGCGTCGGGCACTGCTCGCACAGGACGTCGGCAACGGCGCTGCCCAGGCCACCGATTACAGAATGCTCCTCGACGGTCACGACGTGGCCGGTCTTGGTGGCGCTCTTGACGATCAGGTCGGCATCGATGGGCTTGATGGTGTGCATGTTGATGACCTCGGCGTCGATGCCCTCGGCAGCGAGCTGCTCGGCGGCCTCGAGAGCCTCGCCGACCATCAGGCCGCAGGCGATGATGGTGACGTCGGCGCCCTCGCGCATGACAATGCCCTTACCCAACTCGAAGTTGTAGGTCTCGGGGTCGTTGATAACCGGCGAGGCCAAACGAGCGAAGCGCATGTACACCGGACCGTCGCACTCGTAGGCGGCGCGCGTTACGGCGCGGGCCTCGACGTCGTCGGCAGGAACGATCACAGTCATGCCGGGGATGACGCGCATGAGGGCAATATCCTCGCAGCACTGGTGCGTGGCGCCATCCTCGCCCACCGAGATACCGGCATGCGTGGCACCGATCTTAACGTTGAGGTGCGGGTAGCCGATGGAGTTGCGGACCTGCTCAAAGGCGCGACCGGCAGCGAACATGGCAAAGGTGCTCGCGAAGGCAACGCGGCCGGTGGTCGCGATACCGGCGGCGACGCCCATCAGGTTGCTCTCGGCAATGCCCACATCGAAGAAGCGGTCGGGGCAGGCTGCCTTGAACTTGCCGGTCTGCGTGGCGGCAGCCAGGTCGGCGTCGAGGACCACAAAGTCATCGTGCTCGTTGGCGAGCTCGACGAGGGCCTCGCCGTAGCTTACGCGCGTGGCGATTTTCTTGACATCTGCCATCCTAGAGCTCCTCTCCGGCGGCCGTGAGCTCTGCCATGGCCTGCTCAAACTGTTCATCGTTGGGGGCCTTACCGTGCCAACCCACCTGGTTCTCCATAAAGGAGACGCCCTTGCCCTTTGTGGTCTCGGCGATAATGGCGGTAGGCTGACCCTTGGTGGCGCGGGCCTCGGCAAAGGCGGCGCGGATCTGGTCAAAGTCGTTGCCGTCGGCGAGCTCCACCACATGGAACTTGAAGGCGCGGAACTTGTCTGCCAGCGGCATGGGGTCGTTGACCTCCTCGACGGGGCCGTCGATCTGCAGGCCGTTGTGGTCGACGATCACGCAGAGGTTGTCGAGCTGCTGGTTGCCGGCAAACATGGCGGCCTCCCAGACCTGGCCCTCCTCGCTCTCGCCATCGCCCAGCAGGGCGTACGTGCGGTAAGTATCGCCCCAGTGCTTGGCGGCAACGGCCATGCCCACAGCGGTGGAGATGCCCTGGCCGAGCGAGCCGGTGGACATGTCGACGCCCGGGGTGTCGTTCATGTTGGGGTGACCCTGCAGGTGGCTGCCGATATGGCGCAGCGTCTCGAGGTCCTCCTTGGGGAAGAACCCACGCTCGGCGAGCACGGCGTACAGGCCCGGAGCGCAATGGCCCTTGGAGAGCACAAAGCGGTCGCGATCGGCCTTGCGGGGATTAGCTGGGTCGACGTTCATTTCCTCAAAGTACAGATAGGTCATGATGTCGGCGGCGCCGAGCGAACCGCCCGGATGGCCGGACTTGGCAGCGTGCACGCCGGTGACGATGCCCTTCCTTACCTCGTTGGCAACCTTTTTGAGCTCTTCGTCGCTCATTGTGCCTTCCTTTCATCCTCTTAAGACAAGATGCGCACGGCACCGAAGGTAATCCCAACACAGCCGCAATGCACGTACGTCATTCATTATGCTGGAAACTGGAAGCTTTACCAGAGTATTTATCATTATTTGAACAATTGAGCAGGCAGAACCGCTGATGAAACGGTTTATCAATGTGAACGTCTTTTGGATGGAACGCAGTCGACCCTACGCGCTAATGTCCTTGAATCCCTCGCCGAAGGCTTCCGTAACGTCAGCGACCGTCACAATGGCGTGAGGATCGCGCTCGCGCACGATCGTCTTGAGGGTATTGAGCTCTCGACGGCTCACGATGACCATAATCACCGGCTTCTCGGCACCCGAATACATGCCAGTCGCCTTAAACTTGGTACAACCACGACCCAGGCCATACATGATATCGGCAGCGATATCAGGGAACTTGTCCGAGATGATGAGTACCATACGGCGTTTGTTGCCACCATCGACCACGGCATCGATCACGTAGCCGCTAATGACCATCGAAAGGCCTGCATATAGTGCGTTTTCGATTGAAAAGACCGGAGCCGACAGCGCGCATACGGCAACATCGATCGCCATGACGGTCGAGCCCACCGGCAGCGAGGTGTTACGCGAGATGATTTGGCCAATCGTGTCCGAGCCGCCGGTGTTGGCGCCGGCGCGCAACACCATGCCGTAACCGATGCCCGTAATAATGCCGCCCCACATGGCAGGGAGCATCAGGTCCGCATCCGCCAGAGGTGCTACAAACGGGGCGAACAGATCGGTAAAGAAGCCCAGCAGCACAAAGCCCGTCGCGGTCTGCACCACGTAGAACATGCCACCCTCGCGCATAACGACCAACAACAGCAAGGCGTTCATCACGATGGTCTGGATACCGACGGGAAGCGACACGCCTCGCGCCGCGCCGACAGCCTGGATAATAGTCGCAAGGCCCGTAACGCCACCGGCGGCAAGACCGTTGGGAATCAAAAACAAGTCGGTCGCGATGGCGGCCAAGGCACACCCCAACATGATCTGGGGCAGGTCGTGAAAGAAGTTCATCGAAAGAATGCGCTTGATGTCCAGACGATATGCCATGCTGCCTCCCTCAAAAAAGCGCACCCAAACGGATGCGCTTTGAACTTCTTGCTGTATTCGATTCTACCGATTCGCCGAACAAAAACCACCCCTGCGCAGGGTTTGTTCTGGATACAAACCCGTCCAACCGTTAGGCTTGGCATCGGCTTGAAGCCGCCCGATGTTTTAGACCTCCGAGCCTTCTGCATCAGCGTTGCCGGTAGCCCAACGGTGATAGCCAATCACAAACGGATCCAGATCGCCGTCGTCAAGAACGGCCTCGACGTTGCTGGTCTCCACGCCCGTGCGCAGGTCCTTAACCATCTGGTACGGGTAGAGCACATAGCTGCGGATCTGGTTGCCAAAGCCGATAGTGGTCTTGGGCCCGCGAATCTCATCCAGGGCCTCAGCGCGCTTTTCGAGCTCAATCTCGTACAGACGAGCCTTGAGGATCTGCATGCAAGCGGCCTTGTTTTGAATCTGGCTGCGCTCGTTTTGACACGTGACCACGATACCGCTGGGGAAATGCGTCACGCGCACGGCGGAGTCGGTGGTGTTGACGCCCTGACCGCCCGGGCCGCTTGCATGGTACACGTCGACGCGAATGTCATCGGGACTAATCTCGATATCGATATCGTCGGGTAGTACCGGAATGACCTCGACGCCGGCAAACGTAGTCTGGCGGCGCTTCTTGTCGTCGGTGGGGCTAATGCGCACCAGGCGGTGAACACCGGCCTCGGCACGAAGCATGCCAAAGGCATCCTTGCCTTCGACGGTAAAGGTCGCACGATCGATGCCGATGACCTCGGCCGCGGGGCAATCGTTGATGGTGACCTTCCAACCGCGGCGCTGGCAGTACTTCATGTACATCTTAAAGAGCATGAAGGTCCAGTCCTGGGCCTCCAAGCCACCCTGTCCGGGTTTGATGGTCACAATCGCGTCGCCATGGTCGAACTCCCCGGTAAACCAGCTCGCAAGCTCAAGCTCGTCGATAGCGCGGGATAGGCGCTCCGCCGTAGCGGCAGCCTCCTCACGCAGCGCAGCGGCATCGGGGTCATCGCCCATTTCCTCGGCAAGCTCCAACGCGGCGCGAGCATCGGAAAGCTCACCACGCGCGGTATCCACGGCGGCGATGTCCTCCTTGGCGCGCGCAATCTCCTCCATCGTGGCGCGAGCGGCATCGGCATCGTCCCAAAAGCCCGGGGCGACGCTTTTGGCCTCGAGCTCCGTTACGCGGGTGCGCTTCTCGTCCAAATGGAGGTACGACTCGACCTCGCCGAGTCGGTCCGCAAATGCGTCCAACTCGGCAGGCGTTACCTCTAGAGTCTCGGCCATTAACGATTCCTGCCGTGGCAGTACTTGAACTTCTTACCGCTACCGCAAGGGCACAGGTCGTTGCGGCCCACGTTGACATAAGGGTCATCGCTCTCGGACTTGCGGTAGGTCGTCACCTTGCCACCGTTGTTAACGGCAGCCGGACCACCCTGGACGGCGGTGCGGGCCTGCACCTGAGCCTGCTTGCGCAGTACCGAATCGCTGTTGTCGCCATCGACCTCGGCGGGACCAGAGAAGTGCGCACCCTTAAGGGCGGGGTCCTCCTTGTGCTCCACAGCCTGCGGGGCAGCTTTGAGCTCAATGCGCAGAACAGTGCGCAGGTAATCCTCGTACATGGTATCGACGAGCATCTGGAACGCGCCGTAGGCCTCGGTCTTATACTCAACCAGCGGGTCGCGCTGGCCAAAGCCGCGCAGGCCGATACCGGTCTTGAGGTAGTCCATTTCCTGCAGGTAGTTCATCCAACGCGTATCGATGACGCGCAGCATAACCTGGGTATTGAGCTCGCGCATCAGGTCCTCGCCCAGGCGCTCGGCCTTCATGTTGTAGCACTTCTCAACATAGGCCAGGACATCGGCGGCCAGGGCCTCAAAGTCCTCGTCGGGGAACTGAGGGGTATCGATATGCCCGGTCAGCTCGACGACCCACTTACGCAGGCCCTCAAGATCGCGCTCGCCCTCGTGGCTGTCCTTGGTGCAGAACTCCTGAACACAGCGGTACACAGTGTCGTGCATGACCTCGGTGATGTGGTCGGTCAGGTCCTTGCCGTCCAGAATCATGTTGCGCTCGGCGTAAATGACCTGGCGCTGCTTGTTCATGACGTCGTCGTACTCAAGGACGCTCTTACGCATGGAGAAGTTGATGCTCTCGACCTTGTGCTGGGCGCTCTCGACGGCCTTGGAGATGATCTTGTGCTGGATGGGCATGTCGTCGCCCATATCGGCCGTGACCATCATCTTGGAGACACGGTCCATCTTGTCGCCGCCAAACAGGCGCATCAGATCGTCCTCGAGCGACAGGTAGAACTGGGTCTCGCCCGGATCGCCCTGACGGCCGGAACGGCCACGCAACTGGTTGTCGATACGACGGGACTCATGGCGCTCGGTGCCGATAACGGTCAAGCCGCCGGCGGCAAGCACGCGCTCGCGCTCGGCCTTGCAGGTCTCCTTGGCCTCGGCGTTAAACTGCTCGAGCTGCTCGGGCGTCACGTCCTCCATGGTCAGGCCCTCGTACTCCAGGCGCTCGCGCACCAGCTCGTCGGGGTTGCCGCCCAGCAAGATGTCGGTACCACGACCGGCCATGTTGGTGGCGATGGTCACGGCGCCGTAGCGGCCGGCCTGGGCAACGATATGGGCCTCGCGCTCGTGGTGCTTGGCGTTAAGGACCTCATGCGCGATACCGCGCTTAGTGAGGGCGGCGGACAGCTTCTCGGAGCTCTCGATAGAGACGGTGCCCACCAGGACCGGCTGGCCCTTGGCGTGACGCTGCTCAACATCGTCGGCGACGGCGTTGTACTTGGCCTGGATGGTGCGGTACACCAGGTCTTCGTGGTCAACACGCTGCACGGGCCTGTTGGGGGGAATGACCTCGACGGGCAGCTTGTAGATCTCGCGGAACTCGGCGTCCTCGGTGAGCGCCGTACCGGTCATGCCGGAGAGCTTGTCATACAGACGGAAGTAGTTCTGCAGGGTGATGGTTGCCAGCGTCTGGTTCTCCTCGCGCACGAGCACGCCCTCTTTGGCTTCGATGGCCTGGTGCAGGCCCTCGGAATAGCGACGGCCTTCCATGATGCGGCCGGTGAACTCGTCGACGATCTTGACTTCGCCGTTGGTGACCACGTACTGCTTATCGCGGTGGAACATGTACTGGGCCTTCAGCGCCTGCTGCAGGTGGTTGACCAGCTGGCCGGAGAGATCGGCATAGATGTCATCGATACCCAGGCGGCGCTCAATCTTCTTAAGGCCGCGTTCGGTGGCGGCGATGGTGTGCTTGGCCTCGTCCATGACATAGTCGCCCGTGGGCTCCACGTCCTCGGTGGCGGTGAGCATGTCGTGCGAGACGTCCTCGCCGCGCTCGAGGCCGCGCACGGCGCGCGCGAAGTCCTTGTAGGTGCTGGCGGACTTGGTGCCGGCGCCCGAGATGATGAGCGGCGTTCTGGCCTCGTCGATCAGGATGGAGTCAACCTCGTCGACGATGGCGTAGTTGTGACCGCGCTGCACACGCTGCTCGGGGCGGGTGACCATGTTATCGCGCAGGTAATCGAAACCGAACTCGGAGTTGGTGCCGTACGTGACATCGGCCTGGTAGGCCGGGCGCTTAAGCTCGAGCGGCATGTTGTTCTGCAGCAGACCGACGGTCATACCCAAGTACTTATAGATACGACCCATCCACTCGGAGTCACGCTTGGCCAGGTAGTCGTTGACGGTGACGACGTGCACGCCCTTACCGGCGATAGCGTTGAGATAGCCGGCCAGCGTGGAGACGAGGGTCTTGCCTTCGCCGGTCTTCATCTCGGCAATGTGGCCCTCGTGCAGCGCCATGGCGCCGATGAGCTGTACATCAAAGTGACGCATGCCCATAGTGCGCTTGGAAGCTTCGCGCACGGTGGCAAAGGCCTCGGGGAGCATGTCGTCGAGCGACTCACCGTTGGCGTAGCGCTCACGGAACTTATCGGTCTGGGCGCGGAGCTCCTCCTCGGTCATCTTCTCAAACTGGGGCTCAAGACCGTTGATCTTGTCGACGATCTTGTAGTAGCGCTTCAGGTCCTTATCGGATCCAAAGGACAGCAGCTTTGACATGAATCCCATGTGGTTTTCCTTTTTGGCCATCGCCCGCGGCATGAAACCTTGGACGAGTTAAACACAGATAAATGTACTTTAGCCAAACAAGGCGCCGCCTATGCGGTCGACACACTCGACCACGTAATAACTACGACAGCCTGCCAAAAAGGGACCGGTTTATTTTGTCAGCTTTTATCTGGGAAAACGCTGTCTCTTTGCCATTTGGCGCAAACCAATCTGCCCCTTCGCACCAACCCGGTGCAATGGGGACGGGTTAGCTTGCACCAATAAAAAGAAAAGGGCCACGCACCCAAACGGATGCGCGGCCCTTATGCCATGAATGCGAGCAATTCCGCGGCGAGCTATTTACTCAGCAGCCTCGGTGGTCTCGGCCTCAGCAGCGGCCTCCTCGACGGGAGCCTCTGCGGGAGCCTCGGCGGCCTGCTTAGCAGCCTCCTCGGCGAACTTAGCGGCACGCTTAGCCTTCTCGGCAGCCTTAGCCTCAGCGGCGGCCTTGCGAGCAGCCTCGGCCTCAGCAGCCTTGGCGGCCTTGGCGGCCTTGGCCTCCTCGGCCTTCTTGAGCTGAGCGGCAGCGGCGCCACCGAACTTGTCGGCGAAGCGCTGGACGCGTCCACCGGTGTCGACGAACTTCTGCTGGCCGGTGTAGAACGGGTGGCACTCGTTGCAAAGCTCGACCTTCATCTCGGACACGGTAGCGTGCGTCTTGAAGGTGTTGCCGCAGGAGCACGTCACCGTGCACTCGACATACTGGGGATGGATACCCTGCTTCATGGTAGGACTCCTTATTGGTCAGGCGCTGGTTACCGATCAGCGCATAAGGCGTCTTGGTTTCCGACCAAGACAACAAACTCGGCTATGGTACCACGGCGCCGCGTGTCACACAAAAGGTTCACGGTCTTTTCGGAACGACACGAATCTGACCCATCGAAACACATCTCCACCGTTCCTTCAACTGGGAAAATGCCGTCCCCGGGGCCTGAGAAGGGCCCCGGGGACGTTCGACTGACTGCGGGAACGGCCTTTCCGCTCAATGTGTTCGGCTGAGATCGGAAATCAACCAAACTGAACTAGGTTCAGTTGACATGGTTAAAAACGAGGGGCGACGCTTTTGCGTCACCCCTCGTCCCGGCCGGTTGCTTTAGTTGTACACACGGTAGTTACACTTGAACTGGGTTATGTGTCCATAGTTGGAGCGGTACCAACCCGACGTATAGCTGATTGCCTCTGCGCCTAGATAGTCGTAGCCCTTGTTGTAGCGAAGCTGACGGTAGGTCGTGTCGTACTCTGCTACGTAAAACGTGTCTCCAGAGAAGGCTTTGTACCGGTCCTTAACCGTCGAAGCCATGTACGCGGGTTCGACATCGCCTTTCTCCCCGTTGAGCGCATAGACGGGTGCCGCGATTCCGCATAAAGCCGTTGCCACGAGGATGGCGTAGACAGCCATGCGCGACGCATTGGACTTCAGCTGTTCAAATAGTTTCATGTCATTCACCTCGCTCGTATGTATCGAGGTATTCCTGCTTGAGCGTCTG
>NZ_QRTA01000007.1:89090-123899 GCF_003457875.1 Collinsella sp. AF28-5AC | reverse complement strand
GCCATAAAAAAGCCTCCCATTTCTTGTGTCCAAGAAATGGGAGGCAGTTCAGGGCGGTGCGGGGCTTCTTTGGTTGCTTTAGTTGCCGGGCCGTCCTTACCCGCGCGGCTTGATTTTATCACGTAGCGACTTGAGGTTCTCCAGTGCCGCGTTAAGCGTCTCATCCCGCTTGGCAAAGTGGAAACGAATCAGATGGTTGACGGGCTCGCGGAAGAAGCTCGAGCCGGGCACGGCGCCCACGCCCACCTTGGATGCGAGGTCCTCGCAGAATTCGAGGTCGCTGTCATAGCCAAACTCAGAGATGTCCATCATGACGTAGTAGGCGCCCTGCGGCACGTTATGCTCAAGACCGATGCTATCGAGCCCCTGGCAGAACAAGTCGCGTTTGGCGGTGTAGAGGTCGAGGACCTCATCGTAATAGCTGTCGTCGAAGTTGAGGGCGGTGACAACGGCTTCCTGCAGGGGAGCGGCGGCACCCACGGTGAGAAAGTCGTGGACCTTCTTGATACGCTCGGTGATCTGGGCCGGGGCGATGGTGTAGCCCAGGCGCCAACCGGTGATGGAGTACGTCTTAGACAGCGAGCTGCAGCTGATGGTTCGCTCGAACATGCCGGGCAGCGTGGCCATATAGACGTGCTCGTGGGGCGCGTAGACGATGTGCTCGTATACCTCGTCGGTAATGCAGTAGGCGTCGTACTTTTTGCAGAGGTCGGCGATGAAGGTGAGCTCCTCGCGCGTAAAGACCTTGCCGCAAGGGTTGGAAGGGTTGCACAGGACGATGGCCTTGGGGTCGTTGTCGCGGAAGGCTGCCTCGAGCGTCTCGCGGTCAAAGTCGAACGTGGGCGGGTTGAGCGGCACATAGATGGGCTCGGCACCCGAGAGAATGGTGTCAGCGCCGTAGTTCTCGTAGAACGGCGAGAAGATGACGACCTTGTCTCCGGGGTTCGTAACCGTCATCATGGCGGCCATCATGGCCTCGGTGGAGCCGCAGGTGACCACGATATTCTTGTTGGGGTCGATCGGCATGCCCATAAAGTGCTCCTGTTTGGCGGCGAGCGCCTCGCGCATGGCCTGGGAGCCCCAGGTAATGGAGTACTGGTGGTAGAGCGGCTTGGGGTCGGCGGCGATGGTGCTCAGGCTGTTGAGCAGCTGCGCCGGAGGATCGAAGTCGGGGAAGCCCTGCGACAGGTTGACGGCATCGTACTTATTGGAGATGCGTGTCATGCGGCGGATGACCGAATCGGTAAATGTTGCCGTGCGGTTGGAGAGTTCTTTCATGCCGGTCCTTTCGAGGATTTGCAGTGGGGCAAGTTTACTCCTATGGAACCGGTGGGAATTGCTCGAAACGCGCTCGAAAAACTCTTTTCAAAATTCTTGAAAATTGGGGCTTGCATCGCGTGGCGTTCCTTGCAATAATAGTCGAGCGCGAAGCGCACAGGACACGGTGGGTGTAGCTCAGTTGGCTAGAGCGACGGGTTGTGGTCCCGTAGGTCGAGGGTTCGAGTCCCTTTACCCACCCCAGTTCTTGCTTCGTGTTGATATCGGGTCGTTAGCTCAGTTGGTAGAGCAGGGGACTCTTAATCCCAAGGTCCAGGGTTCGAACCCCTGACGGCCCACCACACGATATCTCCTCTAAAGTCCGCCATAACGGACTTTAGCTTTGGGTCGTTAGCTCAGTTGGTAGAGCAGGGGACTCTTAATCCCAAGGTCCAGGGTTCGACCCCCTGACGGCCCACCAAAGCATGTTAAAGCGACTGGCTTAGGCTGGTCGCTTTTTTGTTAACCTCGCATCGGGTCGAACCCGTCGGGGCGCGGAGCTGAGGAAATGCGTAAGCATTTGCCAGCGCAGCGCGCAAGGCGCGAAGCGCCGCAGTGACCGCCTGCACAGCAGGCTGACCCCCTGACGGCCCACCCAAAGCATGTTAAAGCGACTGGCTTAGGCTGGTCGCTTTTTTGTTAACCTCGCATGGGGTCGAACCCGAAAGGGCGCGGCCGCTTTCACAGATTGAGTCTACCCTGGGGATCGGTGAAACCGTCAGTACCCTCCTTGAGTTTCTTCTCGTCTGCCTTCACGCGACGCTCGAGCTTTTTTGTATCCTCGGCAGGCGGTAGGTTCTCGGGAACAATTCCGCGGTCGATGAGGCTGCCACGCACGCTCGTGTTGTTCTCGACGTGTTCTTGTTTGATCTGGTCCAGACCGTACAAGTCGTGTTCCTCGGCGTTGAAGGCCGTCATCGAGTTCGTGAGGTCCTTTGCTTTGATGAGGACATCGGCTAACCTGTCCGCCAATGCCGCGCTCTTGGGTACGCCGAGCTACTGCTTCATTTCCGCCGTGCTTCTGCCGCCGAATAACGCCTCATCGCCCTTCGACTTGATGATCGCGAATCCTTTGGAGTCCACGCCGCGTTTGAACGCAATACCCGAGAGCTGTTTCTCTGAATCGGATAGCGAGTGACGCGCCTGCAAGCGCTGAATCTCTGCGAAGCGCTGCTCTATGAGCTCTTGGCGGCGCGTCTGCACGGCAAAGTATGCCTGGGCGAGCGCGATCTCTGGCTTGTTTGAATCTCCGTTCTGTGCGATTAAATAGCATGCATAGCGCGTAAGTTTGTAGTCTTTAACCGCGCGAGCGGCGACACCGGCAGTTACCATTTTCGTGGTGTCACGAAAATGGGAATCAACTGGAGTTTTGTTTGTTTCGCATGAGACTTTTGCCCTCTTAACAACTTCGGCGAAGTTCTCCCATCGAGTGTACCCCATGGGTTCCATTAAATCGCGTGCGAGCCAATACTCAACGCCGTCTTCCACATTGGCGTAGCTATCAAGTTCGATACGCCACTTCTCGATATCTCTACTGTCCATATCTCCTCCTCGCTGGTCTATTTTCTATGCGGGCTTTGTCCGCTCTGTATTCAGAATAAGGATACGCTGTCGTGCGGACACGAATGGGCCCCGTGCTGCTTCGAGCTCACGGGGCCCATGGATATCGATTGGTTGTGTTCTGCTTTAGATAGGTGTCCGGTTTAATCCGCTCGATAGTGCGACCCGAGACTTTCGGTTCGCTTGCGCATGGCTTTGACCATTTCCTGTGCCAGCTGAATCTGCGATTGCAGGCGGGCGAGGGCTGCGACTTCGCTGTCCTGGGCTTTCTGTGTGCTCAAGGTCGTTGCCTCCGTCTTCAAGCCCTCAAGCTCGTGTAGTGCCTCGGATAGGCCTGTTTCGGTCCTGTTGATCATGCAAAAGGTGCTCATCGTGTGCCTAAGGCTGTGTGTCAGGCGTTCGGCATCTGTTGTGGCAATGCCGTACTGGGGGAGGGTGATATCCGCCTTCAGGGCCGCCTCAGGCTCTTTCTGCGCTGTGAGGGCTGCCGATGCGCCCGCGATACGTCCGAATACGATGCCGTTGGCGCTTGACAAGCCACCAATGCGGTCGGCGCCGTGCATGCCGCCTGTCGCCTCGCCGCAAGCGTAGAGGCCCTCAATGCCCGTGTGCGCAGTCTTATCGATCTTGATGCCGCCGTTAGCGGCGTGGGCATACATCGCAACGCGCATCTCGTCAGTCGGGGCGATGCCGTGCTCGTCTTGCAGCCAGGTGGCAAAGGTCTGCACAAACTCTGGGACATCCTCGCGGGGGAAGTCGTAGTGGAGTGCCAGGCCTTCGACACCTGCCTGATCGATGACGAGATCGATAGCGCGGGAGGCCAAGCGTGACGTGAAGGGACCATATCCAGAGCGCTGCTCGAGCAGGTCGTTCAGCTTGTCGTCGGCAATATCTACCGGCTGGTCTACATGCACGTAGCGCCAGGTTTTCTCGTTGAAGACCAAGTTACGCCTGGGCTCGATGAAGCCGGGCATCATCTGCATGAACTCTATATTAGTAAGTGTTGCGCCGTGCGCCAGTGCGATGGCCTGCGAGGAGCTGAGCACATCAGCCGACGTAAGGCTGCGCTCGAACAGGCCGCCTGTGCCACCGGCTGCGATGATCGTGGCCTTGGCAGCAAAGGGCACGATTCGATTTTCGGTAAGGTCGTAGAGTACGGTTCCGGTTATTCTGCCGTTCGTGTCCTCAACAAGGTCGATAAGCTCATGGCGGGGGAGCAGGCGAATGCCGAGCGACTCGATCCAGGTCGTCAGAGCGTCCTCAAGGGGCTTGCGGGTGAGGCCGCGCCACATGCGCGTCTTGTGGTCAAAGCAGGGGATAAATTGCTTTTGTTGAGCACTCTTGGCGCTTTGCGGACGCTGGAGCTCAACGCCCAGGTCTTGCTCGAGCCAGTCAATCGCTTGGGGAATGCCGTGGACGAACGTTTGGACGAGTTCGGGGTCGGCGACACCGCCGCCGACGGTCTGGATGGTGTCGATGAGGTCCTGCTCGTCGTCTTCGTCGACGGGACCGATGAGGCCGAGGCCCCAGGTACCCGGGAAGAAGCTCGATCCACTCATGGTCTTGCCGGCGCTTGCCACAGTGACGGTTGCACCCGTGCGTGCCGCTTCGATGGCGGCACAAAGGCCCGCAATGCCAGATCCAATTACCAGTACATCAGTCGATTCCATCGGATTCCTTTCTCGTCCGGCGCATTGTCGCACGGGTGATCGGCAATGGGGCCGCAAAGACTCGTCAAATCGGTAAAGGGCAAATATGGCAGGTGGGCGTCATGGACGCTCTGACGCTCCATCTCTTCACATCTCGTATTTCGCCCCAGCTGATATATCGGCATTAGATACCCTGCGCCAGCGCAAACAAAAAGAGCCGCTACCCGGGTGGATAGCGGCTCCAAAGCTCAACTATATGAGCATCGCGCAAGCGCGATTAGGCCTTGAGGGCCTCCTCGACGGCGACAGCGCAGGCGACGGTGGCACCGACCATGGGGTTGTTACCCATGCCGATGAGACCCATCATGTCGACGTGCGCAGGCACGGAGGAAGAACCGGCGAACTGGGCGTCGGAGTGCATACGGCCCATGGTGTCGGTCATGCCGTAAGAGGCAGGGCCGGCGCCCATGTTGTCCGGGTGCAGGGTACGGCCAGTGCCGCCACCAGAAGCGACGGAGAAGTACTTCTTGCCAGCCTCGAGGCGCTCCTTCTTGTAGGTGCCAGCGACGGGGTGCTGGAAGCGCGTCGGGTTGGTGGAGTTGCCGGTGATCGAGATGTCGACGTTCTCGTGCCACATGATGGCAACGCCCTCGCGGACGTCGTCGGCGCCGTAGCAGTTGACGGCGGCGCGGGGACCATCGGAGTAGGGGATGGTCTCGACGACCTTGAGCTCGCCCGTGAAGTAGTCGAACTGGGTCTTCACGTAGGTGAAGCCGTTGATGCGGGCGATGATCTGAGCGGCGTCCTTGCCCAGACCGTTGAGGATAACGCGCAGCGGCTTCTTGCGAGCCTTGTTGGCGTTCAGAGCCAGGCCGATAGCGCCCTCAGCGGCAGCGAAGGACTCGTGGCCAGCCAGGAAGGCGAAGCACTCGGTGTCGTCGGAGAGCAGCATAGCGCCCAGGTTGCCGTGGCCCAGACCGACCTTGCGGTCCTCGGCGACGGAGCCGGGAACGGTGAAGGCCTGGATGCCCTCGCCGATGATGGCGGCAGCCTCAGAAGCGGTCTTGGCGCCACGCTTGACAGCGAGAGCGCAACCGAGGGTGTAGGCCCACTCGGCGTTCTGGAAGGCGATGGACTGGGTGTTGTTGACGATCTCACGCGGGTTGAAGCCCTTGTCGGTGCAGATCTGCAGAGCTTCCTCGAGGGAGGCGATGCCGTTGTCGGCGAGGCACTTGTTGATCTTGTCAGCGCGGCGCTCGTAACCTTCGAACGTAACAGTCATAGTTATTTCCCTCCCTTTCTACTCGTGAACCGGGAACACGCTGGCGACGGAGTGAGTCTCCTCGTCGGTGCGCGGGTCGATGTACTTGGCAGCGTTCTCCCACTGACCATAGTGGCCCATAGCGCCAGCGATGGCCTCCTCGGGGGTCTTGCCGGCCTTGACGGCGTCGGTGAACTTGCCGAGGTTCAGGAACTCGAATGCGATGATCTCGTTCTTGTCGTTGAGAGCCATGCGGGTGACGTAGCCCTGAGCGAGCTCGAGGTAACGAGCGCCCTTGGCCTTGGTGCCGAACATGGTGCCGACCTGAGAGCGAAGGCCCTTGCCGAGGTCGTCGAGGGAGGCGCCCACGGGCAGGCCGCCCTCGGAGAACGCGGTCTGGCTGCGGCCGTAAACGATCTGCAGGAAGATCTCGCGCATAGCAACGTTGATGGCGTCGCAGACGAGGTCGGTGTTGAGGGCCTCGAGGATGGTCTTACCGGGAAGAATCTCGGAAGCCATGGCGGCAGAGTGGGTCATGCCCGAGCAGCCGATGGTCTCAACGAGGGCCTCCTCGATGATGCCGTCCTTGACGTTCAGCGTGAGCTTGCAGGCGCCCTGCTGAGGTGCGCACCAACCCACACCGTGCGTAAGACCGGAGATGTCGGAAATCTCCTTAGCCTGGACCCACTTGCCCTCCTCGGGGATGGGTGCGGGGCCGTGGTATGCACCCTTGGCAACGGGGCACATGTTCTCCACTTCCTGTGAGTACTGCATGCCTCTCCTCTCTATCGTGTTGGCGTCCCGTCTGGGGGTCGTGGCTGGCGATTGCCGGGCGACCCTTCGAAAGGGACATGACATGCAGCCCCTATAATACCGCGAAATGCACGGAATATTCGGCGAACGGCTCAGTTTTCGTAGCGAGAAGTCCGGAAGTTTTAATTGAAACGGTTTAACTATATGTTCTGTGGTCGCGAACTTCCGTAGAGGGGGTTCGTCTTTGGCAAGCTTTTGGTCGGCTCTTGTATGCGTTGCGGGGTCTGACCTGTTGCAACGGTGCCGTCCGCCGCCCGTTTACTGCCTTTGGCCGCGCGAGTGTATTGTTTTGCGTGAATGTTTTGATGGCACGCTTCAATCGTGCTGTATTGGATGGCAATCAGATCCCGGCGAAGGGAGCGCCATGCAGCGCGTTTGGAGAACGGTTACCGGCTTTTACCATGTCTGTGCCCGCGGTGTGGGCAAGCAGCTCATCTTTGAGGGCGATGAAGACCGGTGGGAGTTTTTGGAGTTGATGCGCGACTGCTGCCGGGAGGCAGGCGTCACGGTTATCGCTTGGTGTCTTATGGGCAATCACGTGCATCTGGTGCTGGCAGATTACGAGGACGCGATGAGCGCGGCGATGCACCGGCTGCTTTTGACGTACGCGCGGCGGTTCAATAAACGCACGGGGCGCACAGGTCATCTGTTCCAGAACCGTTTTGACCGGCGCTCGCTCGATACCGACTGGCAGGTGATGGAGGCTATTCGCTCCGTACACGCCGATCCACAGGAGGCGGGCGTTGGCCTAATCGAGCGTTATCCCTGGAGCAGCTTTGCGGAGCATTTGCGCGCTTACGACGGTGACGCGGCTGATGTCGCGAGGGGATTTTCTGATCCTTCTTGCGTGCTTGAGCTCTTTGGTTCTGCCGAGGGCTTTATTGCCTATTCGCTTTCGACGCCGGACGGTAGCGAGCCGGCGCTGTGCGATATGAAAGAGACAGAGTGGGAACGCCACGCCTTTGCCGACAAGTTGGCGAAGAGCCTCGGGGTTCCGCTCAATGTGGTTAAAACTGCACCGCCGGCGCAGCGCGATACCGTTATTGTTGGATTGAGCAATGCCGGCTTTACGGTGCGCCAGATTGAGCGGTATACCGGGATTGGCAAAAGTACCGTCTCTCGTATCGTGCGCGCCCGCGCGCGAACGGCGATGCGGGCTGGCGGAAACGTGATGTAAGGTCGCCTGTTCATCGCAGCTGGGGTCGTCCATACGCCGCAACCAGCGTTCAAAAGCTTGGTACGGTAACTGCACTTCTTAATATGCATAGAACAATCGTCATCTTGCATAAAATAACGGCTCGGTCCGGGTTTGCCCGTGCCTACCCCCGTCTGCGCCGTGCAAAAAACGGAGTTTTCAGCATCGTGTTGCTGTCGGCACCGCCGCAATCTTGCAACATACGGGTCCCGAAGCTATTGATTCCCGCCGTTGCGCCCCCGAAGCACGTGCCTGCGTCCCGTCAGACCGCGATGCTTGTTCTAAAACACAATATATATGCGCCTAAAGACGTTGATTAACGCTTTCGATGCGTATACACACAGCTTGGCGTGCTGAATACTCGCAAAAATGCACGCCGCTCCCTATGGGACCCGTCTGCGGCAGGCGCGAAGCGAGTCGGAGCTTCGCAGAACGGGGCTTGGCGCATTGCTTGGCGGGCCCGGGGCCCTGCCGCAGGCCTTTGGTGCTGTGGAAAACGCCCGTGCTCGCGTCTGGCTGTGTGGCAAATGTCAGACGGGGCGCCGGACGCGCGGACTTTGTGCGTTCGCGCTCATTAGGTAAAAACAGAGCCGCCCGTATCGGGCGGCTCGGCAATCAAAAACCTTGGATTCGGGGCATAAACTACTGGTTTGTTTGCCCCTCGAGCATGCCGTCGAGGGTGCGCCAGGCGAGCTCGGCGCACTTGACGCGGGCGGGCATGTGCGAGATGTCCTGGAGCTGGGCGGCTTCGTCCAGGTCTTCCAGGTCCTCCTCGGAGAGCTGCTCGCCGCGGATCATGGCGAGGAAGAGCTCTGCCAGGCGGTGAGCTTCCTCGACGGTCTCGCCGGTGATGAGGTCGGCCATGATGTCGGCACTGGCCTGACTGATGGCGCAGCCGTGGCCGGTAAAGGAGGCCTCCTCGATCACGCCGTTCTCGACGCGCAGCTGCAGGGTGAGCTCGTCGCCGCAGCTGGGGTTGATGCCGTCGTGCTCGTGCGTGGGAGCATCCATCTCGTACTTATAGTCGGGGTGCGAGTTGTGCTCCATAAATGTGGTGGAGGTGTACAGATTACCCATTGAACGTGCTCCAAACGTGATGCAGGCCGGCGATGAACTTGTCGATGTCGGCCTTGTCGTTGTAGAAGGCCACGCTGGCGCGGCAACAAGCAAGGTTTTCGACACCCAGCCAGGTAAGCAGCGGCTGCGCGCAGTGGTGACCGGCGCGGATGCAGACGCCGTCCATGTCCATGATGCTCGCGACGTCGTGCGGGTGGATGCCCTTGACGTTAAAGCTCACAACGCCGTGGTGGTTGTCCCAATAGATGGAGCCGATGATTTGGACAAAGTCGAGCTGCATGAGTTCGCCCATCAGATAGTGGACGAGTGCCTGCTCGCGGGCCTGGATGTTCTCGTAACCCACCGTGTTGACCAGGTAGTCGAGTGCCGCGCCCGTGGCGAAGATGCCGGCGGCGTCCTGTGTGCCGGCCTCGAATTTCTCGGGAACGGGCGCCCAGACGGCGTCCTGCTCGGTAACAGATTCGATCATCTCGCCGCCGGTGAGCATGGGCGGCATGGCGTTGAACAGGTCCATCTTGCCCCACAGCACGCCGATGCCCATGGGGCCCATGGCCTTGTGCGCGCTAAAGGCAAAGAAGTCGGCGCCCAGGTCGGCCACATCGACCGGCATGTGCGGCAGCGACTGCGCGCCGTCGACGACCAGATAGCCGCCGTACTTGTGCACGAGCTTGCCGAGGTTCTTGACCGGGTTCTCGACGCCCAGCACGTTGGAGACCTGACCCACGGCCAGAATCTTGGTCTTGGGACCCACCTTGGCCAGGACCTCCTCGGTGGTGAGCTGGCCGGTCTTGGTGGGATAGAGGTAGACGAGCTTGGCACCGGTCTCGCGGCAGACCTGCTGCCACGGAATCAGGTTGGAGTGGTGCTCCATGATGGTGATGACGACCTCGTCGCCGGGCTCCAGCACCGTGGGCGCAAAGCTCTTAGCGACCAGGTTGAGCGACTCGCTGGTGTTGCGGGTGAAGACGACTTCGTTGGCCTGGGCGGCGCCGATGAGGTCGGCGATCTGCTGGCGGACCTTGGCGATGGCATCGGTGGCCTCGACGGACAGCGAATACAGGCCGCGCAGGGGGTTGGCGTTCATGCGCTGGTAGAAATCGCGCTCGGCGTCGAGCACGCAGGCGGGGCGCTGCGCGGTGGCGGCGCTATCGAGGAAGGCGATCTCGGGGTGTTGCTGGAACAGCGGGAACTGTGCCTTGTATGGATTAGTCTCGATGTCGACGGTGGGCCAGCCGCGCGAGGCCTCGTCGCTGGCGTCGAGCTCCATGGGCTCGGGGGCGGTGCAGGTATCGCATTTAACGTGCTCGGTATCGATCATGCGAGCTCCTCTTCAAAGTTATCGATCAGGTTGTTGCCCAGGCGGACGACGGCAGCGCGGGTGCGCTCATCGGTGGCGGAAAGCGCGGCGTCCTCCAGCTTGGCGCGGATGAACAGATCCTCGGCGGCGTTTTGGTCAAGGCCGCGGCAGGCGAGGTAGAACAGCTGCTCGTCGCGGACGTGGCCGATGGTGGCGCCGTGGTTGCCGGCGACGTCGTCCTCGTCGCACAGGATGACGGGGACGGTCTTGTTGTCGACGCCCTTGTTGGCGAGCAGCACGGTCTCGCGCTCGGTGCCGGTTGCGCCCTTGCAACCGTGCACGAGGTCGATGGTGCCGCGGTAGACCTTCTTGGACGTGCCGGTCAGCACGCCGTTGGCGTCGATCTCGCACTCGGTCTTGCGGCCGCGGTGGCGCAACTCGTAGTTAAAGTCGCGCACCTGCTCGCGGGCGCCCAGGTAATCGGTATCGATGGTCACCTTGGCGGTGTCGCCCAGCAGGTCGCCGGCAAGGCCGGTGGCGCTGGCGCCGGCACCCAGGACGGTGTGCTGCACGTTGACGCGCGCGCCCTCGTCCAGGAACAGGCCGGTGTCGTCGAGCGCGATCCAGCTGTCGTCGAGCGTCTGCGTGCAGGTCGCATTGACGGTGGCGTACTCGTGGGCGCACACGCGCAGCACGGAGCCCACGACGCCCTCGCCGGTAACGGGGGAGTCCAGGGCGATCTGCAAGTCGAGCGTTGCCTGCGGGCGGGCGACGACATCGATGGCGGCAATCGCAGCCGCTGCGTCGACGCCACTCACGCGCACGGTAGCCGTGACGTGCTTGTATGCGGGCACATCGATGACGATGCGCTTGGTAGCGTGGTCGGTCAAGTAGGTGTAGGCAGCCTCGCCCATGCCGGTCTCGAATGCCTCGGCGGGGGAAAGTTCCTCCTCGAGCTTGATGGCGCCGGCCTGGTAGACGGAGGTAGCGGGCACGTCGAGCTCGGTCTCGGGCGTGATGCGGGCACGGTCGGCAGCGTCGCCGGGGGCGGAGGCGCGGCGCTCGGGGAAGCGCTCGGCCATGGCGTCCATGGCGGCGTCGAAGGCGTCGGCCGAGCCGGCAAGCTGCTCGTCCAAGCCCTCGACCTCAACGGCCTCGGCGGGTGCGGCGGCAAGTTCGGCCGAAAGCTCGAGCTTAGTCTGGTTCATCTTGAGCCAGCCCCAAGTTGCAGCAGGCATCGCATTGACCTGCTCGAGCGTGGTGGCAGCGGTGTTCGTGGTCTGTTTCATTATCCGATCGCTCCTTCCATCTCGAGCTTGATCAGGTTGTTCATCTCGACGGCGTACTCCAGCGGCAGCTCCTTGGAGACCGGGTTGGCAAAGCCGTTGACGATCATGGTGCGGGCCTCTTCCTCCGAGATACCGCGGCTCATCAGGTAGAACACCTTGTCGTCGCCGATGCGGCCGATGGTGGCCTCGTGGCCGATATCGACGTTCTTGGCGCGGATGTCCATGGCCGGAATAGTGTCGGAGCGGCTCTGGTCGTCGAGCATCAGCGACTGGCAGCTCACGGTTGCCTTGGAGCCCTCGGCCTTGGGTGTCGCCACAATAGAGCTGCGGAAGGTCTGAATGCCGCCACTCTTGGAGATGCCCTTGGTCTCAACGGTTGCCGAGGTCTCGGGCGCGTTGAGCACGACCTTGCAGCCGGTGTCGAGGTTCTGGCCGGCGCCGGCAAAGGTGATGCCGGTAAAGCTCGAGCGGGCGCGGCGGCCGTTGAGCACGCTCATGGGGTAGAGGTAGCCCACGTGGCTGCCGAAGGAGCCGCTGATCCACTCGATGTCGCCGTCCTCGTCCACGCGCGCACGCTTGGTGTTGAGGTTGTACATGTTCTTGGACCAGTTCTCGATGGTCGAGTAGCGCAGGTGCGCACGCTTGCCCACAAAGAGCTCCACGGCGCCGGCGTGGAGGTTGGCCACGTTGTACTTGGGCGCGGAGCAGCCCTCGATAAAGTGCAGGTCGGCATCGTCCTCGACGATGATAAGCGTGTGCTCAAACTGGCCGGCACCCTTGGCGTTGAGGCGGAAGTAGCTCTGCAGCGGGAAGTCGAGCTTGGTGCCCTTGGGCACGTAGACAAACGAGCCGCCCGACCATACGGCGCCGTGCAGGGCCGCAAACTTGTGGTCGGTGGGCGGGATGAGCGTCATAAACTTCTCGTGGATGAGCGGCTCCCACTGCGGATCGTGCAGGGCCTCCTCGATGCCGGAGTAGACGATGCCCATCTTGGACGCCGTGTCCTGCATGTTGTGGTAGACGAGTTCGGAGTCATACTGCGCGCCGACGCCCGCCAGGTAGCTGCGCTCGGCTTCGGGGATGCCCAGACGCTCAAAGGTGCTCTTGATGTCGTCGGGCACCGACTCCCAGTCGTGCTTTTGGTCGGTGTTGGGCTTGACGTAGGTGACGATGTTGTCCATGTCCAGGCCCTCGATGGAGGGGCCCCACGTCGGGTCGGGAAAACGGTTGAAGATCTCGAGGGACTTTAAGCGCAGGTCGAGCATCCACTGCGGCTCGTCCTTCTTGGCGCTGATCTCGCGCACGATGTCGGGCGTGATGCCGGCATCGAGGCGCTCGAATCCCTCCTCGCCATAGGTGAAGTCGTAGAGGCTGCGGTCGATGTCCGCGACCTCGGTGCGGTTCTTGGTCATTGCATCGCCCCTTTACGCCTGCTGCTCGGCAGCGGCGGCCTCGGCCTGGGCGCGCTGCTCGGCGGCCTCGCGCTCGAAGGTCTCAAAGCCGTTCTTGTCGATCCAGGGGATGAGCGAGGCGTCGTCCTCGCGCACGATGTGGCCCTTGACCATAACGTGGACGCGGTCGACATCCAGATGCTCCAGGATGCGCGTGTTGTGCGTGATGATGAGCATGGAGCCGTCGCAGCTCTTGCGGTAGGCGTCCATGCCGTGGCTGACGGTGGACAGGGCGTCGACGTCCAGGCCGGAGTCGGTTTCGTCCAGGATGGCGAGCTTGGGCTGCAGCAGCAGGAGCTGGAGCATCTCGACCTTCTTCTTCTCGCCGCCCGAGAAGCCCACGCCCAGCTCGCGGTTGAGGTAGGCGGTGTCCATGTTGAGCTCGGCCGCGAGCTCCTTGACGCGACGGCGGAACTCCTTGCCCTTCATCTCCAGGCCGGGGCGGCCGGCGATGCTGGCGCGCAAAAAGCTCGACAGCGGCACGCCCGGGATCTCGACCGGAGCCTGGAAGCTCAGGAACAGGCCGGCGCGCGAACGCTTGTCGGTGGTGAGCTCGGTGATGTCTTGGCCGTCAAAGACGATGCGGCCGTCGTTGACCGTGTAAACGGGGTCGCCCATGACCAGGTGGCCGAGGGTGGACTTGCCGGCGCCGTTGGGTCCCATCAGCACGTGGGTCTCGCCGGCGGCGACGTTAAGGTTGACGTTGTGGAGGATGGTCTTCTCGTCCACGGAGGCGGTCAGACCTTCGATGGAAAGCAGCGGATTTGCGCTCATGCTGTCCCTCTCTGTATATGGTGTACTCATAGGTGTACTAAACCCTAGGAATCTTCTCGGAATAAAGTTACTATGGGTTCGGCGTTAGTCAAGGGAAAACCCGACTAATCCACTCGACTTTTTAGATGAGGGACATAAAATCAGGTTTGTTTGCCCCGCGTGCATAGGATTTGGGCAAACAAGCCTGGTTTTGTCCCAGTAACGATGGGAGGGTAGGTATGCTCATTTCTTCTAAGGGCCGCTATGCCCTCCGACTGATGATCTATATCGCGGCGCTGGGCGACGCCGAGGGCAAGATTGCCCTGCGCGAGGTTGCCGACCGCGAGCATATCTCGCAAAAGTATCTGGAGCAGCTGGTTCGTCCGCTTATGAAGGCGGGCCTGCTTAAGAGCGTGCGCGGCAAGGGCGGCGGCTACATGATGGCCAAGGACCCGGCCGAGGTGCGTGCCGGCGACATCCTGCGCGCCGTCGAGGGCAGCACGGCTCCGGTGGCGTGCGACGGCATCGACAACAGTTGCGCCCGCAGCGATCTGTGCTCGACCGTCAAGTTCTGGCGCGGTCTGGACGACGTGATCGAAAAGTACGTCGACGGCGTGACGTTGGCCGACTTGGCCGCCGTCCCCGAGATCAACTTTGACATTAAGCTGTAGGTTGAGCGCAATTCCTTAAGATTTCGCGGAGGGTTGTTGCCGTTTACCGAGGGGTTGTTGTGCAACAACGGGCGAGCTGCAATACTTAGTTTTATCTTTGCAAACTGCACTTTAACTACACCAATGCAGGGAGGATCTTATGCAGCCCAAGCATTCTGCTATTGTCGCGGGCCTGACGCTGGCGCTTTCGTTTAGCGCCGTTACCGCGCCCGCGCCCGCCGCTGCCGAGGAACCCACGCCGGGCGTTGCCTCGGATGCCACCGATATCGACAAAGGCCTCTACACCCAGCAGTCCTTCTCGGGCGTGCTGAGGTCGGTCCAGGGCGTTTCGTTTGTAAACGTGACTCCCGAGATGAAGTACTTTACCAAGTACGAGAGCCATGGCAACTACAACCAGGGCTTTTCGTATGGCGACGGTTATAACGCGCTGGGCTATTACCAGTTCGACCGCCGTTGGTCGCTCATTCCGTTTATGAAGCAGGCCTACAACTACAACCCCGAAAAATACAGCATGCTCAAGGATGCGATTGATCGCGGCAGCGAGATTTCCAACGCGAGCAATGCCATGTACGAGAACGGCCAATTTACCGAGCTGGGCCATATCGCGCAGGATGCCTTCCAAGGTGCGTACAACACCGATCCTGTTGAGTTCTCAGCACTTCAAGATGCCTATGCGTACAACTCGTACTATGCGGTGACCGAGGCGTGGCTCAAGAGCGGCCTGGGCATTGATATTTCGGGCCGCGCCGATTGCGTCAAGGGCATGGTGTGGAGCATCACCAACATGTGCGGCACCGGTGGCTGCAGGGACTTTTTCCGCTGGGCGAATCTTTCCAACGATATGTCCGACCGCGAGTTTGTGACGGCGCTCTCCAATAGCGTGGTCAACAATGTCGCCACTAAGTTTTCGAGTCAGCCCCAGTATCATGAGGGCTGGAAGAATCGTTATAAAAATGAGCTGAAGGACTGCTTGGTTTTTATCGCCGAGGATGAGGCTGCCGCTGCGACGCCCGTGCAGCCCGAGCCCACACCGGCGCCCTCGCCGACACCTGATTCGAATGGCGACTCGAGTGACGATGTCAACGATGACAGGATGGATGCGCCCTCGACCGATGCTGACGGTAATGGCTCTGCTGGCGGCACTACCAACGACGGCTCTACCTCGAACGGCTCCGATTTGAACGGCTCTGCTGCGGGCGATTCGTCTTCAAGCTCTGCCGGCAATACGGACAGCGCCGCCTCTGGTTCGACCGACGCTGGTTCCTCTGATTCTTCCACTGGTTCGAGCGATTCGTCCGTTGGCACCGGCTCTAACAACGGCTTCGGCTCTGACGCAACCCCTGATTCCGATGCTTCCAAGGACGACTCGAATAAGGCGCCGGACGCTCCCGTTGCTTCGCCGGACAAGAAGCCTTCTTTCTCCGTGCAGCTTGGTTCTACGTTGGGCTCTTCGCTGATGGCTGGCGTCAATAATGGCTCGACTCAGAACAAGGACAACTCTGATCAGGTTTCCATGGAAAAGACCGAGGCCGCAAAGGGCGACTCAAAGGACAAGGCTTCCGAGAAGGCTGAATCCGATAAGGGTCCTAGCTCTGATGAGAAGGGCGACAAGTCCGCTCAGAAGAAGGACGAGGATAAGAAGTCTGAATCTGAGAAGAAGGACGAGAGCAAGACCGAGGGCGAAAAGAAACAGTCCGAAGACGACGACAAGAGCGGCGCTGATAACCAGGTTCAGGAGCAAAATGACTCCAAGACGGTGACCACTACAACCACGACGACTACAACGACCAAGTCATCTGGCGGCAATATGCCCAAGACGGGCGACTTGATCGTGATGGCGAGCCTTGCCAGTGCGAGCTTGGCTACGCTGGGCGCTACGTCCATCGTGAGCGGTAAGCATAAGCTCGATCAGCAGAAGAAAGCTTCTGGGGAGGACAGCTCGGAGGAGTAGCCTCTCGGTTGCCAGATAACTAAAGAGTCGGAACGGGGTCCGGTGCGAATGCATCGGGCCCCGTTTTTTGTTGTGCAACGATTAGTTGTGCCCCCTCACACCTCTTGTTGCTACCGTTGCCCGATATGTTCGCGCGGCGACATCGGTACGCGCGAGGCGGTCATTACAATTGGCATCGTGCTGCGATTTAGGGGGGAACGTTTTGGTGTCTGAACAGGCAAATAATGGTTGTGCTGCCGGCTTTGGCGTGCGTTTGATCGGCTGTGATGACGATGCGATTTTGCCCATTGGCATGCACGACTATGCGGAAGCTCTTGGTTGCTGCATGCTGGTCGACAAGACCATGTTTATTGCCGATGTGTTGGACTGCGACGCGTCCGTTGTGGTGTGCTGTCGACCCGAGGGTTTTGGCAAGAGCATGAACTTGTCGATGCTCAGGGCTTTTCTGGAGCGTCCAGCGGTCGGTCGCGCTGGTCAGCGTTTGTTTGCCGATGCTCAGATTTGGGATGCAGACGGCGGGCGCTATCGGGATGAGTACGCTTGCTATCCGGTGATATCGCTGGACTTTTCTAGCGCTGCGAGGCGTGGCCCCGCTGTTGCCGGCGCCGTGCGCGATGCCCTTTCGGGCGAGTGCGCTCGATTGTTGGCGCTCTTGGAGGCTCCGGATTTAGCTCGAGACAAGGTGCGTCACATCGAACGCGTTGCGCGTGGCGCGGCGAGCGAGGATGAGGTCGCCTCGGTGCTTGGCGTGCTCATTGGGCTGCTGGAGATGGCCTGCGATGAGCAGGTTGTATTGCTCGTTGATGGGTACGACGCGGCGTGGTTGGGCCGTGCGAGCGCGAGGGGCGCTTCCGGCGCCGATCCGGCAGGGCTATTCGATCGTGTGCTGTTCGACGCCATTGCCACTGCGCGCGATTCGTTGCGGCTGACGTGTCTGATGGGGGAGCGTCCCAGTCCTGCCGAAGCGGCGCTTTCGTCGCGCAGTTGCTCGTATTGTCTGTCGACGCCGCTTTCGACGTGGTGTGACCGTTGGTTCGGCTTTTCGGATGCCGAGGTCCAGGCTCTGTTGAATCGTGCTGGGCGCGAGGAAAACCTTGATGATGCGCGTGAATGGCTCGAGGGATATCGGTTTGGCAGGGTCTATTGCTCGAGTCCGGCGCGCGTGATCGGTTTTCTGGACCGAGGCTGCACGGCGCCTGTGCGCGCCGATCTGTATGGGTATGCGGATTGCCTGAGTAGGGTAGTTGCCGGGTGGAATCTCGACCGCCTTTCGGTCTTGTTTGATTTGCTCGAGGCCCATGGGTGCGCTGAGGTCCCGCTTTGTTTGGGCACTGCAGAGCCAGATGTCTCGCCTGACGATGGCATGTGGACAGCGCTGTATCTGTCCGGTTTTCTCACGACGGATATGACTGAGGAGCCAGAACATGGCGATCGCCTCCGTGCTTTGCGATTGCCCAATAACGAGCTTCGCCAGGCCTTGCGTCTAGTGATTATTGAGTGGTTTGAGTGTGCTGCCGAAGACATTCGAGACGTCGATGCGTTTCGCGACGGGTTGTGCCGTGGGGACGAGGATACGGTGAGGCGGGCGCTAAGCCGCATCCTGGGAGATGCGGGAATCGGTGCGACCGACCCAGATGCGCCGCTGCCATATCATCTGCTCTTGCAGGGGCTCTGCTTTGGCTTGCCGGGCTATGCCAATCCTGCCTCGAGGCGAAAGTGTGGCGCGGGTCGCTGGGACATCCAGGTTTTCCCTACGGGTGCTGTGTTCGACGTAGCAGATACGATTGGCATGCTGGACGAGCGCCCGCTGATAACGATTAACTTGATGTATGACCCCGATGTGGATGCGCTGGGCCTGGAATTGCTGGCCGTGCAGTCGCTACTCGACATAGAGCGCGACGGCATCGACGAAATCCGTGTGCCGCGCCCCGGCGTGGGTCGCATGCGCTGGGGGTTCGGTTTTGATGGGCAGCATGTGGCTACGGTGTGCCAGCGGCTTTAAGCGCTGAGGTGTTTCCGGCTTCCGTTACTCTGCGTCCTTCATGGGCGGCATGGGCTCCCAGTCGGGGTCCTTGATAATCTTGCGGGCGTCTTTCATGCCACGGCGCAGCGCCGGGATGCCGGTCTTAAAGCACTTGTCAACGGCAGCCAGGCGAATGAATTCCTTGCAGAAGGTCGCGGCGTTGCCCAGACGGAACAGCACGGGGTGATAGTCGCCGTAGATCTGCATGTAGCGGGCGAGGAAGCCTCGGTTGCGCATAATGTAGTAGCGGTTGGTGTCGCTCGTGGAGTTGAGCTGGCGCTTGCCGGCGATATCCCAGTTAGAGACGGCGCGGGCGCGCTTGAGAACCACGTCGGCAACAACGGCGGCGGAGAAGTGCTGGCTGGCCACGTAGCCATAGCAGGCATCGTCGCCGTAGATAAAGAAGCGCGCGTCGGGCAGGCCGATCTTGTCGACCACGCGGCGCGAGAACATGCCGCCCTCAAAGCACAGCTGGTTCATGGTGCGGTAGCCCTCGGGACCCAGATCCCACTTGGCGACTGGGTTGGGAATGCCGAGCGAAAGGATGAGTTGGTATTGCCAAAAGAAGGCGCCGCCGTCAAAGTCTAGGCGCGAACCCTGGATGACATCGTAGCGGTCGGTCCACTTGGCAAGACGCTCGATGCCTTCGGGGATGACGAGCACGTCGTCGTCCATCACCCAGAACCACTGGGCGCCCAGGTCGTAGGCGCATTTAGTGCCGGCGGAGAAGCCGCCCGCACCGCCGCCGTTTTCGAGCTGCGGGGCGTAGATGACGCGGTCGGTGCCGCCCTGCGCGTCGGGCTGCTCGGTGTCGATGCCCCACAGGTTGGCCAGGCGCTCGTTAAATGCGGCGCACATGGCCTCGGTCTCGCGCGAATTTTCGTTATCGACAATCACGATGCGCCAGGGCGCGGCAGTGAGCTTGGTCATAGAGTCGAACAGGTTGGCCAGGAGTTCCTGGCGCTTATAGGTGACGACAACGATGGCGAGCTTGTCGATGGGGGCGGGAAGGGTTGAAGGCATGGGGCAATATATCCTTTCACGCGCGGCGGGCGAGCGCTGCACGGAAGCTATCGAATACGTCCTTGGGACTGTCCTATTGTAAAGGCTCGGCGCACCTTGGCGGCAAGCTTTGAATAAAACGCAGGAACCTGCCATGGGCCCGCCGCATGATGTGGGGCTGCTTTGCCCGCAAGAGGCTCCATAGATTATATAAACGCCCGCTGGCGCGCTGACCCTTTGATACCATGAAACGACAGGTATTTCCTAAGGAGCACATTTGTCTACTAACGCCTCTGGCAGCCCTGTTCTGTCGCTACTTATTCCCATTTACAATGTTCAGCGCTACCTGCGCGAGTGTCTCGATTCCGCCATGGCGCAGACGCTCAAGGATATTGAGATCATCTGCATTAACGACGGGTCGACCGACAACTCGCCGGCGATTATCCGCGAGTATATGGAGCGCGATGGGCGCGTCAAGATGATCGACAAGGTCAACAGCGGCTACGGCGACTCAATGAACCACGGTCTGGAGATGGCGCGTGGCAAGTACGTTGGCATCTTGGAGTCCGATGACTTTATGGCGTCCGACGCACTCGAAAAGCTTGTCTCGGCCGCCGATAGCAATAATGCCGACTTTGCGAAGGCGAACTTTGATTTCTACTGGTCTAAGCCCGAGGAACGCCGTTCGCTGCACGAGATGTTTAGACCTCAGGATTGTGGCAAGCCAGTGCATCCGAGCGATACGACGCAGTTCTTTAAGCAAAAGCCATCGATTTGGTCGGCCGTGTACCGTCGCGATTTTCTTGAGCGCAACGGCATTACGTTCCTGCCGACTCCGGGGGCATCCTTTCAGGACACGTCATTCGCCTTTAAGGTAATCGCGTGCGCCGATAAGGCTGTTTACCTGCACGATGCCGTGCTGTCGTATCGCCAGGACAACGAGAATTCCTCGGTCAATTCTTCGGCTAAGGTCTTTTGCGTCAATACCGAGTATGCCGAGATCGAGCGTTGGATTCGAGAGGATTATGCCCGTGACCACGCAAGTGATGACGTCGCGCGCATGCTCAAGTTCAATCAGCTCATTAAGTACGATTCGTATATGTGGAACTACGTGCGCCTGGCGCCTAAGTTCTATAAGGAGTTCCTGGTTCAGATGGCCAAGGAGTTCCAAGCGGCCTTGGACGCGGGGGAGTTTTCGCTTGACGACCTCAAGCCGTGGAAGCGCGCAAATCTCGCTGCCATCCTCAAAGATCCTGAGGGCTGGGTTGACGAGCATCCGAGTTTTGCGACGGATGGTGCCTTGGGGCGTGCTAAGTATTACGCCTCGGTTGGAGGCCCAGGCGTGGTTGCTGCCTTCCTCATCGAATCGCTGAGGGGGTAGGTCGACATGGGAGAGACTTTGACCCCCAAAGCGACCATTGTCGTCCCCGTTTACAACTCTGCGCGCTCCATTCAGCGATGCCTCGATTCGCTGTTGGCTCAGTCCGAACGCTCGATTCAGGTTGTCTGCGTCAACGACGGTTCGACTGATGATTCGTTGAACGTGTTGCGCCAGGTCGCGCAGGCCGACGATCGCGTACTGGTGATTGACCAGGAAAATGCGGGTGTCTCGTGTGCTCGAAATGCCGGTATCGATGCCGCCGAGGGCGAGACCGTCTTTTTTGTGGACGCCGACGATTACATCGATGTCCAGACGGTCGTGCGCGTACTGCATGCCATGGAGTCTGCAGATGCCGAGGCCGCCGTTTTTGGCGGCGTCTGTGAGCCAGCCGATGCTGCCCCCAAACGCGTCCAGCAACTCATGAGCCCCAAAGCCGGTACCTTCGGCGCCCGTGATCCCCAACTGCTGTTCCATTCGAATGCGCAGCCCTATGCCTGTCGTGCGGCTTTTTCGCGCGAGCTGCTCAATCGCGAAGGCATTCGCTTCGCCCCCGGTTTGGCTTTGGGCGAGGATGTCGTCTTCCAATTTGCGGCTTATGCGCTTGCCCGCAAGACCGTCGTCATGCCGGATAAGTTCTACCACTACGTGATGGAGAGCGAATCGGCGACGCACGAGTTCAACAGTGTCGAGGCTCGCGCCAAAAAGCTTGACGCCCACATGAGGATGCTCGAGGAGGTCTTGGAGGACTGGGCGGCCTACGGTCTTTTGGACCTGTGTCCCGGCGAGCTGATAACTTGGTTTTTGGACCTCATTGTGTTCGACCTGGCGCGCTTGGATGCCGATGACTTCCATCGCGTGGCGGCTCGCGTCAACATGGACCTTACGACGTTTTTGGGAACGAAGTGGGCGGATATGCCCGCTAAGGGCGCCGTTCGCCGTGTTGCCCACAAGCTCGTTGCAGCGACCTCGGGCGTTTCGATGGCAGACGCCACGCTGTTCTATCTTTCGACTCGTGGTCTCAAAGCCTGCCTGGAGCGCTTTATCTAATTCCAAGCGCTGCCGCCCGCCGCAACTCGGCTGCTAAAATAACCCTGTTACACGCTATTCAACAGGAGGTTCTCTTGCAGAACTCTGATACCCCTAAAGTTTCGCTGCTTGTTCCCATCTGCAATGTTGAGCGCTACCTGCGCGAGTGCCTCGATTCTGCCGTGGCGCAGACGCTCAAGGACATCGAGATCATCTGCATCAATGACGGTTCCACCGATAGCTCGCCGGATATCATTCGCGAGTACATGGAGCGCGACCCCCGTGTAAAGATGATCGACAAGGCCAACAGCGGCTACGGCGACTCGATGAACCGCGGCCTGGAGATGGCGCGCGGCGAGTACGTGGGCATCCTTGAGTCCGATGACTTTATGTTTGAGGATTCGCTCCAAAAGCTGGTCGCCAAGGCCGATGCCGAGCATGCCGATGTGGTAAAGGGCGACTTTTACCTGTATTGGTCCACGCCCAGCGAGCGCCGTGAGCTGTTTGGGATTATTGACGAGCACATGATGGGCACGGCGTATCGCCCCGTCGATCGCCCGGGCATCTTCTACCGCAAACCTTCCATTTGGTCGGCTATCTATCGGCGCGAGTTCCTCAACGACAATCAGATTCGGTTCCTTCCCACGCCAGGTGCTTCGTATCAGGATGCGGGTTTTAACTTTAAGGTCTGGGCTTGCGCCGAGCGTGCCGCGTTTATTGCGGACCCCATTTTGTGCTATCGCCAAGACAACGAGAAGAGCTCCGTTAATTCGCCCAACAAGGTGTTTTGCGTGTGCGACGAATATGCCGAGATGCAACGCTTTTTGGACGAGCGTCCCGAGCTCAAGGCTCAGCTCCAGGGCATTTTAATGCGCATGAAGGTCGATACGTACCGTTGGAATGATGAGCGTCTGGTCGATGAACTGCGTGAGCAGTTTTGGGAGAAGGCTTCCCCCGAGCTCAAGGCCGATTGGGATGCCGGTCGTTTTGACCTGTCGCTGTTCGATCCGCGTGGCGAGACCGACTTGCGCCTGATGGTCAAGTCGCCCCGCGCCTATATCGATTCGCGCTTTGACTTTAAGAAGCCGGGCAAGCTCAATACGTTTAAGCACTACTTTAAGATCGGCGGCCTACCGCTGGTCTGGCGCGTGCTGACGTATCAGCGCACCTACGGTGATAATCCGCACCCCGATGACGTTCCGGTCGCACAGTAGGAGCACTTGACTATGGCTACCCCCAAGATTTCCGTTGTCGTTCCCATCTATAACGTGGAGGAGTGCCTGGCCTGGTGCCTGGACTCCCTACTTGCGCAGGACATGCCCGATTGGGAAGGCGTGCTGGTCAACGACGGCTCGCCGGACGGTTCGCGCGATATTGCGGCTGCCTATTGCGAAAAGGACGCGCGCTTTACGCTGGTCGATAAGGAGAATGGCGGCCTGTCGAGTGCGCGTAATGCAGGCATCGCTGCGTCCACGGCGCCTATCGTTGCGTTTTTGGATTCCGACGACCGGTTTACGCCCGATGCATGCCGCGTGATCGTCGGTGCCTTTGAACGCGAGGATTGCGACGTGTTGACCTTTGGCGCGAATCCGTATCCGCTGGAGGCGGGATATCCGTGGCTTAACTATGTGCTGAGCCCGCGCGATGTATCGTTTGAAGGCTATAACTCTGACCTGCTGTTTAAGGAAGCGTCTCGCCCCTTTGCATGGCGCACCGCCTGCAAACGTGAGTTTTTGCTGGGCAACGGGATCGTGTTCGACGAAACCGTCAAGTATGGCGAGGACCAGGTCTTCGATTTTGCCGTGTACGGTCGTTCGCGCAAGACCGCGCTTATCTCGAACAAGCTGTATGACTACCGCGTGGCGCGCAAGGGTTCGCTCATGGACACCATGCGCTACGATGACGAGACGCGCCTGCTGGAACACGTGAAGATTTACTCCGCGGTGCTGGCTGACTGGCAGCGCGACGGTCTCGATGTCCAGCATGCCGAGGACCTGGCGTACTTCCTATGCGATCTGGTGCTGTACGATGCGCTCAGATTGCTGGGTTCGGACTGCGGCAAGGTGTTTGCTGCCGTTGCCACGGCGCTTGCCGGTTCTGCTGTGGGCAGCGATGCTGCGCTCGCACAATGCGCTCCTTCTGTTGCCGCTATGGTGCGTGCGGCGCTTACCAGCAAGGCCCCCAATGCCCGTGCATGCAAAAAGCTCATGTTCGATTACGACGTCTTGAGGTTTGGGCGCCTGGGTGCCTGCAAACGCATGGCAGCGAACGCCCTGGGAAAGCGAGAAGTGTAGATGAGTATCAAGCGTTTGGCACTTTGCCGCAGTCAGGGCCGTCTGTTTGTGCTGCTTCGTTTTGCCGGTCAGGATGTTGCGGGGCTTATTGAGCAGGAGGGTCCCCAGGCTTTTGCTCGTGCGACGACCGATGGCGCTTGCGTGCCGTCTTTGACACTGCCGGCCGATCATGGCCGCGTGCTGGCGCTTTGCCCTTCCGTTTCCGATTACGAGCGCGAGTTCGCTGTCTTGGTGCTTCCGTTTTTGGATGGTTCCTCAATCGACATCGCATTTGCATCCGGTGGCCAAAGGTTGGGCTCCATTCGCCTCGATAGCCGCGTGGCCAAGCTGGAATCCAAGATTAACTACAAAGCAAAGCCTGCGCTGTGTGCGCTTATCCGCGATGCGCAGCGTGGCGAACACTGCGGCCGCTACGAGATCGATGCCATTCGCTATTTGCCGGCAGACGCCGGCGCGGTGTGGCGCTATGAGGTTACCTGGGCGGGAGACCCTCAGTGCGCACCTGAGCTCCAGATCTTCGATACGCATATGAATGCGATTGATGCCACCGTGCATGTGTTTGAGTCGCAGGTCGATGTGCCGCAGCGCAACGGTTGCCACGTCAATAAAACGTATCTGAGCGTTGAGATGCCTCAGGGTATACGAGATTTTGTCGCGATTGTGAGCGATCCCACGAAGCAGATCCAGAGCGGGTTTTGCGCCATGGATGGTCGCCTGTGCAACGGCATGGTCGACGACAGCTGGAACCGCATGAAAGATGCACGCGCTGACGACGCAGCTTATCGACGTTGGTTTGAGCAGCATCGCGCAAAGCCGGGCGATCTGGCATGTCAGCGTGTCGCTTCGGCGGCCTTTGCCTATAGGCCGCTCGTGAGCATTGTGGTGCCGTGCTACAAGACCGATCGAGTCTACCTGCGCGAGCTGCTGGACTCGGTGCTTGCCCAGAGCTATGACAACTGGGAATTGCTCCTTATGGATGCCTCACCTGACTGGGATGCGGTTGCCGACCTTGCGGCAGGCGCCCACGACGAGCGCGTTCGTCGCATTGGGCTGCCCGGCAACGGCGGCATTGTGATCAACACCAACGCAGGTATTGAACAAGCGATGGGCGACTACATCGCGTTCTTGGACCACGATGACATTCTGGAGCCGGACGCGTTATTCCACTATGTTTCCGCGCTGAATAAGGCGGCCGAGGGCGAGCGCCCCCAGGTCTTGTTCTGCGATGAGGACATGTTTCAGAAAACGGGGGAGTGGGGCCAGCCGGTCTTTAAGACCAAACTCAACGTTGACCTGCTCTATAGCCATAACTGCGTGACGCATTTCCTGATGGTGGAGAAGGCGCTCATCGACCGTATTGGCATGTCGCCGGAAGACGTCGCGGGCGCCCAAGATTACGACCTTACGCTTCGCTGCCTTGCGGCGGGCGCGCGGTTTGAGCATGTCGCGCACGTGCTGTATCACTGGCGCGTTCATCCGGGATCGACCGCCGATGGCTCTGCCGATAGCAAGCCGTATGCTATTGAAGCCGGGCGCCTTGCGCTTCAGCGTCACTTTGACGCGCTGGGCATTCACGGAACGGCCGAGGAGACCGAGACGCCGTTTGTCTACCGCATGCGCTATGCGCTGCCGGAGCCTGCGCCGCTGGTGAGTATTGTGATTCCCACCAAGGATCACGTTGAGACGCTCGATGCCTGCGTGATGTCGATCGCCCAGAAGGCAACGTATGCCAACTACGAGATCGTCTTGGTGGAGAACAACAGCGAAGCCCCGGAGACGTTTGCGTATTACGAAACCCTGCCAGAGCGCGTGGCTTCAGCATCCGAAGGCAAGGGCATCGCGCGCGTTGTGTACTGGCCGGGCGAGTTCAATTACTCTCAGATCATCAATTTTGGCGTGGAGCACGCCAAGGGCGACTGCCTGCTGCTGCTCAACAACGATACCGAGGTCATAAGCCCCGATTTTATCGAAGAGATGATGGGGTATCTGCAGCGTCCCGGTGCGGGCGTGGTGGGCGCCAAACTCTACTTTGCCGATCATCTGGTGCAGCACGCTGGCATTGTGGTCGGTGTGCGTGGCGCACTTGCCCATGCCAACCAGGACTTCTCGGCAAAGCGCGAGGGCTATCTTGCCCGTGCCGTGCGCCCGGGCAACTTTAGCGCCGTGACGGGTGCCTGCCAGATGGTGCGACGCGACGTATTTGAGCAGGTCGGAGGCTATAACGAGGAATTCGCCGTCGGTTTTAACGACGCAGACTTTTGCCTGCGCATGTGGGAGGCGGGCTACCGCACCATCTTTACGCCCTATGCCGAGCTGTACCACTATGAGTTCACCTCGCGCGGCAGGGAAGAGGCCAACGAGGATAAACTGCGCCGCTGGAAGCGCGAGCAAGCACTGTTCATGCAGCGCTGGCCGGAGTTCTTCTTGACGGGCGATCCGTGGTTGGGGCCAAACTTATCCGCTGAGAGCGAGTACTTCTCGGTCTAAGGCAATGGTTTTTAGGAAGTCCTTAACTTTCTTTCGCTATGAGCTTGGAAGAAAGCAAGGTTGTACTACTTGTTAAGACAAATTACGAAAGCTCGATACTTCCGCGATAAGTTTATACAGTCTTATATAACTCGATATTATCCGATATACTCTACGATAAGCTTATAAGGCTAAGATTGACCGATAATCGATTGTCTTGAGAGGCAAACAAGTGAGCGCCACAGCATTCCATAACCCGTTTCGTCCCACTGCCGGCGCTGAGCCTCCGCGCATAATTGGTCGTGATGATATTGCCCTTGAGTTTACTGAGAGTTTGAATGCGGGAATCGGTGCACCTGCGAGGCTCATGCGCATTGCTGGACCGAGGGGCTCCGGAAAAACTGTTTTGCTCTGTGATCTTAGGGATCGTGCTCGAGAGCTTGGATGGAAGACCGCTATTGTCTCTGCTGGCCCTAACCTATTGCTGGACTTGAGGGATCAGGTTGCTGATTCTTCCCTTGCGACTAATGCTTCGGTCGGCGTAAACGCCGGCTTTGTTTCCGCGAAAGTCGACGTTGTGCCCAAAGAGTCGAGCCTTAGAAAGTTGCTGAGATCGGCGGCGAAATCATCCAAGGGTCTTTTTATTGCCATCGATGAAGTTCAGGACGCTCCGATTGACGATATGCGTGCCATTGCGTCTACGGTTCAACTTTTGATAGGGGAAAAAGTAGATATTGCACTTGCCTTTGCCGGCTTACCCGCCGGCGTTATGGATCTTATTAACGGCAAGGCGCTTACGTTCTTGCGTCGTGCCCTCCCCGAAGATCTGGTGCCTATCAACCAGGTGGAGGTAGCGCTCTCTATGGGCGACAGCTTTATCGCGACTGGCTTGACCATAGAGGACGATCTTCTGTCGAGAGTCGCTAAGGCCACTAAGGGCTATGCCTATCTGGTGCAACTGGTCGGTTATTCCATTTGGCAGCGCGCCAACTTGCATCGTGCCAAAAGTGCCATTGTGAGCGAGCGCGACGTCACCGAAGGCATTGCGCTGGCAGAAGCTCGTTTTCACGATGTTGTTCACGAGCCCGCGATTTCTGGACTGGGACTTAACGATATCAAATACCTTTTGGCGATGTGTGAGGACAAACAACAGTCCAAATCATCCGAGATTGCTAGGCGCATGGGTAAAAAGACCAATGAGGTCAGCTCTATTAGGGCAAAATTGCTACAAAGAGAGGTTATTCAGGCACCACAGAGGGGCTACGTGCAGTTTGCCGTGCCGGACCTAGATATCTATCTGCGAGAGAACGCCGAGGAGATTCTCGAACGGTTCTAAATCGAGTGAGGGCGACGCCATATTCTTTAAGACTGCTCTCAGCGTCGATTGCCGTATCGGGTTTTTCTGGGCCGTCAATCCCCGTGATAATAGAGATGTGGCACTCTTCGTCGCCCGCTAATCAGATTCCGTCTATCTATAGCATTGCGTGTTTTAATTTGCAGCAACAAAGATACCATTCGCAAAGCGCGAGGGCTATCGCTGTCACGAGCTCAAGGCGAGATGGGCGGCGGCGTGCCATGATGTATTTGCATGAGCGTCCGGCTGTTTAATAGGTATTTACAGTTAGGATAAAATTAGATCTGTTATTTCATCAAATACGCTGGAGAGCGCAATGAATAGTCCTATTCGTCAACAAGATATGTGCGATCAAAAGCCTTGGCTTACTCCTTGGGAACAAGTCTCCCATCTTAAGAGCAAGGGTGTCCGTTTCCGCTATATGAGCGAGGCAGAGGCGGTCGAGTATCTGACGAAGAACAACAATTACTTTCGCTTGCGCTCGTACCGCACCGGATTTCCAAAGGTTTCTGATGGAAAACGCAAGGGTGAATATGTCAACTTAGATTTCAAGATGCTTGTTGACCTTTCGATTATTGATATGTTGCTTCGAAACGAGATGATTTCGCTCACTCTTGATATTGAGCACTTCTGCAAAGTTGACTTGCTGGGCAGGATAGAGCAGCATGCCGAGGACGGTTACGAAATCGTTCAAGACTATTTAAGCGAGCAGGATACATTTGATAGCAAGGGGAATGTGACTAACTGGGTCAAAAAAGAGATTTCACGTTGTGAGTCGAGTGCCTATTCTGCAGGCATTCTTGCAAAATACAGTGGTTTTAATATGCCTGTCTGGGCCTTTCTGGAAGTTATTACCTTTGGCGCCTTTAATTCATTCATTTTGTTTTGCGCCAAACGGTTTGACGATGATGAGCTTCGCGATAGGTTTTATTTGCTTCGCGCGGCAAAAGATCTCCGCAACGCGTGTGCTCACAATAGTTGCATTCTTAATGGTCTTGCTTCGGGTGAGAATGCCCGAAGGGCAAATAACGGTGTTATGAAGGCATTGAGCAAAATAGATGGGGTTGGCTCTTATCAGCGTAAGGCAAGGATGAGCAATGAGAGAATACGCCAGATTGTCACAACGCTATATCTGCACAAAGAGGTGTCGTCTAAAGGCGTTATTAAGCACAAAGCACAATCGCTTTCCAAGTTTATTTCTAGGGCAAATCGCAACATCAACTACTATAAAGGTGCGGAGGTCATAACTTCCTCCTTCTCGTTTTTGTCGAAAGTGATCGGCGCATGGTATTTGTGTGACGCTGAAGATATGCCTTCTTGCGATTCCTAGGCATCTGGTGCAAAATATTTCCCACTTCGAAAAGCGGTTCGGCCGTTTTGCAAGGGGGCTTCTCTTTATGGGACGCCCTCTATTTTTTTATGCCGCGCAAATCGGAAGATATTACGTGTTCGGTTACTGCTTTTTTTCAATCCCCAACGGTTGTAGATCAATACCTACCGCTCGCACTTGTTGCTTAACAAATGGCGAGGTTGGTGGGCTAAGTTAGTGACAGTGTTTTGTTGGAGGAGGGCAAATGCCCTATGCTGAGCTGTGCCACTACGAGTTCACCTCGCGCGGCAGGGAAGAGGCCAATGAAGAAAAACTGCGCCGCTGGAAGCGCGAGCAGGCGCTGTTCATGCAGCGCTCGTCGGAGCTCTTCCTCAACGGTGATCCGTGGTTGGGGCCGAACCTATCTGCCGAGAGCGAGTACTTCTCGCTTTAGTGCGAAGTAATGCCAAGTTCCGGCAAAGTATCCTCAAGGGCTGCAAGAGCGGTGGGGTTCAAGTACTCCTCGTTCAAGCGCTCTTGTCATATCGAAAACGTGCCTCATGATTTTTACAGGTGGTTGTATTAAATCGGTTCGCTTATGTGCTCGGTTTGACTCAGAAGCTATTTGGCGTAACGATTGAGGTGTGGCGACTCATATTTAAATTGCAGTCACAAAGACACCTTTTATCGATTTCCCGTTGAAATACTGAATTGATAGTTTAAAAATAACTTAAGAGAGCCTTAAATCTCGGAGAAAGGATGTCGTATGAAAAACCTTCGAGAAAGATGGCGCGGACTAACAGTGCTGGGAGTTGTTGCATTTGCCGCTGCCTGCATGACGGTTGCCCCGGCGCCCTCATTTGCTGATATTGCTGGCGGTGGCGGAGGCGGTGGACCGATTACGGAATGGTGTTCCGACGGTCGTCCGAAGACTGGACTCGTTCGGTGCGAGGACGGCAACCTTCGCTATTTCGATCCCAAGACTGGCGCCATGGTCACGAACCAGTGGCATAACGATTACGAAGCCGTCTGGTACTATTTTGGCGCTGACGGGACCGCAGTTTCGGGCTGGCAGTCTATCGGTGGGGACAAGTACTACTTCTACCCCGAAAGCCATGATATGGCATACGGCCGAGTTCAAATTGACGGCAAGAACTACTTCCTGAACACCCCTGGCGCCAACGCCGATGGCCGCATGCAGCATGGCGGCTGGATCTATGACTCCATTTATGGAAAGTGGCTCTATGCGACTTCCAACGGCGAGTTGTTGACCGGTTGGCAAAATATCGATGGAACTTGGTACTATTTCAACGAGTACGGTGTTATGTTGACCGGATGGGTCAACGATTCGGGGACATGGTATTACGCTAACGCCTCCGGCGCGATGGTCACCGGCTGGCTCAACGTTGGCAGTACGTGGTACTACCTCGACGGCTCGGGCGCCATGTCCGCTAACAGCTGGCGTAGCCTCGGCGGCTCCTGGTACTGGTTCGGCGACTCCGGTGCAATGACAACTGGTTGGTTCTTGGCAGGCGGCTCTTGGTACTATGCGAGCGGTTCGGGCGCTATGGCAACCGGCTGGCTCAGCAATGGCGGCGCGTGGTATTGGCTCGGAGGTTCGGGCGCTATGGCATCTAACTCTTGGGCCAACGTTGGTGGAGTTTGGTACTGGTTCGACGATTCCGGCGCGATGGCCACCGGCTGGCGTCAGATCGGCGGCGCCTGGTACTACTTTAACGGTTCCGGCGCTATGGCCCACGACGCCTGGGTCGGCGACTACTATCTCCAATCCTTCGGCGCCATGGCCATGAACGCCTGGGTTGGCTCCTACTATGTCGGCGAGGACGGTAAGTGGATTCCGGGCTACGGCCTAGTTTGGTATAAGAACGGAAGCGACGTTTACCATACGCAGAAGTGCCGTACCGTTGGCAAGGACGCAAAGGGCTATTTGCATATTTCTATCCAGGAGGCCCAGAGGCGTGGTGCTTCACGAAAGTGCAAAAACTGCCGGTAAATTGGCTAGCATATTATTGAGCTAGTTTTGATTTAGGCCCCGTTGCCCTGAGGTGACGGGGCCGCTGCGTGATTGGATACCGTGCTGCTATGAAGAAATGGTCATTCGGGGTGCTGGTCTTTTCGGGCCTTGTTTCTTTGGGGCTCCTTTTGGGTTCGTCCTCGATGTTATACGCCCTTGATTTGAATAACACTGACGAAGGTCCCGCATCTAACGTTGCTATTGCTTCTGTCGAGTCAGACGTTGATGCTCAGCGCGAATCGACCTTCGCTGTCGAGCAGAACTCTCGGGTGGATAATGAGACCCCTTCTGAGGTCTCGAATCAAATTGTTTGGCATCAGGGGTGGATATCACCCGAAGAAGGGGCTGGTTTTTGGCGTTGGGGCTTGTCCGACGGGACAATCGCTGTTTCTTCTTGGAGACATATAAACGGTAGCTGGTACTGGTTCGACGACGAAGGTCGAATGGCTCAGGATGGATTGGTCCAAGTCAGGGGTGCGACTTATGGATTCTCTTCTTCTGGTGCAATGCTTATCGGATGGCATCTTGATGCTTCTGTCTGGCATTATTTTTCCAGCTCTGGCGCTCTGGTAAAGGGCTGGCTCTCGGATGGGGGTCGTTGGTATTGGCTTGATCCTGCAGACGGTTCTATGGTCACCGGGCTGAATGAATGCAATGGCACCTCTTATATCTTTAACAGTTCAGGGGCCATGCTATCCTCCCAGTGGGCTCTTATTGACAACAACTGGTATTACGCTGACTCCAACGGCTTACTGCATGGAGGCTGGTTACTTCTAGGGAATTCTTGGTATTACCTGGATCCAGGAAGCCATATTATGCTCACGGGCTTTATGCAAGTGGAGTTGTCCACCTATTTCCTTACGAGTTCAGGCGCCATGGCAACAGGCTGGGCACTTGTTGATGGTACTTGGTATTACGCCGCATCAAATGGAGCTATTCAACGAGGACGATGGATAAAGTTCGGAAGCGCCTGGTATTACCTTGATGATGTATCCGGCGCAATGTGTACTGGTGAATTCGCGGTAGGAAACACGCGCTATTTTTCTTATGATTCCGGTGCGATGGCATCTTCGTGCTGGATTAACTTGAGCGACGGTATGGCATGGGCGAAATCGTCTGGAGCACTGAGCGAGCCGTTGCCTACTTCATCTGATGGATCTCCCGTAGTCGCTGATCGTGCTGACTCGTCTTCATTGCCAGGTGTGATTCATATTGGAGACGCGGTTTTCTATGCGGATGCAAACGGTGCCGTCAATGTAGCATCTGGTTGGATTATGTCGAAAGACGCTTCTGACGAAAGCGGCAATACTTGGTATTACGCATCTTCCAATGGTGTCCTTAAGTCTGGTTGGCAATATGTTAACGGTGCGTGGTATTGGATGGATCCTTCCACCTACAAGATGAAGACCGGATGGCTCAATGACCGCGGCACGTGGTACTGGCTTCAGCCTTCGGGCGCTATGTTTGCTAACGGGTGGCTGAAAATCGATGGCGTCGACTACTACTTCAATGCAAGTGGTGCATGGTTGAATACGTCTGGTTCTGTTTTGGGGGTTAATAGGTCCAGCCTGGTCAATTGGCTTATGAGCCACGAAAACGATGGCTATTACCGTGGAACACCCTACGATACGCATCTTAGCCAAGAAACATGCATGTATCCAAAGGGTGATCCTCGTTGGGATGGGTATACCGGTATGAACTGCGGCGGATTTGTATCGCATGCGTATATGAAAGCGGGCGGTAATTTAGCTCCCATTGCCGCCGAGCAGAGCCATTCCCCTTGGAGTGGAGGTCCCGGAAGGGGCGGCTGCGTTAACGCTTATCGTTGGTACGGCTACGCTATCGATACGTGCGCGAACGTGACTTATTTCAACTCTATTGATGAGTTGTTGCGCAGTGGCTTGGCTCGTAAGGGGGACATTGTGTTCTTCAATCCTTACAACCCATATGCCGACGATAGCCACATTGGCTTTTTCTGGGGCAATTCGCCGAGCGAAAATTTGTTCTGGCATAGTGATGGTTATGGAAACCGCATCTCCGGTTTGACCGCTTTGGGTCCATCGAAAGTAATATTGATTCGTTAGAATTCTGAGTTGCAGGGGACTCTCTGGATCCCCTACCTTTTTGACATCTAGTTTGAAAGTTTATTTGAAGTCGGTATTCTTGGGGGGGGGTAAGAGTAGGGACTAGGAGTCCTTGGTTTCACCCTGCTGGGAAGTTCTTGTTTACATTGTGGTATTGCGTGCAGTTATTTGTCGTCCTAGATGGCATCTTGTCCAGTTGGATGTTCGGAAATCTTTCACAGCCATGCTGTAAGCTAAACGCAAACAAGAACGAATGACGAGGTTTACATGAGCAAACATCTTAAGTTATTTTCGGCATTGTTGGTGCTGATGGTCCTTGCGCCCATTTCTGTGTTTGTTTTCCCCTCGAACGCGGAAGCTGCGCGGTCCCTAGTTGAGAATTCCTGGCGTTATGAGGATGGGCAATTGGTCGCAGAGGATGCTTCTTCCGAAGAAGATGGAATAGCCTTATTGTCCATGGACATTCTTCCCGATGGGGCTACGGCGCAGGGCATCGATGTCAGTGAGCATCAAGGACGTATTGACTGGAATGCTGTTAAGGCTTCTGGTATCGATTTCGCTATTCTGCGTGTTGGATTTGGCGCTCCATCTTGGGGCGGTCGAGTTGACTATCAATTTAATCGAAATATTTCTGAGTGCGAGCGACTCGGAATTCCCTACGGCGTCTATATCTATTCATATGCTTTTGATAATCAGCAGGCAGCCGATGAGGCATCAATGGTGATCAATTGCCTTTCTGGACATAATCCAAGATTGCCGGTGTATTACGATCTTGAGGATAACTCGATAATTGCAAATGGACGTCAAACCGGAATTGCATCGAGGGCGCAGGTTTTTTGTAATAGGATTTCTGCCGCAGGATATGAGCCTGGTATTTATGCAAATTTAAATTGGTTTAACAACATTTTGACTGACTCTGTATTTAAGAGTAGCTCTTGGGATCATTGGATTGCTCAATATAACTCGCAATGTGACTATACCGGCAATTACAGTTTTTGGCAGTATAAGAGCAACGGAAAAGTCCTTGGAATCAACGGCAACGTTGATATGAACTACGCGTATGTTGATGTCTCCCTTTATCATTGGCAACTAATTGACAGCACCTGGTATTATGCAGCCTCCAACGGCAAGGCGTATGCCGGATGGTTGTTTCAGAGCGGCACGTGGTACTGGCTCGAGCCCGACGCGGGCGGTGCCATGGCAACCGGCCTTCACGAGTGCAACGGCTCCCTGTACTGGTTTAATTCGTCCGGCGCCATGGCGACCGGGTGGCTCCTCGACGGCGGTACCTGGTACTACGCGACGGGATCCGGCGCGCTGGCGCGCGGCCCCGTATCCGTCGGCGGCGTGCCCTACTGCTTCGACGCCCGGACGGGGGCCATGCTGACGGGCTACCAGACGGACGCGCAGGGCGTCCGCCGCTACTTCGGCAGCTGCGGCCCCCTTAACGGATGGGGCCTCGTCGACGGCTCCTGGTACTGGTTTGCGAACGGCATCGCCTCGACCGGCTGGCTTTACACCGGCGGCTCCTGGTACTGGCTCGACCCCGAC
>NZ_QRTA01000007.1:0-89080 GCF_003457875.1 Collinsella sp. AF28-5AC | reverse complement strand
CTCCTGGTACTGGCTCGACCCCGACGCGGGCGGCGCCATGGTGACGGGCCTTCACGTGTGCAACGGCTCCGCATACTGGTTCAACTCCTCCGGCGCCATGGCGACCGGGTGGGTCCTCGACGGCGGGACCTGGTACTACGCGACTGGCTCCGGTGCCCTCGCCTCCGGCTGGCTCAACCTAAACGGTACGTGGTACTGGCTCGATCCCTCGACGCACGTCATGGCCACCGGGCTCCATGGGTGCAACGGCTCCATGTACTGGTTCAACGGCTCCGGCTCGATGGCGACCGGATGGGTCCTCGACGGCGGAACCTGGTACTACGCGACGGGCTCCGGCGCGCTGGCCTCCGGCTGGGCATATGTCGGCGGCGCCTGGTACTGGCTCGACCCCTCGACGCACGCTATGGTTACTGGTGTTCAGCAGATCGACGGGGCACAATACTCTTTTGCTAGTAATGGTGCTTGGCTCGGCTAGCAACTCTTCTTTAATTGCTTTTTTCTAATTACATATTGCTCTTAGCTATCCATTTGTAGACTATGTTTATGTAAAAATTGGTTACTACTGGGGGCTGACATGGCAAGGAAAAAGCGAATAACATTAATCCTAATCATTCTTTCAACTCTACTGCTCGCTGGGCCCGGTGTGGTTGATATCGCGAACGCAGAATCCATAAGCTCCTTCATCCCTACTGATTTTGAGCAGCAATCCGTCTCCTCGACTCTTAATTCTTCCGATTCAATCAATGATGGGTCTGCTCAAGAATCCGTTAAATGGAATCAGGGTTGGAATTCGTTTGACGGTAACTGGTTCTATGTGGATTCAGTTAATCCAGTCTCGCTGCATTCTGGCTGGCTCTATACCAATGGGGCCTGGTACTGGCTCGACCCCTCGACGCATGCCATGGCCATCGGGCTCCATGAGTGCAATGGCTCCGCGTACTGGTTTGACGCCTCCGGCGCGATGGCGACCGGGTGGGTGCTCGACGGCGGCACCTGGTACTACGCGACGGGCTCCGGCGCCCTCGCCTCCGGCTGGCTCAACCTAAACGGTACGTGGTACTGGCTTGACCCCTCGACGCACGCCATGGCTACCGGCTTTCACGAGTGCAACGGCTCACTGTACTGGTTTAATGCGTCCGGCGCGATGGCTACCGGATGGCTCCTCGACGGCGGTACCTGGTACTACGCGACGGGATCCGGCGCGCTGGCGCGCGGCCTCGTATCCGTCGGCGGCGTGCCCTACTGCTTCGACGCCCGGACGGGGGCCATGCTGACGGGCTACCAGACGGACGCGCAGGGCGTCCGCCGCTACTTCGGCAGCTGCGGCCCCCTTAACGGATGGGGCCTCGTCGACGGCTCCTGGTACTGGTTTGCGAACGGCATCGCCTCGACCGGCTGGCTTTACACCGGCGGCTCCTGGTACTGGCTCGACCCCGACGCGGGCGGCGCCATGGTGACGGGCCTTCACGTGTGCAACGACTCAGCGTACTGGTTCAGCGCCTCCGGCGCGATGGCGACCGGATGGGTGCTCGACGGCGGGACCTGGTACTACGCGACGGGCTCCGGTGCCCTCGCCTCCGGATGGCTCAGCCTAAGCGGTGCATGGTACTGGCTCGACCCCTCGACGCATGCCATGACCACGGGCGTTCAAACTATCGGATCATGTGAATACATATTTAATAGTACCGGCAAGATGATGGCTAATTGCTGGTCAAACGGTGATGGGTCTTGGATGTATCATTCGTCATCCAGCGGCGCAATTGACCTTAAAGGCATAATGACCGATTCGGGAATCCAGCTGATTGACGATGACGGTAATGCCAGAACGGGCTGGATTGAGAGTCAGGGTTCTCGATATTATTGTTCTGCTAATGGGGTAATTCTGACTGGATGGCAGCAAATTGCTGGGTCTTGGTATTACTTTAACTCGGATGGTCGAATGGCGACCGGCTGGCTTAACGATGGCGGTAACTGGTACTGGCTAGATTCCGCTTCTGGCATAATGAAAACGGGATGGCTTTCCCGTGGGGACACATGGTATTACCTTGATGCCGCACGTGGGGGAGTAATGTTGAGCAACGGTTGGTATTGGATCGGCTCTACTGACTACAAGTTCAGTTCATCCGGCGCAATGGTTGGCGCTTGGGTCGATGTCCCGTGCTATTCGCAGTACCCGGAACTTCCTACTGGCTGTGAGTCGGTTGCCCTTACAAACTTGCTTAACTACTATGGTTTCGGTTTAGGTAAGACGATTATTGCGGATTACTATTTGCCCAAGGGAAGTAATGGCAATTTTGTTACCGCTTTTGATGGCAATCCAAGGCGTAGCAGCGGTGGTCTCATGGGATGCGTCGCACCTGCGATTACTATTGCTGGTAATAACTTTCTGCGTGCTGCTGGAAGTGGCAAGCAGGCAAAAGACGTCTCTTTCTCGTCAATTTCTTCCATTAAGAACAGGCTGACCTGTGGTCAACCTGTTGAGATGTGGAATACCGAATGGGGAAGTTGGCCAGGAGGCCGTTATGCTGCGCGTTGGTATAACGGGCATTCCTATGGTCTGTGGGGCGGTAATCATGCCGTAGTCCTTAAAGGCTATGATGACGAGCAGGGAATTGTCTATCTTTCGGATTCGATTAACGGCAATGTTACGCGAAATGCCCAAGTGTTCTTCGGCACGTGGCAACAGATGGATAGCCAGGCCGTGGTAATTGAATAGCCATGATGCTAAAAGGGGAGAGCTCGACGAGCTCTCCCCTTTTGCTACATTGTTAATCTAGCTACGCCGTCTTCTTACGTCCAAATAGTTCGTCCCAGTTACTGGCTGCCAAAACTGTTCCGCATACAATTACAACGCAGCAGATTACGGATGCCATGTCGGGAATTGTTCCAAGCAAGATCAGGCCAAAGACCACTGACCATGCCGAATAGGAGATATTCAGAGCCATCGCACGCGCTGCTCCGATTGCCGCAATGCCCTTGTAATAGAACAGATAGGATGCAGTTCCTGCGAGTCCGGCGAGTGCAATAATCAATGTGGGCATGCTTGGGATAGCGCCCAACGTGAAATGCCATGCTCCGAAGAGGGGGAGTACGAGCGCTCCATAAACAAGCGCACTTGTAGTTTCGCGGATTTGCAAAGCTGTTTCGTCATCAACGGCATCATCTTTCATTCCCCATGCGCACAGCACCGCTTCGGATCCCCATCCAATAACGGCAAGCACTGCGCCGAGTAAGCCGAGGGGGGCATTTGCAATCTCGCTCGATCCGGCCGATAGATAGCCCATCGTCATTACACCGCAAAGAGCAACGAGAAGGGAAAGAATCTGGCCTTTGCCCATTTTCTCCTTCAGCAGTACGAAGGAAAGGAATGCTCCGACTGCGGGATAGAAGGCGGAGATGATTGCCGTGTAGGCAGCTCCGATGTTATTAATTGCCAATACGTAGCCGGTCATTCCGATAGGTCCACCGAGTAGGGCGCCGGCGATGACGACCTTGCCCGAACGAGTTTTAAGTGCAGCGAGCGTGTCTTTTAGTCTGCCTCGGACTCCCATGTAGCCAAAGAGCCAAATTGCACAGAAGGCATCATGGAGAAAGGATCCCGCAATGGAGGCGCATGCAAGCGCTTCCGCCGATCCAATATAGGGCGCAAGCGCCAAGCCGATTCCAAGAATTACTGTATCAAGGCCCCAAAGAAGACCGCTAAAAAAGCCGAATATCATCGTTACTCACCTTTCCGATAGATCTCCAGTGCCTTTTTGAGGTATTTGGCACCGTAATTGAAGTAGATATAGAGCCATTCGCCCACGAAGTCGCCTTCGGCTTCTTTCAGAAGAGACCAGAGGTACCAGCACCATCCTGCAAGGGCAATGTGCGCATAGTTATGCGCAATTTCGTTGTTTGTTGCCTTGCGCCCAAAATATGCATCAAGCGCGCGGTCGACTTCATCTTCGGAAAGCTCGCAGCAGACACTGCATGTTCCAAAATCGTTTGCGTAATCGCTCATGCCAGCATATTCCCAGTCAATGAGATAGTACTTGTCGTTCTCATCGATAAGGAAATTGAGGTAAAAGAAGTCATTGTGGCAAAGGCATTTTGGTGCATTATCGGCCTGTACAAAGTGCTCCAATTCATCGATTTCGGCGGACATTTCCCTGTAGCCTGGAATGTCGATGGGACCTTTTTCCAGAAGAAGTGATTCGTAGCGCTTCGCTTCGAGGTAGAAGTCAAATTCGGTTTCAACATTTGCACCACTCTCGTGAAGCGAACGACACATCTGCATCATTCGATTCATTTGGGCAGGATCATGCGGGTCAGGCTGCTTTGCGTTGGGTACAAACTTCGAAATTTTCCAACCACGCTTTGGGTCCTCATGAATGAACGTGTCGTCAAGGCCGAGCTCCTTGGCCTTTTTAAGTGCGGCTACTTCTCCATTTCTGTTAATAAGCAGTTCGGTCCCGACTCCCGGATGGCGGTAAACGTACTCTCCGTCATTGGTTCTAAAGTGGCACGATAGATTCGTAAGACCTTGTTTAAGGGGATAAACGTCGTGAATCTCTGATTTGGAGCAGCCGAGCACTTGCTCGATGTTATCGAAAATATCGGAGTCAACGTTTTCGATAAAATGCGGATCAAAGGCACGCAGCTCATCAAGAGAATCGAATTCGTTGATCTCGCCCTCAGGATACTTCTTGATAACCATATCGAGCTCCTTGATGTGCTCGATATATAGATCTTCCCAAAGCTTGTCCGTTGTTTCGGGCTTGTTATATTCCGTTTCGAGAATCTGCTTAAATGCAAGCGAGAAGGCTTTATCAAAGTAGACATGTCCGAGCATATACCAAGCATCGGAACCGCCAATCGTAACATTGGTAATTCTGTCCATTGCTCCGGTTTGAATGCACCATTCTTTGGTGGCGCCTTCAGCATATTGAGCAGAATAAAATGCTTTCCAAACGTATGCTTCGAACGGATTGTTTAGAAGGTAATCATCGCTTGAGCAAATATAGGTGTTGCCAAGCCGCTCTTTTACGCACATAAGCGATGCGTGGTTATTTTTGGATGCATATTCGTTGTTGACGACAATCGAGACGCCGAACTTGCTTTCGAGATAGAAGAAATATTCTTTTTTATAGCCGACAACGACGGTGATATTGCTGATACCTGCGTCTTGCAGCTGCCTAATCTGTCGCTCAATGAGGATCTCACCACGTACTTTTAAAAGGCCTTTGGGCTTTTCATACGAAATGGGAGCAAAGCGGCTCGAAAGCCCCGCAGCCAATATCACTGCGTTTTCAACCTTATAGGGATGAAGCGCTTCGTAACCGCCGTCGGTTAGGCTGTCCGATTCGAGAAGCCCCTCATTCGTGAGCTCTTTATTCGCTGCGTTTACTGATCCAAGTGAAAGGCCGGTGCGCTCGGCAACTTCTCGCTGGCTGGCATATGGGTTCTTTAGGTATTCGTACAGAACTGTAAAGTTACGCTTGGTCAGTTCCACTGCAGGCCTCCAATTAAGATGTTCATTGCTTAGGAAAAGAATAGAATGATTGAACGATATGTTCAATCAATTGTATTTAGCTACATAGACTGAACAGAAAGTAGCGAAAATCAATCTCGAAAGGTGGATTAAAATAACTAAATAGGATATCTGGGAGGGTCGCTTATGTATCGATTCGAAAAGAAGGCCACGCTTGTTTGTGCTGCTGCGTCATTAATCACTGCTTGCTGCTTGCCCCTGAGTGCGAATGTCGCGTTTGCACAGGATTCCGTTGAGGCTCAGAGTATTGAGTCAAAAGCGGATTTTTCTTCTGTGGTTTCCGATGATTTGCAACCTGATAATTCTTCCGTCATAAAAGATGGCTGGCAACGAGACGAGTCGTCCGGAGTTTGGTATTACGGAAAAAACGGTAAACACCAAACTGGCTGGCTGCAAAGCGGGGGCTATTGGTATTGGCTTGATCCGGCCAATGATGGTGCAATGCAGACAGGTTATTTCAATGTGACCGATGCTGGCGGATCGACTGCTTCGTTTTATGCGAATGACGGCAATGCCGCAACGCCTTTTGGCGCGCTATATCAGAACTGCTGGCTACGTAACTCAGATGGAAATTGGTTTTATGCCAATGCTGGAGGCGATTTAGCTGCTGATTGGTTTTATCAAGACGGCACATGGTATTACCTGAATCCTGCCACCCATATAATGCAGGTTGGTTTTGTCGACCTCGGGAGCGGGAAATACTATTTAGATGCCACTGGTGCTATGAAAACCGGCTGGATTCTCGTTGACGGGAATTGGTACTGGGCATATCCATCGGGCGCACTTGCTTCGTCATGGCAGACGATAGGTGGGACTCGCTATTGTTTTGACTCTCAGACGCTGGCTATGTTCAAAGGTCGTCACGAGATCGATGGAAGTACCTACATTTTTGGCGACTATGGCCTCGTAAATGGATGGTTCAAAGATGGAGTAGATTGGTATTACTGCTCTAATGGTATTGCGGTCACTGGCTGGCAACTCGTTAACGGAACCTGGTATTATCTCGATCCGGCTTCCGACGGCAAAATGTCTGTTGGGTATTTAGACCTTGGCAATGCAGCATATTATTTGAATTCGAATGGGACTATGGCTATTGGTTGGGCTCAGTCCGAGGACGGCTGGTATTTTGCCTCTGAATCTGGCGCGCTTATTTCTGGCTGGTATAAAGAGGGCGTGAGTTGGTATTACCTGGACCCTGCTAGCCATCTCATGAAAACGGGCTTATTTGAGGTGGGCGGCAACGATTGTTTCGCAAACCTGAGCGGTAGACTTGTGGTGTCAAGCTGGATTACCGTTAAAGACGGCGTAGAAAGATATGCCGATGGCAATGGATATCTTTGCAAAGATGTGATCCGCGAAAACGGTACTATCCTAAAAACAGCTGGAGCTGATGGCTGGCAGGTTGCGTCCGGTTGGGTTAATGTTGCAAATCAAAGGTTTTATGCTGAGCCCGGAACGGGCGTCATTCATCGTGGATGGCTGCAGATTGATGGCGATTGGTATTGGCTTGATGCCGATTCTGGTGCGATGAAAACTGGATGGGTTTTTACTGACGGTGCATGGTATTACCTAAACGCCGACGGAAAAATGGCAACTGGTTGGAAATGCCTCAATGGAACATGGTATTACCTTGACTCCAACGGCAGCATGCATGTTGGCTGGCTTAAAGATTCGGGTAAGTGGTATTGGCTAGACGGCAGCGGTGCTATGGCAACAGGCGCAAGAACCATCGATGGCGTGCGTCGAATTTTCTGGAGCGATGGCCAGTGCGACAAGGTTGGCTGGCAAAATCCTCCGCAGTATCCCCAGGTCAGCTCTTGGACTGTTCAGTTGCCTAGCTACTGCACTGGCTACTTTACCTATGTGACTCCTTCTCGCATTTCTGTCGAAGCGACGCGGGAAGATTGCGTGAATGCCTTTATTCAGCGTGCTTACGAATATATCGGTACGCAATATATTGAGCCTTGGTCTACCGCTCCCGGCGGGGCTGTTGATTGCTCTGGTTTTGTCTTGCAATGTCTTTATGCTACTGGCATGGATATGGGTGTTTACAACCCTTATAACCATCGCTGGGATCCAAGCCAAACCTACAATTCGATGAATTGGTATCGAAGCAACATCTTTATGCCCGTGAGCACCAGCTCGATTCAGCGTGGCGATGTGATTTATTATCGCGGGCATATCGCAATCGCACTTGGCGGCGGTATGATGATTGACTCCTGGCCTCATCAGGGTGTCGGTATTCATCCCGTCAGCGCTAGGGGAAATGTGATCGGCGCAGCCCGTCCGTTTATCTAATTGATTTGCTGCAAGACGGTCGATATCGGTTGGGGGCCTGAAATGAATGTCCGGATTGAACATCGAATTTGTTGGCGAGTAATTGGCTTGATGCTATTTTCCGCCTTGCTCTCAGTTTCCGTCCCCGCATTTTCTTGCACAGCTTATGCCGTGGAAGAGGGGGCGGATAACGGTGTCGTAGAGCGCGACTCGACAGGAGGGCCGGGAGCATTGGTCGGTGGCGGTTGCTCTCAAGACTCCAGCGATTGTGCCGGCAAAACAACGGAAGATTCGAGCCTACAGGTTGTCGAAAGCCATGACCCGTCGACTACAGAACAACTATCTGGATGGCAATGGAACGGTTTGTCCTGGTATTACTATCTAGATGGCTGTCGTTTGACCGGAATTCAGAATATTGGCGACTCGCTGTACTACTTGGACCCCGCTCGTGACGGCGCAATGAGCTGCGGCTGGATTTTTACTGAAAATAAGTGGTATTACGCGGGTCCGTCAGGCGCTTTGGCAAGTGGCTGGCAGTTTATTGGAGACCAATGGTACTGGTTTGACTCCCTTAACAGCTGTTCTATGGCTACTGGTAGACGTGTTATTGATGGGCACCCTTATCTTCTTGGAACCTATGGACTGATTAATGGATGGTGCCTTGATAACGGTTTATGGTATTGGGGTAGCAATGGTGAAGTCTTAACCGGCTGGCTTCAAACTGGCAATAACTGGTATTGGCTTGATCCCGCCAATGATGGTGTTATGTCTAGAGGAATCGTTTCTGTCGGTTCGTCTCGTTACTATTTATCGGATTCCGGCGCAATGGCTGTTGGTTGGGCGTTTGATGGGACGGACTGGTATTACGCTGACGGTTCCGGCGCACTTGCATCGGGCTGGCGTTTGGTGAATGGCGTTTGGTATTGGCTCGATGTCGCAAATGACAATAGAATGACTACCGGCTTTTTTGTCATCGGATCCAATCAATATCATTTTTCTTCAACGGGAGCGCTGTCACTCGGCTGGTTTATGAGCAATGGAGACTGGTATTACGCTGAGCCTTCTCATGCATCGGGCATTGTAAAGACGGGATGGCTGAAGGATAATAGCCAATACTATTATCTCGATCCTGCCGCCGACGGTAAAATGCTGCTTGGTCATTTCTCTGTAAATGGGAAAAGCTATTATGCAAAAGCTTCAGGCGCTGTTGCTTGTCGTGAATGGGTAGATACTCAGGGCTCGTATGCAGAAGAGCCGTCTAAGGCTTTTGCTGGTTCTGATTGCTCATTGTGTGGAGCATTGCGTAGTGGAAAGCTATTTATATCAAACGGTGATGGCGAATTAGCCGAAGCTCACGGGTTTGTGACGCTTGGGGGGTGCAAATTCTATGCTGATCCAACCGATGGTTCCCTCTGCGCTGGATGGAAGAACGTTAACGGAAAATGGTACTTCTTTGATGAGACCGCTGGCTATGCGCGATCTGGCTGGCTGTACAAGGATGGCTCCTGGTTCTATTTGGACCCATCTTCCTACGTTATGAAAACCGGCTGGGTTGCCGTTAACGGATCTTGGTATTACTTGAATTCATCTGGTTATATGCAAACAGGGTGGCTTAACCTGGGGAGTACCTGGTATTGGCTTGACGCTAGTGGCGCCATGGCTACTGGCTGGCGCGTTGTGGACGGATGCTGGCAATACTTCATGGCTAACGGTGCGTGGGTGTCAGACTATATGGATGCTAAAGCACAAAGTTATTCAAGCAATACAAATTGGCTAATACTTGTCGATACGGCACGTTGTGTTACGAGCATTTATACTGGGTCATGGAATAATTGGTCCTTAAACCGTCGATATGTATGCTCGACGGGTAAAGCCAGCACACCTACGGTGATAGGGGAGTACCGAGTCTACGGAAAGGGATACTCCTTTGGGCATGGATATACTTGCTATTACTACACGCAGTTCTACGGTGATTATCTATTCCATTCTTCGCCCTACTATGTCAACAGCAATCGTGTGATGGACCCCACGATGGGTGTTCCGTCATCTGCTGGGTGTGTGCGTCTAGAGATTCAGAATGCAAAATGGATTTACGATAATATTCCTTATGGAACAAAAGTCGTTACGTATTAAGAGATTTCTGCATCAATATCTTCGATGGAAGAATAAGTCGCATGTCTTTTGTAAGAGGGCCAGGTATTGTACTGGTTTTTATGAATGGACGATTCATCAAAGATATCTACTAAGTGGATAAATTAGTCTGGGCATTGGAGTAATTCAAGAGATGAAAAAAACCTGTTTTGTTCTTAGTGGTAATGCGTATCTATGTCCTTATTTGTTCAACTTTTATGTCGATAATACTCCCGGGGAAAAATACCTTGTCTACTGGAATAGGGAGGGCGTGGAGGAGACGCTTGGGTCGATTAAGGGCATTGAATATGATAAGCCCTGCCCAGATACTGGTTTATTACGCAGACTTTACAGTTATTTTGCCTATATGTTGTTTGTAAATAAACAGCTATTAAATAGTGATTTTGATCACATAGTTTTACTTAATACTATTGCTGGTTATTTTGCGTTTCCTGCACTGCTTATTAAGTATCGTAAACGCTATGTAATGGATGTTCGAGATTACGGAGGAGAGTTTAATCCGATTCTGGGCCTCATGTCTCGCGCTATAGTGTCCTTTGCTGGAATCGTGGTGCTTTCATCACGTTTTTATGCCGCTTTTCTCGCCCCTTCTGAATACAGTTATGTTCACAATCTGCAACGACCGTCATTCTCTAATCTTGATGCTAGTTCATGTGTGAATAGTTTAAATGGCAATCCATCTTTACCGATCGTGATTGCATTCATTGGTAGTGTTGGCCAGTATATTGAGCAACATGTTAAGTTGATTAATATGTTTAAAAATGATTCACGTTTCCGTTTGATGTTTGCAGGAGCTGGATCTGAAAAGCTAAAGGATTATTGTAGAAATAATCACGTAGAAAACGTCCAACTGTTAGGGAGGTTTGCACCTGAAAAAATGTACTCTTTATATACAGGAGTCAACATAATCCACAATCTGTACGGCAATGGGGATCCATTTCTCGATTACGCTATTTCTAACAAAATGTATATAGCTGCCCAACTTCATATGCCAATTCTTGTTTGCCCGAATACCGCAATGGAAACAATGGCAAGTGATTATGGTATTGGTTTTACACTTGATTTAGATAATACAAATGTTAATTGGCCCGATTTATTGTTCGAATACTATACCGGTCTAGATTCGAATAGCTTTATTAAGGGTTGCGAGAAATTGTTAACCGATGCATATGATGACAATCAGAACTATTCGGATAGATATACTTCGTTCATTTCTTAAGGCTTGGTTTTTTAATGACGAATGAAATTCTTTCTTTTGATGCGGTGAAACACGAAGAACTGAAAATCTTGGTGGAATTTCACGATTTTTGTGAGAAATACAATTTGTGCTATTCGCTGTCGTATGGAACTCTAATCGGTGCCGTGCGTCATAAGGGTTTTATCCCCTGGGATGATGATATAGATGTTGTCATGCCGCGGAAGGATTACGATAGGTTTCTCGGCCTTGTTCAAAGCGGTAAGTTTTCTCCGTGGCTTCGCGTTCAGGCTACAGAGATTGATGGGTATTTACCTTCATTCGCAAAAGTAATTAATCCTATGATCTCCGTTCAGACAGAGAGGGATCGCCCTTCAGTTCCAGAATGGCTTTGGATAGATGTGTTCCCAATTGACGGTATATCCGATTCAAATCTAAAGGCCACTATTATGTTTTATGAAGTGAAATTGCTTGATTTGATTTGTATTGTATCAAGGCTCAACTTCCATTATCCACATCCGATTAGCATGAAAATTCTCATGGCTATTTTTTATCCCATTTCTCTAGTGCTGCCTATAGAGAAATGGGCTTCCGAGCGTTTACATAAACTTTCAAGAAAATATGTTATTGGCGAAACAAAGAGAGCGGGACAAATCGGATGGGGGTTTGGTCTCAGGGAGGCATTTCCAAATAGTTATTTTACGGATGTAATGGATGCAGAATTTGAGGGCCATCAATTTAAAATCCCAACTCATTATGATGAGATGCTTACTCAACTTTATGGCGACTATATGATCATTCCTCCCGCTGATAAACAGGTGTCTCATCAATTAACTGCATCAGTTAATTCAAGAACGGAGTAATTGTTGGGTTCCGATAAAGTTCTTTCGATAAAGTCTAATATTTTATGGAGTTCTATTGGCTCGATTATCGGTTTATCTTGCCAATGGTTAATAAGCGTGCTGGTGGTTCGCCTATCCTTTGGTTTTTCTGATGCTGGCTTATACTCGCTTTCGATGTCTGTCTATGGCATTTTTTTCCCAATTGCTCAATATAGGATGTATACATATCAAGTTTCAGATGTTAATGGGGAAAACACGGTAGGGGAGTATCTTTCCTTTAGATTACTAACCATACTTTTATCACTTGTTTTGACTTTTGCTTATTCGCTATTTACTTGTCGCCCTGCTTCCGTTTTCTGCATTTTTCTCTACGGCTTATATAAAAGCGCCAACCAATTGATAGATGTCCTTCATGCTGCTGATCAGCAGTTTTCCCGGATGGATTATGTTGGAGTCTCACTTGCGCTTCAGGGAGCCTTGTCTCTAGTTTTTTTCTGTGTTGCTTTATCTTGCTTTCGTTCGGTGCCGCTAGCTATATTTGCAATGTTTATTGCGGTCGTATTAGTTGGATGGTTTTACGATTTGCCACGTACTTCTGCGCTAACAAGCATTGTTGTTGGAATTAGCCGAAATAAGGCAAAGCGATTATTGATAACATGCTTGCCGGCTGTGGTTGCTGGCATAGCGGTTTCCGCGTCATCGTCAATTCCACGCCAATATTTATCTTCTGCATTGGGAGATTCTGCTCTTGGGGTCTACTCATCTATTGCGGCTCCTATTGCTATCATTCAAATGGGTGTTTCATATTTGTATAACCCCCTGCTCGGTTATTTCTCGAAAAGTTATTCAGATAAAGACAGGCGTTCTTTCTTTCGCCTATGTTTTGCCTGCTTACTTGGTGCGTTAATCATCGCCGTTGTGTTCGGTATTGGTTTTGAGGTGTTTGGAAATAGCTTATTTTCATTTGTATTTGGTGATGAAATACTACCTTTCATGTATTTAGTTCCACCTATGATAGCTTCTGCTGTTTTGACTGGACTGATGTGGCTTGTCAATGATTTGTTGATTTCATTTAGGTATTTTTCGCATACCCTAGTTGCTGGCGTGTTGATGTTTATCGTGTCACTAAGTTCAATGAAGTATTCCGTAGAAGTATTCAATTTAAATGGTGTTACAGTGTGTAGCTTAATATCTTGTCTTTTTGGACTTGTATATATGGTGGTCGTATTGTCTATCTTGTTGAGACGTCATTTTAATAATCTCGTTTAATTGCATCATTTGATTTAGGGCGAATTGCTCTCCCTGACTTCTTCCTCTGAATTATTTAAATGATTATTATTTGTTCGTAATGACTATGTGTATTTCAATGGTTTTTTTAAGGGGCTGGTTCTTGAAATGAAAAAGGTAATGCTAGTTTTCGGAACTCGTCCGGAAGCAATTAAGATGTGCCCACTTGTGAATGTGCTCAAAACTCATCCGGATGATTTCAGTACCGTTGTTGTAGTGACTGGCCAACATCGGGAGATGCTTGAGCAGGTTTTGCATGTCTTTAATGTGGAACCCGATATTGACCTAGCAGTCATGAAGCCTGGTCAGACTCTTTTCGATGTTACGTGTAACATTCTTCTTAAAATCAAGAAGGTTCTTGAGGGGGAAAGACCGGATGTCGTGCTTGTCCATGGAGATACCACGACAAGCTTTGCTGCAGCCTTAGCTTGTTTTTATCTGCAAATTCCGGTCGGTCATGTTGAGGCTGGTTTACGCACACATGATATTAGCAGTCCTTGGCCAGAGGAGTTTAACCGCCAAGCAGTTGACATCGTGAGTCAATATTATTTCGCACCAACCGAGGTGAGCAGACAAAACCTTCTCGATGAGGGAAAAAGACCCGAAAAGATTTGGGTTACAGGTAACACGGGAATTGATGCACTTTATACTACCGTGGATCCGGAGTATTCACATCATGAGCTTGACTGGGCAAAGGGTTCTCGTTTGATTCTTATCACCGCACATCGCCGCGAAAACCTTGGTGAACCTATGCATCGCATGTTCCGTGCTATTCGTCGCGTAATGGAAGATTATCCCGATACCAAAGCTATATACCCTATTCATATGAATCCTCTTGTTCGCAAGGCTGCCCATGAAGAGCTAGATGGATTTGATCGACTGCATATTATTGACCCCCTTGAAGTATTTGATTTTCATAACTTTATGGCTAAAAGCTATCTGATACTTACTGACTCAGGCGGTATTCAAGAAGAAGCGCCAAGCCTTGGCAAGCCTGTTCTTGTCATGCGTGACACTACTGAGCGTCCTGAGGGCGTTAAGGCGGGGACTTTGAAACTTGTTGGCACAGAGGAAGATGTAATTTACAACGAGTTTAGCAGGTTGCTCTCGGATGTCTCAGAGTATGAAGCGATGAGTCACGCTTCCAATCCTTATGGTGATGGCCATGCAAGTGAAAGAATCGCTTCGGTTCTTTCTGACGGTCATTTACGATGAACCGTGCTAGTAATAACTTAGTTATATTGGATTAAATAATTCATCTGTTTTGTTCTATACTATAAATTTCGTTGAATTTGCAAGAGGGTAGATGCAGCACACCTTGTGGCAATCATAGTGGTTACTACGCAGACCACAGATTGTCGATGGTGATAACAGCTATAGTGTTTATATGTTCTAGATCCGTTGTGGATACTGTGTTGCCTATCATGCTAGCTTCCTGCATTACATGTAGTTCGTCTTGTTGGTGCTATTTTTAGTTTTAGCTAAGGATAACGGGCTATCATTGAAAGGTTGTTCATGAGCAATCCTTATAAGGTGCTAGTTATTGTGCCTGCTTATAATGAAGCTGAATCAATTTGTGCGACAGTTAAAGCCGTGATTGATTCAGGATATGATTACGTCGTGGTCAATGATGGTTCAACTGATAATACGCTTGAGATTTGTCATGCTAACCATCTTAATGTACTTGATCTACCGCAGAATCTTGGCATTGGAGGGGCTGTACAAGCCGGCCATAAGTACGCTAAAAAATATGGATATAACATCGACGTTCAGGTGGATGGCGATGGACAACATGATCCATGTTTTATTTCCAGTATGGTTGAGCAGATTGAAGCTGGCTACGACTTGGTTATCGGGTCTAGGTTTCTCGAGCGAACTGGGGGGTTTCAGTCTACGTTTTTACGCCGAGTGGGTATTTCATGGCTTACTAGGGTGATTAAAATGTGTACGGGGAAGTACATAGCTGATCCGACATCTGGATTTAGGGCCTGCGGACCGAAGGCTATTGATTATTTCTGTAAGAACTATCCAGTTGATTACCCCGAACCCGATTCTATTGTCTCGGTGCTTGCTTGCGGTCTGTCTGTATCTGAGGTTCCCGTTGTCATGAAAGAGAGGCAAGGGGGCTCATCATCCATTTCGGGCTTTTCGAGTGCCTATTACATGATCAAAGTTACCCTTGCAATTATTATTTCTGCATGTTCAAAAACGAGGTGTTAAAGTGCCGGTAACCCTTCGCGTTTCTGTCGCAGTGGCCTGTATTTTACTCGCTGCATACGTAGTTAAGCTTATTGTGAATGGCAGGCTCCAACTTAAGTATTCTCTATTGTGGTTGGCGCTGGTCCTGGTCCTAGTCCTGTCTGCTCTATTTCCTCAGCCTCTGTGTTTTTTATCGTCGGCGATGGGGTTTGCCACGCCTTCCAATTTTATATTTGTTCTAGGGTTTGTCTTTGTAATCCTAATCATGCTTTCACTTAGTTTAATTGCCAGCAAACAGGCCGATGCGATTAAGAACTTAACTCAACGAGTTGCATTGCTTGAAAAAGATATCGAGAGCATTCTGAGGGATAAATAGTTCTATGTTTACGTGTAATGATCATACATTCGTAGTTTGCGCCTATGGCGAATCACCTTATTTGAGCGACTGTATATCGTCTTTAATGAACCAGAAACAGGCCAGTAGGATCCTTATCTCTACTTCTACTCCGAATAAACATATTGAGCAGATTGCTTCTAGCTATAATTTGCCTGTATTTATTAACAATGGGATGCCAGGAATTGGACATGACTGGAATTGTGCAATTTCCCATGCGCAATCTCCATTGGTCACCATTGCTCATCAAGATGACCTGTATTCCCCTAATTATTCAATTGAAATGCTTCGCTCTGTGAACGCCTCCAAACATCCCTTGATCTTCTTTTCTAATTATGGGGAGATTCGTAATGGGGAGTATGCCGATGACATATCGATCCTTAAAGTGAAAAGAATACTACTAAGAAAATTCGCTCGGGACGGTAATTCATCTATAGTCAGAGATAAGCGTCGGGCTTTGCGGTTTGGATCTGCGATTTGCTGCCCTTCGGTCACGTATGTTATGCCTAATCTCGAGACACCTTTGTTTTCGAGCGAGATGAAGTGTGACTTGGACTGGGAAGCGTGGGAGAGATTTTCGCGACTTGAAGGTTCCTTTGTTTATTCTCCCGAGATTCTCATGCATCATCGAATTCACGAAGAATCTGAGACGACTTCCTTGATCGAAGATAATACACGGAGCTCCGAAGACCTTGCAATGCTTGAAAAATTCTGGCCTAAAAAGGTTGCGAAAGTAATTCATCGGCTATATTCAGTCAGCATGAATAGCAACACTCTTTAGCGTTTCTGTGTTGAACGTCTCCTCTGAGTCGGTTGACGAGCGCATTGTGCATGACTGAATTCGGTTATTAGCCTTCGAAGTCGGATGCTACGGCGCTATGCTTGCATTGATATTATCGACGTAACCTCCGAGATATTAATTAGCTTGTTGATATACTTGCTACCATTACATTTAGTTTGCGCTCATGTGAGTTTTGACATTTAAGGATTCCAGCATGACGAGTTTTGTAAGATGTAAACCTGCTTTTCTTACTTTTGCCGGTTTATTTGCAGTCTATTCAGTCTTTTGGTACTTAAATAATCCTAGATTGCTTGTTCTGCTTACAATTGCGATTTCGTTAATTATAATTCTCGCACTCGGCAGCGTATTTGCTAGTGAAAAGGATCGCCTTAAAAATGAGTGGGTATTCTTGGCACTGCTCATATCATTTTTAATCATATTTTGCTTAATTTTTCCTCCGTTCACCGCACCCGATGAGGGTCATCATTATTTTTCGACTTATTGGTTGGTTGATAGCCTTCCATTTAATGCTCATGTGACTAAAGACGGTGCTTTTCTGGTGCGAGATATTGATTACGCGCTGTACAATAGCCGCCAACCGGGCGATGCAATTAATTCAACTTCATTTGATTCTGTTATTAATGGTTTTTCACTATTTGGAAATGGACAGCTGATTCCTTTTAGTGAATTTTCTTTTAGTGTCGGCAGCGAGAATGTTACTGCAAAACTAGGCTCTATTATTGGCTTACAGATTGGGCTGTTCTTTAGGCTTGGAGCTTACCCTGCGTTCTATATGGGTCGAATTGGTTCGGCTCTCGTTTTTTGCTTCTGCGCTTTCCAGGCATATCGAATTGCACCTAAAGGCAAATCGGTCATTGTATTCGTTTCATTGTTGCCCATGACGCTTCATTTGGCCGCTTCATATTCCTATGATTCCGGAATCATAGCTTATTCACTTTTGATATTCGCATGTTTGATGCGCGGTTTTTTTGGCGAACAGCGGTCGATAGGCAATAGAGAAATCGTTATATATTTAATTATTTCGGTTCTTTTGGCTCCTTGCAAGATTATCTATTCAGGGTTGATTTTACTTGGATTGTTCGTCCCTCTTTCGCAGTTCATTGATGAGAAGACCGGGCGTTTTAGCAGGTTCTTGTTGATCTTTTGCGTTATGGTTTCTGTATTGGCCTTACGTTTGGCATCGATGAGCAGCTTGGTTTCTCAGTCTTCAGATTCCTCTCGGGGCCATGAAACGGGGCAGTTATATTCGCTCGGCGATATTCTGCTGCATCCAAAGAATAGTTTCCTTGTTTTTTGTAGAACTCTCGATTCTTTAGGTGATTTCTATTGGGAAACGACTTTGGGCTATTCCCTTGGATGGCTTCAAGAGAACTTGCGTTTCCCTGCATTCTATATGATTCCTTATTTGTTTTTCGGGTTTATTTGCTGCCTTGACTCTAGTGATGAGCCTTCGTTTCTTGCTGCTCCTGTATCCTTTCTCTTCATTTTTGCTTTCCTTTTGGCTGCACTCGGTTCCATTGCGTCGATGTGGTTGGCATGGACTTTCAACTATGAAAATGTAATACAGGGTGTTCAGGGGCGCTATTTTCTTCCAGCTTTACCAGCTTTGTTGTTTGGACTAAGAACACGATTATTTAGGTTCAATTCTTCTTCCATTTCCGTTGTTACTACTGGCGTCTGTGTTATGAACTGCCTATATCTTATTCGTTTTATTAGCGTCGCCTCCTGTTTGTAGATTCATCTCGCACGCAGTTGCTTTGGTAATTTCTTGTAGTTGGGGACTTCATCTCGGGATTGACTAGGCCTGGTCTATCAAAGGCTAATTTAATTTAATAGGAAAAGTGTAGTGATGAGAAATCGTTATTTGAGTTTTATCGGTGTGGCCTGTCTTGTATCAATTTGTTTCACCCCTCTTTTATGCCCTACGATTGCGTTTTCATTACCCGAAGATTGTCCGGTTCTAGGCGCTGATATTTCTACAGATCAATCGGTACAGGACCCAGTTGGGCCATCGGATAGTGATCGGTTGCTTTCGGATTCAGTTAACTTCACAGCGTCTATCGATTTGTCGACATATGAATACACTGGCGATGCGATTACTCCGAGGGTGTCGGTTTTTGCTGCTAGCGGTTTTATGCTTACATGTGGGACTGATTATGAAGTCTTATATGCTAATAATATTGCACCTGGGTGTGCTGCTATAACTGTAAATGGGCTAGGGGACTACGCTGGTGCCACCATCCGGTTGTCGTTCCAGATTGTTCGCTCTTCTGATAACAAAATCGCTCTTCCTGGTTCTTGGGTCTACGAAAACGGTAAATGGTGGTGGAGATATGAGGCCGGTGGTTGGCCGTCAAACTGTTTTCTGACTATTGGGGGAGCCGGATATTATTTTGATTCCGAAGGCTACGCAGCTACTGGCTGGAGATACCTGAGTGATGGATGGCACTTATTCTCTGAATCCTGTGCGCATTTGAAGGGATGGGCTGCCATCGGCGGTCATTGGTTCTTCCTTGACGAAACATCAGGTTCAATGAAGACCGGCTGGGTTTTAGACAATCATAACTGGTACTATTTGGATGGTTCGGGCACTATGCATACTGGCTGGCTGCTCCTTGGCAATACTTGGTATTGGCTTGAGCCTTCCGGATCAATGGCTACGGGCTTTAAGCTTGTAAACGGCAGTTTGTATCATTTCTCTCAATCTGGATCCATGAACACTGGTTGGTTTGTTAACGATGGGACATGGTATTGCGCCAATGCCTCTGGAGCGATTCGTACTGGATGGTTTTACTTTGATTCTAACTGGTATTTGCTTGATTCCAATAATAATGGCGCCATGCTCGAAGGATTTCAGTCTGTAAATGGTAATTGCTACTATCTGGATTCGGATAGTGGCGGCGCATTAGAGTGCAACGCCTGGGTCATCACGCAAGATGGAAACGCATATTATGCGTGTAGCAGTGGTGCAATTGTGTTAACGGGTGTCAAGGACAGCGTGGGCGAAATTAAGCTCAAAGACGCCAAGGGAAAGCCTATAGTAGGCTGGTATTGGTCTTCCGCTGCTCAGACGTGGTTTTACGCAGATCCAGACGGGGTGCTACAGCGCGGTTGGCAATTAATTGGCAAGAAGTGGTATCACCTCGACAACGAATCCGGCGTTATGAATACAGGCTGGTTCCGTGATGATGACGGGCTATGGTATTACCTTATGTCGTCAGGTCAAATGGCAACTGGTTGGAACAGTATCGATAATGGCGAGTATTTCTTTAATGCAGCCGGTGCTTGGATAGAGCCCGAACGTTCTGCTTGTACTTCCTTTCAGTCTCAAATTGTTAGCCGCTGCTACAACGTTCCTTCTCCTGGAGCGGGATTGTGCTCGGAGTGGGTTAGCGAGGTTTTTTATCCCGTGCTAGGGTCTTATCCCAACGGTGACGCATGCGACATGTTTTGGAATTGGTGTCACAGCCGAGATATATCGCAGCTAAAGGTTGGAATGATTGTTGCGGTCCCTACTCATACGCATACTAATGCGGGGGCTCGCTGGGGACACATTGCTATTTACGTCGGTAACGGTATGGTTATGGATAACATCGGCTACATTAGGACGACATCACTGGCCTGGTGGCTGAACTACTACCACACTACCGCTACGCCTCAGTGGGGCTGGGTTTTAAATACGCCATTAGAATAAGATGCTCTCTGACTGTCGAGTGGAGGACAACTTATCACAACAGGGGAATCAAGGGTTACTCCTCGATTCCCCTGTCTAGCTAAGACATACGTTAATTTGCCCTGATTGAATAAGAGAAGAAACGCCAACTTCTTATAAATGATAATAACGATTCGCGGGTTCCCCAACGGTAAAGTTTGGATTCATATAGGGATCGCCTTCGACATAGTAGTTTGCCCAGCGATAATTCATGTACGCAACCTCTTTGTGGAAGCGAATCTGCTTGTCCGTGTTGTTTTCAACGCCTCTGGAAATTGACTCGTAATGATACAGCTCGACTTCGGGCGTGTATACAATCAGATCGTTAATCTCGCGAAGCTTTAGGCAATAGTCAACATCATTAAATGCGACTTGAAGCTCTTCGGTGAAACCTCCGACTTTTTCGTATTCGCTTCGTTTGGTCATAATGCAAGCCGCCGTGACGGCGCAGAAGTCTTGCTGCGCATCGTTGAGTGCAAAATAGCCCCAGTTGTCTTTTGGCATGCTTTGACAGAGATGTCCTGCCACGCCGCCCGTGACGCATAGGCCAGCGTGTTGAATGGTGTTGTCGGGATAGTAGAGTTTTGCACCAACTGCGCCAACATCCTCGCGTGCGCAGATGCCAAGCATAGTTTCAATCCAAGTGGGCGTAATCACTTCAGTGTCGTTATTCAGCAGCAAGAGATAATTACCCTTGGCATGGGACACTCCAAAGTTCATGAGCTTGGAGAAATTGAATTCGTGTTCCCAAGTTACAAGACGAACGATGTCAGGATATTTTGCTTGCAACTTATCGTAATAATCGAACGTCGCCTTTTCTGTGCTGTTGTTTTCGATTATGACAAGCTCGTAATTGTCGTACGTTGATTTCTCAACAATTGACTTAATGCAGTTGTCCAGAATGTCGGCGTGGTCTTTAGTCGGAATGATAATCGACACGAGTGGATGGGAATCTGGCACAGCGTAGGTTACTTTATATGTAAAGGGACGACGCGCTTGTTCGACCTTCGCATTGAGCCCAAGCCTGTCCAAATGACTCTGGACCGCTTTGATACCTGCGATAGTGGCATACGGCTTGCTATCGGCATTTGCTGCGGTGGAGGTCTCGCTTAGGCGCCAGTGATATAGAACCTTTGCAACATGATGAACTTTCCTTGCCTTTTCCACGGCGCGGAGAGTCAGATTATGATCCTGTGCTCCATCGAACTCTTTCGTGTTCGGTTCTAGAGTGTCAAGCAGAGACTTACGGATGGTAAGCATATGGCAGATATAGTTATTGTTTCTGAGCAGATCGATATTGAAATCCGGCTTAAAGAACGGCTGCGCTAGCTTTCCATCGGGCATGAGTTTATCTTCATCACAATAAAGAAGATCGACGTCATTATTGTTTTCAATTGCCTCGGCATATGAGAACAGCAAGTCCGGTTCAAGAATGTCGTCATGGTCAAAGAAACAGACGAAATCACCCGAAGCGATGGCAACGCCGGCGTTTGTATTTTCGGAAATGCCCTTATTCTCGGTAAGGTTAATTGATTTAATTTTGTTGTCGTGGGCCGTCTCCTGCTCAACGCGTGCCTTCAGTTCCTGATTGTCAGGACTTGCATTAACTAGGATGAGCTCCCAGTTTGCATAAGACTGGCTTTTTACGGATTCGGCCATATCGTTAAAGAATGAAATGGGTGTGTTGTAAAGAGGGACAATGATGCTGAACTTCGGAGCGCAGTCGAAGGCGATTTTTCTCTGCTTCTCCAAAGCGCCGATGGTTGCCTTATGCTCCGTGAACCATTCGGGGTATTCGGGGTCAAACTGCGCATGGGTAAAGAGAAAGTTGGTCTCCTCAAGAAGCAAGCCTAATTTATCGGGCGTTAAGCAGTCAAATGCACTGAATGATGGGTGATTTTGATCGTCAATAACAAAGTAGTAACGATCGAACGCCTTTGGCATGCGAATCGAGAGCTGCGTTTCAAGTTGCTTTTTCTCGGACGTAAATCCAACGCTTGTTACATTCGAACCGAAATTGACGATGCTCAAATCAACTTCATTGAGGGCTCGATCGAGGCAACGCAGTTTGATTTTGGAGTCGTTACGATAAGGTGTTCTCACCGTGCACCTAAGGATATAGTCGCTTGAATCTTCGATGCACTGCCAAAAATCAATCGTTGCCATGTCAAACTCTGAAACGTCATCGTAGTTTCGGAGTTTGCTGCACATGTCAGGTTTAATTTTGTAGTTAAGGCGCGACTCCCATTTGATGTTCTTGCAATTTAGCGAAAGGGAGTCGCTGCTCAGGGTGCGACCGTCTTGGCCAATTTCGCTAAACTCAATTTTGATTGCGCGAGCATCGGGATCGGGGATTACAAGGACGTATGAGTTCGAATCACAGCTATTGTCCCGGAATTTTAGGAGGGATAAAGGCAAGCAGCGGTTATCGTCTGTAGCCGCCTGGGCTGTTACGCTGGAGCCTTTATGGATGCCTTCAATCTTAAGCTGCTGGTAGATTTTCCAGTTTCCTCTGCATACTCCGGTTGTTTCGACTCGCATTGTTTGCCTTTCGTTTGTTGGACACTGCTCATTGTACTTATTCACTTCATGTCTCGCTATAAATGCAGAGAGGAGTTCCGTGATTTCTGGCATTCTTAGATGTGTCGCTATGAGTTCGTCAGACGCTCCGTTCCGCTGTGTTAACATCGAAGAGGACATCTACGTACATCACGCTTTCTGTCGCTGTTGAGGTTCAGGTTATGGTCCTCGTGGCGCTCTGCTTCCTAGTCGTTGCTCATTTCGGGTCCATTGACTTCAAGGGGGTTATTATGAAAGTTGTCTTGTTTGTTGGAGGGGCTGCAAGGGTCCTAGGCGGGGGCTGCGCCCAACGAACGGATTGACGTGACGTGCGAGGTGTGTCCTAGGCCCGGGGGTTCGAATCCCCCGGCCCCCTCCGTAAAGAAAGAACCGCCATTGGGGCGACCCTTATCTCCTGGGGTGGCCGATTCGGCCGCCGCCACTCTTTTCCAGGTCTGCGGACCTGTGTTCGTCCCGGAACGGGAACAGGCTCCTCGCTCGAGCACTCGACCCCGACCTCGTCTAAATGGACGCTTTCGATGGGGAAGACGCTTGCTCTCCTCTGTGCCGAACCCATGAGGTCGATTGCCTCTTGTGTCCCTTTTGGTAACCTGCTTCCGCGCTGGTCTGCGCTATCGCAGCCCAAGGTTTTCCACCCTATGGCCCACGGCGGTTACGGATACGTCCAGTACGCCCCGTCCGCCATCTCACCGATGCTACAATTGTCCGCCCAGAGTCTCGCTACGACCTGTGCCGGCATGAGGGGCGCGGCGGCAAACGAGTTCGCCCATATCTCCTCGGGGTCGGTCCTTCGAGACGAGAGGGCGTCCCTTCGCTCAATTATCCCAGCAACCTCCCCGTCTCCTAGGTTTTGGTACGAGTGGATGTAGTGTCCGAGCGCGTGCGCGAGCGTGAACCTGGCGCGTACACTCGGGGCTTTCGAGTCTATGACGGCGCAGAACGGCTCATGCGGGGTGTTTCGAACGAGAAGGCCGCCGACGCCCTCGTCAAGGTCGAGGCGCATGAAGGTGACGTCGAGCTTCTGTGCGATGAGCTCGACGTCGATGGAGATGCTTATCATCCCGTCTTTGATGAGGGTCCGTACGAGTATGTCGTGCGCGGCCTGGTCAGGCCCACTGGATGTATCAATGACCTCTATGCAATCCAAGGCGCTCGGCTCTCTCCGTCCTTCTTTTGTGCAGCTTCGCGGCCCGCGTGCCCTCTCGCGTATACTTGAATCAACTGTGAACGCCCAACTCTGGAGGCCAACCTATGAAGGGTATTATCCTCGCGGGCGGCTCGGGCACGCGCCTGTACCCGCTCACGCTCGTCACCAGTAAGCAGCTGCTGCCGGTCTACGACAAGCCCATGATCTACTACCCTCTGTCCACCCTCATGCTGGCGGGCATCAAGGACATCCTGGTCATCTCCACGCCGACCGACCTGCCCAACTTCCAGCGCCTGCTGGGCGACGGCTCCCGCTTCGGCGTGAACCTCTCCTACGCCGAGCAGCCCTCGCCGGACGGCCTGGCGCAGGCCTTCACCATCGGCGAGGACTTCATCGCCGGCGAGCCGTGCGCCCTGGTGCTCGGCGACAACATCTTCTACGGCAACGGCCTGTCGCGCCACCTGACGCGCGCCGTCCAGAACGCCGAGTCGGGCCGCGCCACGGTCTTCGGCTACCACGTGGACGACCCCGAGCGCTTCGGCGTGGTGGAGTTCGACCGCGAGGGGAGGGCCGTCTCCATCGAGGAGAAGCCCGTCGAGCCCAAGAGCTCCTACGCCGTCACCGGACTCTACTTCTACCCGGGCGACGTGGCCGCCAAGGCCCACGAGGTGAAACCGTCGGCCCGCGGCGAGCTGGAGATCACCACGCTCAACCAGATGTACCTGGAGGAGGGGACGCTGTCCGTCGTGACACTCGGCCGCGGCTACGCGTGGCTGGACACCGGCACCATGGAGAGCCTCCACGAGGCCGCGGAGTTCGTCCGCGCCGTCGAGCACTCCCAGGACCTGCCGGTCTCGGTCCCCGAAGAGATCGCGTGGGAGAACGGCTGGATCACCACCGCCGAGCTCGAGGAGGCCGCCAAGGCCTACGGCAAGTCGGTCTACGGCCAGCACCTGAAGAAGGTCGCCGCCGGCGAGATCGTCAACAGCCCGCGCGAGTACTAGCGCCGTCTTACTTTCTTTTAGGGGTCACCGTTTATCTGGTGGCCCCTTTCGTTATGATTACGTTGACCGCAAAGACAATATGATTGGGAGTGGATGTGTTAAGCGTCTACTTTGGCGATATGCCAGAAGCGATTTACAACACAGCGACATATTTCAAAAACTCTTACCGGTCTTCTTGGATCACGGACCCCTATGCGGTTTCGATCATTAAAGATGTCGATCGATCGGATGTTGTCTCCGAAAATGCCATTGAAAGCCCCGTTCTTGGGCCTATTTCGCCACTCCAGCTATCCCGCGGCGTGAAAACGTTGCTGCTTATGAGGTTCGATCGAAAGCATATCTATAATGCTTCGACCTGTGGCGATAACTGCGCCAAGTGGATTCTTGACATGGCGAAAGACCGCAAGCTCGTTGTGAACCTTTACCATGTGATGGACTTTGGTCGCGAGGTTTTTAAAATTAAAGTCCTGAACAGTGGCAATATCGCTCATAACTTGGGTGAGTTAATTCACGAGTCGATTCCGTATCTGTAGGTGCTGCTTGATTATGGAAGCTATATTAAGGCGAGACGGATTGTCTCTTGAGCTCCTTTCCTCGCTATCCTATAAAAGTGAGCTGGGCATTTCGCTTAAGAAGAATCTTCACTATTTCAATCGCGATGAGCTGCTGGATGAATTGAATCGTGTCCGTAAATGGTATACATCCCTGGGCGTTCTTGCTGACCTGCCCGTCGACTATCGAATTAAAAGTGCTCAGTCGATTTCATTTAAATATGATCGCTATTACCCCGATCACCAAGTTCGAAAAGTATTTAATGACCTGCTTGGCTTTCGTTCGATGGTTGATTCCTACGATGACATTCTCGGGGCTGAGGAGGCATGCCTAAAGGTCGTTGATTTGTCTTGTGGCAAGTCTGTCGACGATGGCTACAGGGGCGTTCACGTGTATTTCACCCGCAAGCCTGGGTACTACCCAGTGGAGATTCAGTACAATACGTATTACGATAGGCAGATTAATAACTGGCTTCATAAACATGTCTATAAACGTTTCGATAATCCCGATATTGGATTCGAGCTTCGTTTGGCATACGAAAGAGGCTATATCCATAGTGAGGATGATTTTGTTAGGAGGTTAGACGATGTGTTATCTGGTTGCTAAGTGGTTTTCGAAAGAGGGCTCGCTTGCGCTGAGTGCAAAGCCTGGACAGGATCTGATTGACTTCATTGATAAGGTTGAGGCACGGTTCGGTTCCTCCGATCTCCAGTTAGTTACAATTAGTCGTCCCTCTGCATATGGCGAATATGAGCCTTATGAGTTTGTTGACTCGGAAAACGAATTAATCGATAAGCTGGAAAAGCAAGCTGCTGCGTAAACATGTAATGAGGAGTTTCATGTCTGAGATTTTTGAACCTAAGAACATCATCGTCACGGGCGGCTGCGGCTTCATCGGCAGCAACTTCGTGCACTATGTCGTCAACAATCACCCGGACGTCCACGTCACCGTCCTGGACAAGCTGACCTACGCCGGCAACCCCGAGAACATCGCCGGGCTGCCGGCCGACCGCGTGGAGCTCGTCGTGGGCGACATCTGCGACGCAGGGCTGCTGGACCGCATCGTCCCCGGCCACGACGCCATCGTGCACTACGCCGCCGAGTCCCACAACGACAACTCCATCGCCGACCCGGAGCCGTTCCTGCGCACCAACGTCGAGGGCACCTTCCGCCTGCTGGAGGCCGTCCGCAAATATGGCATCCGCTACCACCACGTCTCCACCGACGAGGTCTACGGCGACCTGGCGCTCGACGACCCGGCCAAGTTCACCGAGGAGACGCCCTACAAGCCGTCCTCTCCGTACAGCTCGACCAAGGCCAGCTCCGACATGCTCGTGCGCGCCTGGACCCGTACCTACGGCCTGCGCACCACGATCTCCAACTGCTCCAACAACTACGGCCCCTACCAGCACGTGGAGAAGTTCATCCCGCGCCAGATTACGAACATCATCGACGGCGTGCGCCCCAAGCTCTACGGCCGCGGCGAGAACGTCCGCGACTGGATCCACACCGAGGACCATTCCTCGGCCGTCTGGGACATCCTCACGAAGGGCGAGATGGGGGAGACCTACCTCATCGGCGCGGACGGGGAGAAGAACAACATCACGGTCCTGCGCATGATCCTGGAGGCGATGGGCCGCGACCCCGAGGACTTCGACTGGGTCGCCGACCGCCCCGGCCACGACCGCCGCTACGCCATCGACTCGACGAAGCTCCAGCGCGAGCTGGGCTGGAGGCCGGCGCACACCGACTTCGCCGAGGGCCTGAAGCAGACCATCGACTGGTACGTCGAGAACGAGTCCTGGTGGCGCCCGGCCAAGGAGGCCACCGAGGCGCGCTACCGCGCACAGGGCCAGTAAGACCGCATCCCGGAGAACCGCGCCGCGGGGCGCCGCGCGGGGCCGCAGGGCATGGGGATGATCCTGCGTCCCCGCGCGGGCGCCCCCCGGTTTACCAACCTCTTCGATAGGAGCTTTTCCCACATGGCAGACATCGCATTCGAGAAGGACCTCTCCGTCGCCGAGACCGGCATCGAGGGCCTCAAGGTCGTCGACCTCGCCGTCCACGGCGACTCGCGCGGCTGGTTCAAGGAGAACTGGCAGCGCGCCAAGATGTGCGCCCTGGGCATCCCGGACCTCAGGGTCGTCCAGAACAACATCTCCTACAACGACAGCCGCGGCGTCACGCGCGGCATCCACGCCGAGCCCTGGGACAAGTTCATCTCCGTGGCCCGCGGCTCGGTCTTCGGCGCATGGGTGGACCTGCGCGAGGGCAGCGCCACCTACGGGAAGGTATTCACCTGCACCCTGGACCCGAGCAAGGCCATCTACGTCCCTCGCGGCGTGGGCAACTCCTTCCAGGCCCTGGAGGACGGCACCGCCTACACCTACCTGGTGGACGCCCACTGGTCGCTCGAGCTCAAGAGGACGTACACCTTCGTGAACCTCGCCGACCCCGAGCTCGCCATCGAGTGGCCGATCCCGCTGGATCAAGCCACCGTCTCCGAGGCGGACCTGAACCACCCGATGCTGAAGGACGTCGTCCCCATGGCGCCGAAGCGCACGCTCGTCACCGGCTGCGACGGCCAGCTGGGCCATGCGGTCCGCGCGCTCGCCGGGGAGCGCGGCACCGCCAAGGACTTCGACTTCTGCGACATCGACACCTTCGACATGTCCGACCCCGACGCCTACGCGCAGTACGACTGGTCGCTCTACGGCACCGTGATCAACTGCGGCGCCTACACGGCCGTTGATAAAGCGGAGACCCCCGAGGGCCGTGTGACCGCCTGGAAGGCCAACGCCACCGGGCCGGCCCTTCTCGCCCGCACCTGCGCCGAGCACGGGATCACGCTCGTGCACGTGTCCTCCGACTACGTCTTCGACGGCACCGCCGAGGTGCACGACGAGGACGAGCCCTTCAGCCCGCTGTCCGTCTACGGCCAGACCAAGGCCGCCGGCGACATCGCCGTGGCCGGGTGCCCGCGCCACTACATCATGCGCTCCAGCTGGGTCATCGGCGAGGGGCACAACTTCGTCAAGACCATGAAAATGCTTTCCGACCGCGTAGCCGACCCCGAGGACGGGCTCGAGCAGGTCACCGTGGTCGACGACCAGCTGGGCCGCCTGACCTTCACGCGCGACATGGCCGAGGCCATCTTCCACGTGCTGGACTCGAAGGCCCCCTACGGCACCTATAACTGTACCGGCTCCGGCGCCGTGAAGTCCTGGGCGGACATCGCCCGCGCCGTCTTCGAGGCCGCCAACGGCAACGGCGAGAAGGTCGAGCCGGTGTCGACCGCCGACTACTACGCCGGCGCCGCCGGTCCCGTCGCCCCGCGCCCGGTCCACTCCGCGCTCGACCTTTCCAGGCTCGAGTCGGCCGGCTTCCACATGCCCGACTGGGAGGAAGAGCTGGGGGAGTACCTCAAGACGCTCTAGCTGCTATTAACTTTTCGAGAGCAAAAGCCGCCGCTTGTTAACGGTGGCTTTTCTTGTTGGTGGCTATCTGCGCAGTGGTGCCAATAGTATTCTGCGGAAGATCTACCTCTCGCTTGTCTCGGTGGCGGACTTGCCGGGCTGGTCATCGTAGGCGTATTTGCTGTACACGTTGACCTCCCACTGCTTTTTTTCGACCTTTGCCACAGAATCCAGGATGAATCCGGTTGCAAGGCTCAGACCACAGAGGAACATAAACGATGCAGCAAGCATGGCAGTGGGGAAACGCGGGACCAGGCCGGTCTGAAAGTACTCAACAAAGATAGGAATGCCCAAAACCAGGCCGATAATCGCGAATAGAAGCGCGACGAGGCTGAAGAGCTTCAGCGGGCGGTAGTCCTTGAACAGCGTGCCGATCATCGCAACGACTTTAATGCCGTCGCTCACGGTATTGAGCTTGGACTCGGAACCCTCGGGACGGTCGCGGTACTCGATGGGCACATCTTTGATGCGCCAGCGGTGGTCGACGGCGTGGATCGAGAGCTCGGTTTCGATCTGAAAGCCCTCGGAAAGCACTGGGAAGGTTTTAACGAACGGGCGGCTCATGGCGCGGTAGCCTGTCATGACGTCATCGAAGCTGTAGCCATAGATCCACTTGATCATGGCGCGGACCAGATTATTGCCAAAGCCGTGGAAGGCACGCTTGTTCTCCTCGGCGTAGGTGCCGTTGGAAAGGCGATCGCCTACGGTCATGTCGGCCGTGCCGTTAAGGATGGGCTCGCAGAGGGCCTTGGCCGCCTCGGCGGGGTAGGTGTCGTCTCCGTCGACCATCAGGTAGCAATCGGCGTCGATATCGCGAAACATCTGGCGGCACACGTTGCCCTTTCCCTGACGGGGCTCAAAGCGGACTGTGGCGCCGTGCTCGGTGGCAATGCGTGAGGTATCGTCCGACGAGTTGTTGTCATAGACATAGACCGTCGCCTGCGGAAGCTCGCGGTGAAAGTCGTCGATGACTTTGCCGATCGTGAGCGCTTCGTTGTAGCAAGGGATGATGACGGCGATGGATTCAGAATTCACTTAATGCTCCTTATACATTCAATCCTAGAAAGTATAGCCGTTTGGGCCTGGCATCCTAAGATGTGGGTTAGTTCTCCAGTTTTGTTGCGCGAATCGTTTGCATGGCCGTCGGGTCTATACTGTTCGTTTGTCAACGATTACGAGTAAAGGAGTTGCATCCGTGTCGGATCAGACAAAGCAACAAGAAACTCGCAGTCTGCCTGCGACGTTTGCTAAGAACGAATTTGAGAAGGACGCGTTTATCCTTCGTCAGCTGGTTACCAAGGATTTTAAGATCAAGTATCGCCGTAGCGTTCTGGGCGTCGCATGGTCGGTGCTCAACCCGCTGCTGATGATGATCGTCATGGCCATCGTGTTCTCGACGATTTTTGGCCAGGGCCGCAATGGCTCAATGACGCCCGAGATGTACCCGCTGTACTTGATCGTGGGTAACATCACCTTTGCCGTCATGTCTGAGTCTACTAACCAGGCCCTGACGTCGATCGTGGGCGCTGCCCCTCTGCTCAAGAAGGTTAAGGTGCACCGCTGGGTTTTCCCGGTGCAGAAGGTGCTCTTCTCGCTGGTCAACTTTGCCTTCTCGCTGGTCGCCGTCGCCATCGTCATGCTGTGGTTCCGCGTTATGCCTTCTTGGCACCTGATTCTGTTGCCGGTTTGCCTGCTGCTGCTTATGTGCTTCTGCATGGGCCTGGGCATGATGCTCTCTGCCCTTACGGTCTTCTTCCGCGACGTTATGCATCTGTGGAGCGTCGTCATTACGGCGTGGACTTACATTACGCCCATCTTCTGGACGACTGACTATATTGCGCAAATGCCGCATCTCGTGCGTATCTTGATGTATGCGAACCCCATGTTCAACTACCTGCAGTTTATGCGCGATATCTTCCTGTTCCAGACTACGCCCTCGCTTATGACGTTTGGTATGTGCGTCGCTTGGGCGGTTCTTGCGCTTATTATTGGCTATACCGTGTTCCATAAGTCCGAGCGCAAGTTTATCCTCTACATCTAAGGAGTGCTGTGATGACTGAATCTGTTGTTGATTACAGCGAGCAGCCTCTGGCTGTCGAGGTCGACGACGTCACCATGATCTTTAACATGGCGTCCGAGTCGCTGACCAACCTCAAGGAGTACTTCATTAAGCTTGCCAAGCACGAGCTGTTCTTTGAGGAGTTTAGGGCACTTAAGCACATCTCGTTCGATATTCATCGCGGCGAAGTTGTCGGTCTGGTTGGCACCAATGGTTCCGGTAAGTCTACGATGCTCAAGATTATCGCTGGCGTGCTTGAGCCTAGCGAGGGCAGCGTTAAGGTCCATGGCAACATCGCACCGCTGATTGAGCTCGGCGCCGGCTTTGATCCTGAGCTGACGGCCCGCGAGAACATCTATCTGAATGGCGCCCTGCTCGGCTATACCAAGGAGTTCATCGACGCCAACTTTGACGGCATAATCGAGTTCGCTGAGCTTCAGAACTTTGTCGACATGCCGCTTAAGAACTTCTCCTCGGGCATGGTTGCGCGTATCGCCTTTGCAATCGCGACGATTACCGAGCCCGATATTTTGATCGTTGACGAGACGCTGTCCGTCGGTGACGTGTTCTTCCAGCAGAAGTGCGAGGACCGTATCCAGCACTTTATCCAGAGCGGCGACGTGACGGTTCTGTTCGTTTCGCACTCCATGGAGCAGGTTGAGCGCATCTGCCAGCGTGCCGTTTGGATCGAGAAGGGTGACCTTCGCATGGACGGCCCGGTCGATGAGGTCTGTAAGGCGTACCGCGAGCAGTTCAACTAGGTTATAATTACTTGCGCCTGACAGGCTTGCGCTTGCTTGGGCGTGCGGTTATTTGCTCCATTAGCTCAGTTGGATAGAGCAGGGGACTTCTAATCCCAAGGTCGACGGTTCGAATCCGCCATGGAGCACCATCGTTTATTAAGCCCGGACCGCTTGATGGTCTGGGCTTTTTTGTCTTGTATGCTGCTGGAGCCGAGCGCGAGCAAGCCGCTACTGTTCGTTGGGGTTGGCATTTTACTTTTCGAGACGTTCCCTCAACAGCTCCATCGCGTGAGCGTAGCCTTGGAGGCCTTCGCCGGTGATGGTGGCGAAGCAGGCCAAGCGGGCGTAGCTCACCTGGCGGAAGTCCTCGCGCGTCTCTACGGCGCTGATGTGTACCTCGACGGCAGGGATGGCGACGGCCTTGAGGGCGTCGAGGATCGCCACGCTCGTATGCGTGTATGCCGCCGGGTTGATGACGATGCCGTCGACCTTGCCGTAGGCCTCCTGGATCTTGTCGACGATGCTGCCCTCGTGGTTGGACTGGAAAACCTCGACCTCGTCGAAGCCCTGTGCGGCGCCTGCTTCCTGGCAGATCTGCACTAAGCGGTCGTAGTTGTCGCTGCCATAGATGCCCGGCTCGCGAATGCCGAGCATGTTGAGGTTGGGGCCGTTGATGACGAGTGCTTTCATGGTTGCTTCCTTTGCGATTGGAAAACCACCACAAAGGCGCCTGTCCCCTTTGTGGTGGTTTTGGTTAGAGAGCGGGTGGGAGGGTGTCGAGGAGGGCTTGGGCGGTGTTGGCGGCGCAATCGCGCGAGTCGATGAGGTAGTCGGCCCAGGCGCGGTAGCGCGGCATGCGCTGCTCGGCCAGCTTGTCGATGCCATCGCGGGCGGTGATGGGGCGACCCTTGTGGGCGAGCTCGTCGAGCTTGCGGTTGAGCATCACAATCTGGCTGTTCTGGTGCAGCAGCGGGTAGTTCTCGTCGCGCGTGACCACGCCGCCGCCGGTGGAAAGCACCAGGCCGCTGCGCTTGGAGATGTCGGCCAGCGCCGCCGTCTCCTGTTCGCGGAACGCCGCCTCGCCGCGCTCGACGATAAAGTCGGCGCAGGGCATGCCCAGGCGCTCCTCGAGGGCGCGATCCAGATCGATGTGCTTTCGCCCCGTGAGCAGGGCAATCTGCTCGCCCACACGGGTCTTGCCCGAGCCCGGCATGCCGATCAGCGCGATGTTCTGTTCGCGGCGTGACAGGCGCTCCGTTACGTCCAGAATGCGCTCGCGCGGAGTGACCTGGCCGGTGTAGCGCTCAACGGCTTGCGCCGCCTGGGCCACGAGCATGAGCAGACCGCCGATGCAGGGGATGTCGCGGTGCTCGGCCTCGAGCATGAGTCCCGTGCGAGCGGGGTTGTAGACAATGTCGATAACGCCCTCGAGCGCATTGAACCCCTCGAGTGTGCAGGGGGCGTCGGGACAGTGGGGGAACATGCCGGCGGGCGTGCAGTTGACGAGCAGTGCGGCGTCGGACTGCTGCGCGATGTTGTCGTAGTTGACTTCGCTCGTGCGGCCGACCGGCACGACGATGGCGCCCAGGTCGCCGAGCACCATGCTGGCAGTGGTGCCGGCGCCACCGGTGGCACCGAGCACGAGGGCCTTCTTGCCGGCGACCTCAACGCCCAGCTCCTCGACTAGGCACTGAAAGCCGAAGTAGTCGGTGTTGTCGCCGCGCAGGCGGCCGTCGGGCAGGCGCGTGATGGTGTTGACGTTTCCCATACGCTCGGCGAGTGGACTCAGCTCGTCCAGGTATTCCATGACGGCGCGCTTGTAGGGGATGGTCACGTTGGTGCCCTCCCATTCGTCACCCGTCATAAAAGCCTGGAGGTCCTCGGGCTCGCGCTCAAATCGTACGTACTCGAGCCCCGCGAGCTCCTTGTAGATGGTCGGGGTGTAGCTGTGGCCCAGCACGCGGCCCAGCACGCCGTAGGGGCGGGTTGCGGCGACATCGGTCATCTAGAGCACCTCCGTGTAACTGCCAAAGTAGGTGAAGCTCTCGCACACGTCATCGATGGAGTCGAGCAAGTCGTCGAGGGCCTTGCTGCTAAAGGGGCAGTCCAGGTCAAAGTAGAACATAAACTCAAAGTCGTGCCCGGGGATGGGGCGGCTCTCGAGCTTGATGAGGTTGATATTGAGCGCGTAGAAGCGCTCGAGTACGCGATAGAGTGCGCCCGGCTCGTTGGCCGTGGTAATCATGAGCGAGGTGCGGTTGGCGCCGGGGTAGACGCGTGGCTCGCGGCTGATGACGACAAAGCGCGTGTAGTTGTTGTCCGAGTCCTGGATGTTGGGCTCCAGTACCTCCAAGCCGTAGAGTGCGGCGCAGCTGCGCGATGCGATCGCGGCAACATCGGTGCGTTCGGAGCTGGCGACCATCTCGGCCGACATGGCCGTGTTGGGGTACTTGGTGGCGTGCAGGTCGTGCGCCTCGATAAAGCCGGCGCATTGGGCAATGGCCTGGCCGTGGCTGTAGACCTCGTGCACGTCCGCAAGCTTGGCGCCGGGCTTGACGAGCAAGTTGTGGTCGATTTTGAGGCGAAGCGAGCGCACGATGTGGAAGTCGAACTGCGCGAGCAGGTCGTAGACGGCGTTGACTGAGCCGGCGGTGGAGTTCTCGATGGGCAGCACGCCAAACTCGCAGAAGCCGTCGCGCACGGCGCGCATAACGCCCTCGAAGGTCTCGAAAAACGCGATGTCGGGCACATCGAAGAGTTTGCACGCGGCGATTTGACTGTAAGCGCCCTCAACACCCTGGCAGGCAACGGTGGCCGTCTGGGGGAAGGGCGTATCGAAGGCCTCGGCCGTGGCGTGTGCCCTTTGCGAGACCGTGATGCCCTTGAGCTCGTTGATATAGCGCTGCTGCTCGGCCTTGCTCATGCTCATGAGGAGACGGAACAGGGTGATGGTCTGCGCCTCGTAGCGCTCGGGCGCGCGGCTGGCAAGGTTGTTGAGCTTGGAGCGCTCACGGGCGGGGTCGAAGACGGCCTTGCCCATCTCGATTTTTGACTTGGCGACCTCGGTGGCAATGTCCATGCGCTCGACAAAGCTGTTGAGGAGCGTGGTGTCGATGCCATCGATGGCCTGGCGGATGTCAGCAAGGTCCATGGAGACCCCTTTCACGTGTCGGGGGATGTTGAGGGGTGGGTAGTTAGCGCTGAGCGGCGTCTTCGAGGAGGGCGTCCCAGATGGCAAGGGCGGCGGCTGCCTCGGCTACGGGGACAGCTCGGGGGACGATGCAGGGATCGTGGCGGCCGTGGACCGAGAGCTCGGCATTTTCCATAGCGTCCATGTCCACCGTCTGCTGCTCGCGGCCAATCGAGGGCGTTGGCTTTACGGCCATGCGCCACATGACGGGCGCGCCGGTCGAAATGCCGCCCAGGATGCCGCCGGCGTTGTTGGACTCGACCTCGATCTTGCCGGTCTCGGCATCTATGCGATACGGATCGTTATTCTCGCTGCCGCGCATGGCGGCGACGGCAAAGCCCATGCCAAACTCCACGCCCTTTACGGCGGGAATGCCAAACGCGATTTGCGCGATGCGGTTCTCGATACCGTCGAACATGGGGTCGCCGATGCCTGCGGGAAGCCCGTAAATTCCGCACTCCACGATGCCGCCGATGCTGTCGAGTTCGTCGCGCGCGGCTAGGATCTCCTCACGCATGCGGCCGGCTGCGGCGGCGTCAATGCACGGCAGATCGTTCGTAAGGATCGCCTTGCGGTCGGCCTCGCGATAGACCATATCGTCCATCGGCAGGTCGGAGATGCCGCCGATCTGCGCCACATGCGCCATCACTTTAATGCCGCAGGCCTCGAGTGCCTGCAGCGCAATGCCGCCGGCGATGCACAGGGGTGCCGTTAGGCGGCCGGAGAAATGCCCGCCGCCGGCGACATCGTGCATGTTGTGATACTTCACGCGTGCAGGGAAGTCCGCATGTCCCGGACGGGGCTTGCGGCGCAGCTCGGAGTAATCCTTGGAGCGCGTGTTGGTGTTCTCGATAATCGCGGCAATGGGCGCGCCGGTGGTGTGCCCATCGACCACGCCGGCGATGATTTGGGCGGCGTCGGCCTCGCGGCGCTTGGTCGCGGTCTCGTCGCGACCGGGGGCGCGACGGTTCAAAAAGGCCTGCAGCGCTTCTTGGTCAACGGCGATGCCCGCCGGAATGCCATCGAGGGAGCAGCCGATGGCGGGGGAGTGCGACTGGCCGAAGATGCTTAAGTGCAAGACGTTGCCAAAGGTCGAGGACATGCTATTCCTCCTCGAGCGTGACCTTGCCGCCCAGCAGGCGGTAGTGGTCGAAGAAATCGGGATAGGACTTGTTGACGGCCTCGGCGCCGTGGATCACGACCTCGCCGGTGGCGCGGCTCGCGGCGATAGCGGCCATCATGGCGATGCGATGGTCGTTGTGCGAATCGACCTCGCCGCCGGTGAAGGCGTCGACGCCCTTGATGATGAGATCGTCGCCGGCAATACGCACCTGCGCGCCCAGCGCGCAGAGCTCGCGGGTGGTGGTGGCCAGACGGTCGGATTCCTTGATGCGCAGACGGGCGCAATCGCGAATAAAGGTGCGGCCCTGTGCCAACGAGGCCACGGCCGAGATGACGGGCACCAGGTCCGGAATGTCGTGGGCACTCATCTCAAAGCCGGCGAGCTTGTCGGACTGCACGGTGGCGGCGTTGGTGGAGCGCACGATGCGGGCGCCAAAGCGCGAAAGCGCGGCAAGCACGTTACGGTCGCCCTGTGCGGAGCTTAGCGACACGCCCTCGACGGTGATGGGGTCGGTGCCGATGGCACCGGCGCACAGCCAAAAGGCGGCGTTGGACCAGTCGCCCTCGACAGCAACGCTGCCGGGCGTGCGGTACGAGCCGCTGCTCACGCGGAAGTTCGTGACCTCGGGCTGGCCGTCCTTGGCCGGAATACGCTCGACGTTGACCTCGACGCCAAAGGCCTTCATGGCCTGGATCGTCAGGTTGATGTAGGGACGGCTCTCAATGAGGCCGCATACCTGCACGCAGGAGGGCTGGGCCAGCAGTGGGGCTGCCAGCAGCAGGCCCGAGATGTACTGCGAGCTCACGTTGCCCGGAAGCACAAAGGTGCCCGGGCGCATGCGGCCGCTCGTCTTGAGCGGAAAACCGCCCAGACCCTGTAGGTCGCAGCCGGCGGCGATGATCTCGTCCGAGAGCGGGGAGAGCGGGCGGGCGCCCAGGCGGCCCTGGCCTACGAAGGTGGCATCCGCACCCAGCGCGCAGGCGACAGGCAGCATAAAGCGCAGCGTGGAGCCACTTTCACCGCAGTCAAGCGTGCCGCCGGCAAGGGCCTTGAGCAGGCCAAACTCAACACTCTTCATGGTGGGGTGGACCTGGAAGCCGTCCTCGACGGTCTCGATGCGAGCACCCAGTGCCGTAAGGCAGCGCACCGTGGCCTCGATGTCGGCGCAGGTGGTGTTGCAGGTGACGTGCGTCTCGCCGTTGGCAAGCGCAGCGCAGATGATGAGGCGATGCGCCATCGACTTGGACGCGATGGCGGGAACGGTGCCCTTGAGCGGGGACGGGGTGATGCGGGCTAGCATGCGGATGCGTCTCCCTTCTGGCCGAGGCCCTCGGCAATGAGTTCGTGGAAAGTGGAAAGTGGCGTGCGGTCGATGCTGCAGCGGCCAATGCCGTGCGGAATCACCAGGTCGATGGTGTCGCCCGCGCGCTTCTTGTCGTGGAGCGCTTCGGCAAAGACGGCATCGGCATCTAGGCCGCAGCGGGTCTTGAGGCCATGGCGGGCGCAGAGCTCCTCAATACGACCGGGCAGCGCAGCATCGCAGACGCCGTGCAGGGCCGCGGCGCGCGTGATGATACCCATGCCGATCGACACGCAGTTGCCGTGTCCGAGCTCAAAGTGCTCGCAGGCTTCGACGGCGTGTCCGGCGCTGTGTCCAAAGTTGAGGAGCTTACGCTGGTTAGTCTCGCGCTCGTCGGCGACGACCACGGCGCGCTTGATGTCGATGTTGCGGGCGATGATGAGTGCTACGCGGGCCACATCGTGGTTGAGCAGCTCCAGCGTGAGCGGGGTCTTCTCCAGCTCGGCGAAAAGCTCCGGATCGGCAATCACGGCGTGCTTGACGACCTCGCCGCAGCCGTCAGCGAACTGCTCGGGCGTGAGGGTGGCCAGGCACCCCACGTCGGCAATGACCACGCTCGGCTGCCAAAAGGCGCCGGCCAAGTTCTTGCCGGCAGCCAGGTCGATGGCGGTCTTGCCGCCCACAGACGAATCCACCATGGCGAGCAGGCTCGTCGGGATCTGCACAAACTTGCAGCCGCGCATGTAGGTGGCGGCCACAAAGCCCGCCACGTCGCCCACGACACCACCGCCGAGTGCCACGATCACGTCGGAGCGCGAAAGCTCGTGCTCGGCCACAAACTCCAAAATGGCAACATAGGTTTCGGCGCGCTTATGGGCCTCGCCGGCCTCGAAGGTGCAGATGCTCACCTCGTAGCCTGACGCCTCCAGGCTCTGCTTAACGGGCATCTGGTAGAGCGGGCCCACGTTGGTGTCCGTCACGATGACGGCCTTGGTGCCGCCGGCAGTGGCGCGCACGAGCGGTCCCGCCTGCTCCAGCAAAAACGTGCCAACATGCACCTGGTAGGGGCGTGCGGTGTCGATATCGATGGTAATCGCCATAAGCTTCGGTCCTTTCGACCTGGCGTGATAGGTGGTCTAGTGGGAGGCCTCGTCGTCGAGTGCGCGCTTAATTCGGTCGCCCTCGGCAAGGAGATTCTCCAGATAGCGCTGGTCGCGGTCTTTAAGGGCGCGGCTGTAGGCGCCGAGCGATTCGATCAGATGGTCGATCTCGAAGGCGAGCGCATTGGCGTCGTCGATCATGAGCTCGGACCACATCTGCGGATTGAGGTGCGCCACGCGGGTGAGGTCGCGGTAGCTGCCGGCCGAAAAGCCGTGGTGGACCTGAGCGGTCGGGCTCTTAACATAGGCGTTGGAGACGACGTGCGCGAGCTGGCTCGTAAAGGCGATGACGCGGTCGTGCTCGGCGGCGCTGGTCACGCTGAACTTGCCAAAGCCCAAGGGGCGTACCATCTCGCGCACCTGGCCCAAAAGCTCCAGTTTGAGCGCATCGTCCACCGCGGGCGGTACGAGCACGAGCGGGGCGCCCTGGAACAGGTCGGCGCGGGAGTGCGCATAGCCCGAGTACTGCGTGCCCGCCATGGGGTGCGCGCCCACAAAGTAAAAGCCGTGCTCGCGGGCAAGCTCAAAGGCGCGCTCGCACACGATGCCCTTGACGCCCACCGTGTCGATCACCACGGGGCCCATGATGGCCTCGGTGTCGGTGGCGTCGGCGAGCGCCTGGGCGTGCGCCTCGAGCCACTCGATGCATGCCTCGGGATAGCAGGCAAGGACGATGATGTCGCATTCGCCGAGCGTCTTGTCGTTGAGCTCGCCGGCAACGGTGCCCATGCTGGCAGCCGTCATGACATCGTCATCGGGATCCCAGGCCAGCACGCGGACGCCCGCCTGCGCATAGCCGCGGGCAAAGCTGCCGCCGATGAGGCCAAGGCCGACGATGCCGGCGCACTTGGGGCCGCCCTGGTTGACGCGCGCGTTTCTCACTGTACCCATGGGCTACTCCATGGTCTCTTGGCAGACGACCTCGCGGATGGCTCGGATGCGGCGCATGGTGTCGTCGAACTGATCGGGGGTGAGGGCCTGGGCGCCGTCGGACCAGGCGCGGCTCGGCTCGTCGTGGACCTCGATCTCCAGGCCGTTGGCGCCGCAGGCGGTCGCGGCAAGCGCCATGGGCTCAACGTAGCGGGTGTAGCCGGTGGCGTGGCTGGGGTCGGCGACGACGGGCAGGTGCGACAGGTGGTGCAGCACCGGCACGGCGTTGAGGTCGAATGTGTTGCGAGTACGGGTCTCGAAGGTGCGGATGCCGCGCTCGCACAGGATGACGTTGTCGTTGCCCTCGCTCATGATGTACTCGGCGGCCATGAGCAGCTCATCGATCGTGCCGGACATGCCGCGCTTAAGCAAGATCGGAGTCTTGGTCTTGCCGACCTCTTTGAGCAGAGGGAAGTTCTGGGCGTTGCGGGCGCCGATCTGCATGACGTCGATTTTCTTGTCCAGGAAGACCTGCACGTCGCGCGGGTCCATGATCTCGGTGACGATCGGCATGTCGAGCTCGGCAGACGCCTCGCACAGCAGGTCCAGACCGGCGGGGCCCATGCCCTGGTAGGCGTACGGGGAAGTGCGGGGCTTGTAGGCACCGCCGCGCAGCATCGTGGCACCGGCGGCCTTCACGCGGCGGGCGATGCGGATGAGGTTCTCGCCCTCGACGGAGCACGGGCCGGCGATGACCTGGAACTGATCGCCGCCGATCTTGACGCCGTGGCCGCAGTCGATGACGGAGTCCTCGGGGTGGAACTTGCGGTTGGCGCGCTTGAACGGCTCGGAGACGCGCTGCACGCGCTCGACGACATCCATGGACTCGAGCAGGAACGGGTCGATCTTGGTCGTATCGCCCACCAGGCCGATGATCGTCTCATTCTCGCCGCGCGAGACATCGGTCTTCAGGCCCTTTTTCTCAATCCAGCTGACGATATGGCTGACGGCCTCGTCGCTGGCGCTCTCTTTTAAAATTGCAATCATGGTGTGCCTCTCACCTCGATGGATAACCCTTGCAAAAACGGCCCGCATCGCGAGCCGTGTACATATGGTGCATGAGAGTTTATACTATCCGACTCGCTTTTGCCTTCTAAAGTGGGCCGTTGAGCCGCGTCTTCCTCGGAATTGCAAAGCTTTTTCTTTTATTTTGATAGCCCGTGGTGCACTTGGGTATAATGCCAAACGTTGGCCCTATTAGCTCAGGGGATTAGAGCGTCTGCCTCCGGAGCAGAAGGCCGTTGGTTCGAATCCAACATGGGGCACCATCGAACGTGAGACCGTCCGAACCTCGCATGGTCCGGGCGGTTTTTCTTATACCGACGCGACGTGATGGGACGTGGTATGGCAGCAACGGATATCGAGCGCGGACTCTCGACCGCCGAGGTCGAGGAGCGCATCGCCGCCGGTAAGATCAACCGCAACATGGAGCTCAAGACCAAGTCGGTCAAAGAGCTCATCATCGAGAACCTCTGCACGCTGTTCAATTTGATCAACGTGATCTTGGCGTTCCTGGTCATTTTGACCGGTTCGTTTAAGAATTTGACGTTCCTGTTCGTGGTGTTCCTCAATACCGCTATTGGCGTCATTCAGGCCATGCGTTCCAAGAAGATGGTCGATAAGCTCACGCTGCTGACCTCCAAGAAGGCCATCGCGGTGCGTGACGGCTCCGAGGTGGAGCTCGACCTGGACCAGATCGTGCTCGACGACATCATCCGCCTGGGGCGCGGCGACCAGATTCCCGCTGACGCCGTGGTGGTTTCGGGCGAGGCGCTCGTGAACGAGAGTCTGCTGACGGGCGAGAGCGACCTTATTAAGAAACAGCCCGGTTCCGAGCTCATGAGCGGCAGCTTTATCGACTCGGGCCTGCTGCGCGCCCGCGTGATCCATGTCGGCGCCGACAACTACGTGGCCAAAATTAATAACGAGGCCAAGTACGTCAAAAAGGTCAATTCCGAGATCATGAACGCGCTTAACGCCATCGTGCGCTTTGCGAGCATCATCATGATCCCGCTCGGTTTGGCGTTGTTTGCCTCGAGTGTGAGCGAGCTGTGGGATGCCGCGGGAACCCCGGGCGATAGCGCGCTTTCGTGGTGCTTCTCCGAGCTGCTGGCCGGCCGCGTGCCCTCGTCGGCGCTGCTGTCCACGGTGGGCGCCCTGCTGGGCATGATCCCGCAAGGCCTGGTGCTTCTGACCTCGTCGGTGCTCGCCATCGCCACGGTGCGCTTGGCCCGCCGCAAGGTGCTGGCGCAGCAGCTTTACTGCATCGAGACGCTCGCTCGCGTCGACGTGCTGTGCCTGGACAAGACGGGCACCATCACGTCGGGTCGCATGGAGGTCGAGGGTACGTATCCGCTGCCGGTCGAGGGTATGGGTGCGGGGGAGGGCGACGCCGCCGTTCCCGTCGATACCACGGTGCTCGATTTTGCGCTGGCTAACGTGGCGCGTGCGACCTCGGCCGATGCCAACGAGACCTGTCAGGCGCTGCTCAACTATTACGCCGACCGTCCGGTCGAGGTGTCCGAGCCGCTGTCGGTCATTCCGTTCTCGTCTTCCAAAAAGTGGAGCGGCGCGTCGTTTGCACAGGGCTCCTATGTGATGGGTGCGGCGCAGTTTGTGCTCTCTGATCGTGCGTTTGCCCAGGTCGAGAACCGTGTCGCCGAGCTTGCCGATACCTGCCGCGTGCTCGTGGTGGCGCGCGTGGACGGCTTTACGCCCGATGGCGAAATGGTGGGCGAGGCCGAGCCCGTGGGCTTTGTGACCATCCGCGACGAGATTCGTACCTCGGCGGCCGAGACCATCGGCTACTTTAACGAGCAGGGCGTGACGCTCAACGTGATCAGTGGCGACGACCCGCGTACGGTGTCGTCGATCGCGCGCGTGGTGGGCGTGCCGGGGGCGGACGCTTATGTGGACGCCACGACGCTCGATACGCCGGCCAAGCTCGATGCCGCAGTGGACCGCTACCATGTCTTTGGTCGTGTGACCCCGCAGCAGAAGCGCGAGCTCGTGCAGGCGCTCAAGCGCCGCGAGCACACCGTGGCCATGACAGGCGACGGCGTCAACGACGTGCTGGCGCTCAAGGAGGCCGACTGCTCCGTGGCCATGGCGGCCGGCTCCGATGCCGCGCGTAACGTGGCCGAGATCGTGCTCGTCGACAACGACTTTGCCTCGATGCCCGCCGTGGTGGCCGAGGGCCGTCGCTCCATCAACAACCTGCAGCGTTCGGCTTCGCTGTTCCTGACTAAGACGCTGTTCTCGATGGGCCTGGCGGCGCTGTGCATCGCGCTGCCGCCGTACCCTTTCGAGCCGATTCAGATGACGCTCATCAACTTCTTCTGCATCGGCGCGCCGGGCTTTGTGTTGGGCCTGGAGCCCAACAATGCTCGCGTGAAGGGGTCGTTCCTGACGAACGTGCTCAAGCGGGCACTGCCGGCGTCGATTGCGGTCATTTTGGCCGCGGCGCTCGATATCTTTGTGGCGCGCGTGTTTGGCTTTAGCCAGCTCACGCTGTCTACGATGTGCCTGCTTTCGTCGTGCGCGGCGAGCGTCAGCCTGATCTGGCGCATCTCGCAGCCTCTCACGCCCTTACGTGTGGTGCTCTTCGTGTTTGTTGTCGCCGGCATCCTGGTGGGCGTTATCGGATTCCCGGAGCTGCTGTCTATTGCCAACCTGTCGATGGGCCAGATGGTAATCTTGGCTGTCATCGTGGTCTTTACCTGCTCGGTGTTCTTTAAGCTCGCCACGATGATGGATTCGCTCAAGCCGCGTCGTCGTCATGCCGCAACTGGTTTTGGCCGCGGTGTGCGCGTCCACCTGGGTCGCGGTGGCGGCAAGGTGAGCTCGACGGGTTCGACGGCCGAGCGTTTTGCCAAGCGCGTCGCCGCCGACATGGCGCAGCGCCGCGAAGATCGCACCGCTCGCGAGGCCGAGGCCCGCGCACTCGAGGGCGTGGCCCAGGCCCAGCCCAAGAAAAAGAAGGGTAGCGGAGCCAAGCGCTCTCGCGTAACCAAGTCCGCCCAAGGCATCAAAGTCTCGATGCCGAGCAAAAAGAAGAAGTAACTACGCGCCCTGGCGATGTTGAATTGGTGCCTTGCTCCTGTAGGGCCGTGGCGATGTTATGCTCTAACCTCGATTATTTGAATTGCTTCGAAAAGAGGATGCCGTGATCTGCCCGCATTGCCTTAAGACTATCGAGGACGGCGCCTCGTTCTGCCCCTACTGCAACGCCTATGTGGGTCCGGGCGATGGTCCCGAGCACACCGAATTCGTGTTCTGTGAGGGCTGCGGTGCCCGTCTTTCTCCGCATGATCGTACGTGCCCCAAATGCGGACGCCCCGCTCCGGGTATCCTCTCCGAGGATGCGGCAGCATCCGACCTGGCAGCGGGCCGCACGGCGGGCTTTCCGCGCCTAACGCAAGAGCAGATCGATACCGAGGTGCCGCATGCGCCGGCCTCTGCCGCTGCGGTGCTTTCGGACGCCGCCGACCCCAATGAGACCTGCGTGCTGCCAGCTTTCGATATGGATTTCGGTATCCCCAAGGTCGATATTCCCACGCCCGTTTCCCTGCATGACGATGCTCAAAAACCCAAGCGCAAGGTGCATCCCGACGAGGACGCCTATCACAAGCACAAGCGTCATATCCCCAAGCCGCTCATTATCATCGCGGTCCTTGCCGTCGTTTGCGGCGGTGCCTATTGGTTCGTGACGGCCGATCCTATGGGTGTCATGCCTGGCTTCTACGACCAGTTTGGCCAGGCCGCGCAGACGACCTTCCCCACGCGTCAAAAGGGCGAGGCCACTGAGGACGATACCAAGCAGGACGATTCTGCCGAGGTGGTCCAGGAAGAAACCGTGCTCACCGATGATCAGCTCTATACCAGGCTCGACGGTCTGTATCAGACCATCGTGTCCTATGCTGACGAGGATCAGATCGGCGAGGTCATCGATTCCTTTAACAACGGCTATCTCCGAACGCCGCTGTCCACCCGTCAGGAGCTGTCGCAGAGTGCCTACGCCCTGCGTGATCAGATCAAAAAGACGCAAGATGAGCTTAACAACCTGAAAGTACAGGACGATACGGTCTATGCGGATGACATCGCCCACTTAAAGCAGCTTGCCGAGTGGATGTATGAGCGCGTCGACGTGATCTGCCAGAGCTGGGATATCTCGCTGGCCATTCCCGATGGCGAGTCGATGAGTTCCCACCAAAGCGAGATCCTGGCGCCCATCGCGCAGGGCGGCAACAGCGCGCTGAACCAGTACGACGCCAATGTGGGTTCCTGGAAGCCGCAGCAGCGTTCCTAAAATTAGTTCGCCATAGTCGGCATAACCTACGTGCGCAATTGATGTAAGCCCGTGCTTATTGCTACAATTCGTACAAATATGCTTTAAACGCACGAGGAAGGAACCACATGTTTGGTTTTAAGAAAGAGCTCTACACGCCCGAGTATCAGCTTGTCGGCGACGAGTGCGCCGTAATCGAGACGTCGAAGGGTACCATCAAGGTCAAGTTTGACGGCGAGGGCGCTCCCATTCATGTCGCGAACTTCTGCGAGCTTTCCACGATGGGTTTCTATGATGGCCTTAAGTTCCATCGCTATGTGCCCGGTTTTGTTATCCAAGGTGGCGACCCCAATACCCGCGACATGTCCGGCGCCGACGTCGCCGCCGGTCTTGAGGGCCCCGACGGCATGCCCGGTACCGGTGGCCCCGGCTACTGCATCAAGGGCGAGTTTGCCACCAATCCGCGCAACAGCCATGTCGATGGCGCCCTTGCCATGGCACGCTCCATGGACCCCGATTCCGCGGGTTCGCAGTTCTACTTCTGCCTGGGTGCCCAGCATAACCTCGATTCCGGTTACACCGTCTTTGGTACCACGGTCGAGGGTCTCGATGTGATTTCGCAGCTGCGTGCCGGCGACGAGATCGTCCATGTCGAGATCGTTCACGAGTAAAGGGGACTTCCTTGAATAGCCAGCTGATCCAACAGGGCCGCGCCGCTTACCGCGCGGGTGATTTTTCCGCTGCAGCCCAGATGCTTGGGGCGGCAAAGACTCCCGATGAGATTATGGGCGAGGCCGATCACCTTCGTGGCAACGCCTTGATGCACCTGGGCATGTATGCCGAGGCCGCCGAGGCCTATGCCGCCGCCCTCAACGACGGCACCTACGGCAAGCGCGGCGCGCTGCTCACCAACCGCGGCAAGGCGCTTGCCGCCGTGGGCGACTACACGACGGCCGCTCAGGCGTTCTCTGCTGCTACGCAGGATGCTTCCTATGCCACGCCGTTCAAGGCCTATCTGGGCCTGGGCAATGCGCTGTTCCAGTCGGGCGACTATGCCAACGCGGGAACCGCCTTCCGTCAGGCTGCCATCGACGGCACCAATCCGGCTCCTGCCGCCGCGCTCGGCGAGCTCGGTCGTTGCTTCATTAAGCTCGGCCGTCCGGCGGATGCCGTGGAGACTTACCGCACGGCTATCGACTTTGCCGGCCCCCGCGACGACACGCGTGCGCTCAACGCCGGCATGGGTCAGGCGCTTTCTGCCGCCGGCCGCCCCTCCGACGCACTCGATGCCTTTAACGCCGCTACTGCCGATGGCATCTACCAGCTCACCTCCGAGCAGGCCGATGAGCTTGCCCGCGTGCACGATTCGCTTGCCGCGCTGTCTGCCCAGACGGCTATGGCCACGGCTCCGGCGCCCGCGATGGACGCTCCTGCCGTCGATCCTCTCGATCCTACGGGCGCGACCGGTCAGTTTATGCCCGATCCCTCGGACACCGGCTTCTTTACGCTGTCCGAGTCCGAGATGGTCCAGCAGGACCGTCAGGATCGTAAGCAGGCCAAGGTCCGTCGTCGCCATCGCCATACGGGTCTTAAAGTCTTCATCGTTCTGCTTCTGCTTATTTTGATCGCCGCGGGCGGTCTGGGCTTTGCCTACACGCGCGGCTTTGGCTTCCCGTCTCAGGAGTCTGTCGTTACCGATCTGTTCCAGGCTGCCGGCGACGGTGACGCCGCAAAGGCCGAGTCTTGCCTGGCCTCGAGCCTGTCCGAGGACGCTAAGTCGATGATCATCTCCTCGATTCCGCAGGGTGCCACCGTGTCCGTCGAGGGCATGGATCAGTCCATGACCGAGACGACCGCCAAGGTGAAGGCATCGCTGTCCAAGGGCGGCGAGCAGGAGTACACCGTCAAATTCGTGCGCTCCGACAACCATATCGGCTGGGCCGTTTCTTCGCTTGATATGGATTTCTCGGCTGCTGACAACCAGTAGTGACCTTATGGGATTTAGCTTTGCCCGGCGCTTCACCGCAAGTGAGGCGCCGGGCTTGCGCTAGTATGATGAGCTAGTAGTTTTCCAGCAATCATCCAACACATCAGGAGTTGCGTTGTTTTCTTTGATGGATATGTTCTTCGGTAGCTATGCGGGCGATCTTGCCATCGACCTCGGCACCGCCAATACGCTTGTCTCCGTGCGCGGCAAGGGCATCGTCATTCGCGAGCCCTCTGTTGTCGCCATCGACAAGAACGACGAGCGCATCTTGGCGGTCGGTATCGAGGCAAAGCGCATGCTCGGCCGTACGCCCGGCAACATCGTGGCCGTTCGTCCCCTGAAGGACGGCGTCATCGCCGACTTTGATGTTACCGAGGCCATGCTTCGCTACTTTATCGACAAGGCGTCCGAGAAGCGCTATCCGTGGACTCCGCGTCCGCGTGTTGTCGTCTGCGTTCCCTCCGGTGTCACGTCGGTCGAGAAGCGCGCTGTCTTTGAGGCCACGATCCAGGCCGGTGCCCGCCAGGCCTATCTGATCGAAGAGCCCATGGCGGCTGCCATCGGCGCCGACCTGCCCGTCGAGGAACCCACCGGCTCCATGGTCATCGACATCGGTGGCGGTACCACCGAGGTTGCCGTTATCGCTATGGGCGGCATCGTCGTCTCGCAGTCCATCCGTATTGCCGGCGACGAGTTCGATCAGGCCATCCTCACGCACGTTCGTGATGCCTACAACCTGGCCATCGGCGAGCGTACGGCAGAGGACATCAAGATCAAGGTCGGCTCCGCCGTGCCGCTCAAGGATGAGCTCGACGTCGAGGTCAACGGCCGCGACGTGATCACCGGTCTGCCCAAGACCGTGCGCATCGAGAGCGAGGAGATTCGTCGCGCACTCAACAAGCCGCTCGACGAGATGGCCAAGGCCGTCAAGGACGCACTCGACGCTACGCCTCCCGATCTTGCCTCGGACCTTATGTACTATGGCATTTTGCTGACCGGTGGCGGCGCGCTGCTGCGCGGTCTCGATGTGCGCCTGCGCGATGAGACCGGCGTTTCGGTCAACGTCAGCCCCACGGCGCTCGATAACGTTGTTAACGGCTGTGCCCGCGTGCTCGAGGCCAATGCGTTTGATGGCGGCTTCGTCCAGACCAATGCTTAATTTCCAAAAGGTGGATTCCATTTGGCACGATCTTCGGGTTTCTCCACAAATCTGAATACCAAGCGACAATCAACGGGTATGCGCCCGTTGATTGTTTTCAGCCTGATTTCGGTGTTGCTGCTCACGTTTTACATCCGCGAGGGCGAGGCAGGACCGATTCATGCCGTGCGCTCGGGCGTGACGACGATTACCTCGCCGGTGCGCTTTGTGGGCTCGGCTGTGGCGGCTCCCTTCAATGCGATCGGTAACGTGTTCTCTAACCTTACGGCGTCGCAGGACACGCTTGACGAGCTTAAGAAGCAAAACGAGGAACTGACCTCTAAGGTTGCCGAGCTCTCCGAGGCTCAAAAGACCGCCGAGCGACTGGAGGGGCTGGTCGGCCTGCAGTCGACCTACAACCTCAAATCAACCGCAGCTCGTATCGTCGGCGCTTCGGGCGATGCCTGGACCTCGACCGTCACCATCGATAAGGGTTCTGCCGACGGTCTTACCATCAACATGCCTGTGACGAGTTCTGCCGGTGTCATAGGCCAGATTATCGAGGTCTCGGCCAAGACGTCCACCGTGCGCCTGATTGGCGATGAGAACTCGGGCGTGTCCGCTATGGTGCAGGACACGCGCGCCCAGGGCATGCTGCAGGGTCAGGCTGACGGCACGCTGCGTCTTGAGTACGTGAGCGTCGATTCCGACGTTAAGGTTGGCGACATCATCGTGACCTCGGGCATTGGCGGTGTGTTCCCCAAGGGTCTACCGCTCGGCACCGTCTCGTCTGTTGAGAAATCGGCTAACGACGTGTACTACACCATTGTGGTGCGCGCCCAGACGACGGCCGAGAACAACGAGGAAGTGCTGGTCATTACCTCGCTGACCGACGAACAGTCGGCCTCGGATGAGGACGTGAACACGGCCAACAGCACGCCGCAGGGAACGTCGCGCGATGCTGCGACCAAGACGAAGGACGAGAGCCCGGATGACAGTTCCGACACGTCCGAGACGACCGATTCCGGCTCGAGCGAATAGGGGGCATGTCCATGGATCTACACGAGCAGGGGATGAGCTCCCGCACGTTTGTAATCGCCGCCATTGTGTGCGTGCTGCTGCAGGCAGGCCTGGCACCGCAGATCTCCATTGCGGGCGGTCGCGTCAACTTTATGATTATCCTGGTGTGCCTAAGCGTGTTCTCGGGCGACCCGACCCGTGCCGTCGTGTGCGGTTTTTGCAGCGGCTTGTTCTATGACCTTTCCGCTGCCGTGCCGGTGGGCGTTATGTCGCTCCTGCTGACCGTGGGTTCTTTTGCCCTGGTGCATAGCGCTGCCGGTCAGACGGGCGGTACCCCGAGTGCGCGCGGCATCACTGTGGGCGCCTTCGCGTTCGTCATTAATGTGATCTACAGCATCATCTTGCTGTTTATGGGTTTGGAGACGAGCTTTGTCGTGGCGATCTTCGGCCATGCGCTGCCGTCTTCGATCCTGACGGGTCTGGTTGCCATTCCGTTTTTGATGTCCGGCGTCGTGCCGCAGTCCGGTTATGGATTCTCCGCACGTGGCGGACGCCAGACGGGCATGCGCTTTAAGCCCAAGACCCGTAAGCTCAAATAGGGGAGGCCTGTAGATGTCTTCCCAGATGACGGTTATTATCGCCGGTATCGTGCTGGTAGTGGCCATCGTGGTCGCGCTGGTCATCATGCGTCGCGGCGATTCTCGTTTTACCTACGATACGCAGCATGGAACGGCCCCGCGCGCCACCGAGGGCGAGGGCAATACCGCGGCGACCGCCTTTAAGGGCCGCTTCTCCATCCTCACCACGGGTGTGGGCGCGATGTTCGCGGCGCTTGCCGTCAAGCTGTGGGGCATGCAGATGGTCTCGTCGGACTATTACGAAAAGCAGGCTAATAGCAATCAGACGCGCACCGTTACCACACCCGCTGTGCGCGGCCGCATCCTCGACCGCAATGGCGTGGCACTTGTCCAGAACCGTCCCTCACTTGCTGTCGTGGCCTACCGCGACCTTGCCGAGGATGAGGTTCTGGTTCGCCATCTTGCCAACGTGCTCGGTATGCCCTACGTGGCGGTGCTGCGCAATATTCAGGACAATTCCGAGGGTGCTCAGAGCCTGCATACCATCGCGACGGACGTCCGGCGCTCCACGGTTGCCTATATTCAGGAGCACGCCGGCGAGTTCCCGGGCGTCAAGATTGCCGAGCGTACCGAGCGCCAGTATCCATATGGCGAGACGGCATGCCATATCTTGGGCTATACCGGCACCATTACCTCCGAGCAGCTCGAGGCCCAGAATAAGAAAACCTCTGGCGATGATGATGCTTCTGCTGGCCGGATTACGTACCAGTCGGGCGATATCGTGGGCCAGGCGGGTGTTGAGAGCTACTACGAAAACCTGCTGCAGGGTATTCGTGGCGAGCAGACCGTCAAGGTCGATGCCTCGGGCAATGTGACCGGTCAGGCCGGCGCCGTGCCCGCCAAGGCCGGCTCCGACATTAAGCTCACGCTCGACCTTAAGATTCAACAGGCCTGTGAGACGGCGCTGGCGAGCGCCATCGAGCTTGCCAAGACCACTGGCTACAGCAATGCCGGCAACGGCGCTGTGGTGTGTCTCGATCCCAACAATGGTGAGATCCTGGGCATGGCGAGCGAGCCCAAGTTCGATCCTTCCGTCTTTATCGGCGGCGTCTCAAATGACGTGTGGACCGAGCTCAATGATGACAAGGGTTCGCACCCGCTGCTCAACCGCGCCATTAGCGGACAGTACATGTCGGCCTCGACCATCAAGCCGCTTTCGGCACTGGCCGGTCTTGAGTTTGGAACCTACACTTCAACACAGACAACCAACTGCACGGGCTATTGGACGGGCTTGGGCAGGGCTTGGGGCAAGCGCTGCTGGTTGACGTCTGGCCACGGCACCATGACGCTGCAGTCGGGTATCGCCAACTCGTGCGACCCCGTCTTCTACGACATGGGCAAGGCGTTCTTTTATGACGAGCAACATTCCGAGGGGCTGCAGGAGGTCTTTCGTCGCTGGGGCCTAGGCAAGACCTGCGGTATCGATCTGCCGAGTGAGGGCGCGGGCCGTATTCCCGATGCCGAGTGGAAAGAGTCGTACTTTACCGACGCCTCTGCCGAAGACCGCAAGTGGAATGCCGGCGATATGACCAACATCGCCATCGGCCAGGGCGACATTTTGGTGACGCCTCTGCAGATGGCATGCGCCTACATGGGCCTTGCCAACGGCGGCAAACAGTACGTGCCTCACGTGTTTTTGTCTGCCGTGTCGCGCGATGGCGACGGCGATGCCTATAAGTACAACGGCAAGGGCAAGAAGAAGCGCCTGGAGGCCAAGATCAACAGCGATTCGGATTTGGCTCTTGTTCGCAACGGCATGCACGACGTGATTTACACGGCATCGACGTCCTTGGCGGCTCACTTTGGCACCCTGACGCCGCAGGTGTACGGCAAGTCGGGCACGGGCGAGAAAAGCGGCGAGGACGAATACGCGTGGTTTTGCGCCTATGCGCCGGCCGATGATCCCAAGTATGTCATCGCTACTGTCCTGGAGCAGGGCGGCGGTGGCTCAGATACCGCGATGCATGTCGTGCGCGATGTGCTCGGCGTGATTTATGACGAGCCCGATACCTCTTCGGCCTCGGGCGATTCTTCGGTTCGATAGGAGGTTGCGATGGTTTTTTCTCCGGCGGATCTGTTCCGTTCAACCAAGACCGGCTCTCGCAGCAGCCTGGACCGTGTCAACAAGCAACTTTCGGCCTCGCGCGGCACGTTTCGCCAAAAGGTGCATATCGGTGTGCTCGTGGCCACAGTGGCGCTCGTCGCCTACGGTGCCATCATTATTTGGTCGGCGTCACAGTTTAAGGCCGACGCCTCATTCTCGCGCCACCTGCTGGGCATTGGCATTGGCGCGGTGCTTGCGGTGCTCGTCTGGCGGACCGATCTGCGCGGCATCTCTAACTTCTCGACGGCGCTGCTCGTCATTGACCTTATTGTGATCTTCTCGCCCAAGATTCCGGGCCTGTCCTATACGGGCGGTCTGGGCATGACGGGCTGGATCAAGATTCCCGGTATCGGCTTGACATTCCAGCCGGTTGAGCTTGCCAAGCTCATCACCATCTTCTTTATCGCCACGCTTGGCTCGCAGTATAACGGCCGCATCGATACCGTTCGCGACTACGTCAAGCTCTGCGGCATGCTGTCCATTCCGTTTTTGGCCGTCGTCGCCATGGGCGACCTGGGCTCGGGCCTGGTCGTGCTGGTCTCGGGCGCCATCGTCATCTGCATGAGCGGTGCACGCCGCGAATGGGTGCTGTCGACCCTGGCCCTGCTCGTGGGCCTGGTGGCCCTCGTCCTGGCGCTCGATTCGGTCTTTGATTCGTTGCTCGGCCACGATGTGCTCATCAAGCAGTATCAGATGAACCGCCTGACGGTCTTTATCGACCCCGATAATGCCGATTCGGACGATGCCTACAACCTGCAGCAGTCGCTTATCGCCGTTGGCTCGGGTGGCTTCTTTGGTAAGGGTTTGGGCCATGCGACGCAGTCGGCCGGCGGCTTTCTGCCTGAGTTCCACACCGACTTCGTCTTCGCCTTCCTGTCCGAGACCTTTGGCTTTTGCGGTTCCTTTTTGCTCCTATGCCTCTACGTGCTGCTGATCTTTTCGACGATTCGCGTCGCCTTTAAGTGTGAGTCGCTGTTCTTGCGCCTATCGTGTGTGGGCATCGTTGGCATGTGGGCGTTCCAGACCTTCGAAAACATCGGCATGTGCATCGGCATGATGCCGATTACCGGTATTCCGCTACCGTTTATTAGCTTCGGTTCGTCTTCGATGATGATTCAGCTGCTGACGGTGGGTATCGTACAATCCATATGGCGGCATCGTTCGGGCGCCGCGTAACCGCTGGAGGGGTTTGCTATGAAAATTCCCGTAGATAAGCTGACCCGCGCTTTTAAGATGGGCGCGTCCGTTAAGAAGGATTCCGATACGCCGGTGCGCGTCTCGGTCTATCTGGATTCGTCCGCCTCGCGCTTTCTTGCTGAGACGGTGCGTGACGCCTTTGTGCCGCAGACGACCTCGGGCATTGTGCGCGTCGAGCGTCTGGGGGAGGAGCGAATTGCTCCAAAGACCGATACCGATGTGGTACTGGTGCTCTCGTGTGGTTCCGACCGCCTGGAGAGTGCCGTGCAGGAGCTCGTGATCGCCGGCGCGCCCGTGTGCGTGCTTGCCGAGTCTGCTGTGGAGGTGCCGTTTATCGAGGAGTCCACGCCCATGCTCGGCGTGGTGGCGGCAACCGATAAGACGTATCTGCTCGAGACGCTTGCCCGCTGGATTCTCGATCGTACGGACAAGGAGACGGCTTTTGCGGCGAACTTTGCCTTTATGCGCATCGCGGCAGCTAATCGTATCATCACCTCGTGCGCGCTCACCAATATGGCGACCGGTGCGCTGGTGTTTTTGCCGGGCGCCGATTATCCCGTTATGGCGCTGGCGCAGGTGGGCATGCTCTTTGAGCTCGCTGCCGTCTTTGGACGCGGCATTAAGCCTGAGCGCGGCTACGAGGTCGCGGGCGTGCTTGCCGGCGGTCTTGTGATCCGCGCGGTCACCCGCGCGCTCGTCAAGCAGACGCCGCATATTGGGTTTGCCGTTAAGGCGCTCACTGCTGCCGCGGGCACCTATGGCATGGGCCGTGCGCTTGTTTCGCTCTACGAGCGCGATGTCGACTACAGCCGTGCCAACGAGGTGGTCACTGCCACGTTCTCCCGCGTTCGCGATCTGGTGACCACGGTCGCGGGCGCTACCCGTCCTATGGCGTCCTACCAAGACGCATCCGATCTCGCTGCTTAGGGGTTTTCTGTTGCGCGTTCCGTATCAAGACTGCTTTCATTTAATTGAGCCGCTGCTCGCCAAGGTCGAAAAGCCGAGCCGCTATATCGATCACGAGTGGGGCACGCTTTCCAAGGCCGATGCCGACTACCGTTGCTGCCTGATCTACCCGGATGTGTACGAGGTTGGTTTGCCCAACCAGGGCATCGCCATCCTCTACAACATCCTTAACCAGGCCGAGGGCATCTCCTGCGAGCGTGGCTATGTGCCGTGGCCCGATATGGGTGATGCCATGCGCGAGGCGAGCATTCCGCTGCTGTCGCTCGAAGGTGCTGCCCCCGTTGCTTCGTTTGATATCGTCGGTCTGCATGTGCCGCACGAGATGGCGGTGACGAACTTCCTCGAGGCACTCGATCTCGCTGGCATTCCGCTGTTAGCGGCCGACCGAGGTGAAGACGACCCCATCATCATCGCCGGCGGCCCCTCGGTGTACAACCCCGAGCCGTACGCGGCCTTCTTCGATGCCATCCTCATCGGCGAGGGCGAGGAATCGCTGCTCGAGACCTGCCAGCTGCATCGGCGCCTGCGCGACGAAGGAGTCCCGCGCGCGCAGATTGTTGAGCAGCTTGCATCCATTGCCGGCAACTACGTGCCGTCGCTCTATGAGATTCGTCACGACGAGCCCTGCTCGCCGCATGGCTACACCGTGCCGCGCGAGGGCAAGGATGCTCCGGCCGTGGTCTACAAGCGCGTCGTCGAGGATTTCGGCGCCACGAATCCGCTGTCGCAGTCGTGCGTGCCCTATGCGCAGCTGGTTCACGACCGCCTGTCTATCGAGATTCTGCGCGGCTGCGCTCGCGGCTGTCGTTTTTGCCAGGCCGGCATGACGTATCGCCCGGTGCGCGAGCGTTCGGCCGACCAGATCGTCTCGTCGGTGATTCAGGGTCTGGAAAAGACCGGCTATGACGAGGTGTCGCTGACCTCGCTCTCCACGACCGACCACTCCTGCATTCGTGACGTGCTCGGCAGGCTCAACCGTCGCCTGGAGGATACGGGTATTCGCGTGTCTATTCCGTCGCAGCGCTTGGATTCGTTTGGCGTGGATATGGCCGAGTCGGTCGCCGGCGAAAAGAAGGGCGGCCTGACGTTCGCGCCCGAGGCCGGCAGCCAGCGCATGCGCGACATCATTAACAAGAACGTGACCGAGGAGGACCTGGACCGTGCGGCCAAGGCGGCCTTCGAGGCCGGCTGGAACCGCATGAAGCTCTACTTTATGATGGGCCTTCCCGGCGAGCGCGACGAGGACATCGTGGCCATCGCCAATCTGGCCGATCACGTGCTGGAGCTTGGTCGTTCCGTGGTGCCCAAGGCTCGTCGCGGCTCGATCTCGGTGTCCATCTCGGTTTCGGTCTTTATCCCCAAGGCTGCCACGCCGTTCCAGTGGTGCCCGCAGCTCGACTACGACGACGTCAAGCGTCGCCAGAAGTTGCTTATCACGAGCGTTCGCAACCGTGCCGTCCGCGTGCATTACCACGATGCCGAGACTTCGCTCATCGAGGCCGCGCTGTCCCGCGCCGGTCGTGACATGACGCCCGTCATCATCGATGCTTGGCGCGCGGGCTCTCGCTTTGACGCCTGGGTAGAGCATTTCTCGCTCGATAACTGGAAGGAGGCTGCTGCCAAAAACGGCATCGACCTCAATGAGCTCGTGCACCTGCCCTACGAGTTGGACTGGCGCCTGCCGTGGGAGCATGTGAGCCCCGGCTGCACGCGCGGCTTCCTCGAGCGCGAGTACCGTCGCTCACTCGAGGGCGTCACGACTCCCGACTGCACCCGCACGTCGTGCACCGGCTGCGGAATCTGCCCCACGCTTCACGCCAAGAATGTATTGATGGGTGATCGCGCATGAGTGAGCGCCTGACCGACACCCCCACGCTCTTTAGGCTTCGTGTTCGCTATGGCAAGCGCGATCGCCTTAAGTACCTGGGCCATCTCGAAGTAATCCATACCATTGAGCGCATCGTGCGCCGCGCGGGACTTCCCTATGCCGTCACGCAGGGCTTCTCTCCGCACATGCGCGTGGGCTTCTCTTCGGCGCTACCGGTGGGTACGTCGTCGACCTGCGAGTGGTATGACCTGTTTATGACCGAGTTCGTGGCGCTCGACGAGGCGTTTGGGCGCCTGGCTGCGGCGTCTCCGGCCGATCTGGCGCCCATCGAGGCGGCGTACATCGACGTGCGCACGCCGGCGTTGACGGCGCAGCTCACGCGTCTGTCGTATCGCATCGACCTGCACTTGGATCCCGAGGCGCCCGTAAGCGCCGACGAGGTGCGCGCTGCGATTGACATGCTGCGCGCGGACCATGGCATCGACTACGCGCGCGGCAAAAAGAGCAAGCGCTTGGATTTGGATCACACGCTCGTGGGCTATGAGCTCACGGCAGGGGAGCGCCCGGACCATTTGGTGCTCATGCTCGACACCCATGCCGACAACGAGGGCTCCATGCGTCCGGAAATTTTGCTTTCCGCTGCTGATGTTTTGTTGCAGGGCTTGACCCCGGGCGTGGATGCACCTATTGTTTCCACCGGTATGCAAGACCTCGTGACCATCTGCTCCTACGATGTCGAGCGTCAGAATCAAGCATGCGAGGACGACGAGGGCCGACTCGTCAGCCCCATACCTGTGCGAACTTGTGGATTTGCTCCACATACTCGTTGACGGGGGTATTTTCGCCTGCTACTATATTCGGCTGTTGCACTAACTGATGCATGAAGGGCAAGTAAACATGTACGCAATCGTTAACACGGGCGGCAAGCAGTACAAGGTCGCCACCGACGATGTCATCACCGTCGAGAAGATCGAGGGCAATGAGGGCGACAAGGTCACCCTGCCGGTCATCTTCCTCAACGATGGTAAGAAGATCGTCACCGATCCCGACAAGCTGGCCAAGGCCAAGGTTACCGCTCAGATCGTTGAGCAGTTCAAGGGCGAGAAGCAGCTGGTCTTCAAGTTCCACAAGCGTAAGCGCTATCGTCGTCTGAAGGGTCACCGTCAGCAGCTCACCAAGCTGAAGATCGTGAAGGTCCAGGCTACGTCCCGCGCCAAGAAGGCTGTCAAGGCAGAGGCCGAGGCTGTTGCCGAGGCTCCCGTCGCCGAGTAGATTACACTCGTAACGAAAGAGTAGGTATACACAATGGCACACAAAAAAGGACTCGGTTCCTCCCGTAATGGCCGTGACTCCCGCGGTCAGCGCCTTGGCACGAAGCGCTATGCCGGCCAGACGGTAACCACGGGCACGATTCTCGTCCGTCAGCACGGCACTCACATCCACCCGGGTGAGAACGTTGGCCGTGGCAAGGACGACACGCTGTTCGCGCTGGTCGACGGTACCGTTGAGTTCCACAAGGGTATCAAGCACAGGGTCAGCGTACGCCCGCTCGCGAACGCGTAATTCACCCTTCATAGAGCACATATGTGGGAGGCACTTGAGTTTTAGGATTCAAGGGTCTCCCTCTTTTTGTAGGAGGCGATTCTGTTGTCACAGTTCACCGATATCAGCCGCATTAACGTGTGCGGCGGCGACGGCGGAGCCGGATGCATGTCGTTTAGGCGCGAGGCATTTGTCCCCAAGGGCGGCCCCGATGGCGGCGACGGCGGTCGTGGCGGCAATGTCGTCATCCAGGCCGATGCTCAGCTGTCTTCGTTGATCGATTACCGCTTTAAGCATCACTTTCGTGCCGAGCGCGGAACGCACGGTCAGGGCGCCCGCCGCAACGGCAAGAGCGGCGAGGACCTCATTTTGAAGGTCCCCATGGGCACCGTGGTCCGCGAGCTCGATCCCGAGACGCAGACCCCGATGTTCGAGATTGCCGACCTGGTGCACGACGGCGAGCGCGTTGTCGTGGCGCCCGGCGGTGCCGGTGGCCTGGGCAATACGCACTTTGTGACGTCGGTGCGCCGCGCGCCCGCGTTCGCTCAGCTGGGCGAACCGGCCGAGGAGCACTGGATTGAGCTTGAGATGAAGCTTATGGCCGATGCCGCACTCGTGGGCTTCCCCTCGGTGGGCAAGTCCTCGCTTATCGCGCGCATGAGTGCCGCCCGTCCCAAGATCGCCGACTATCCGTTTACCACACTCGTGCCGAACCTCGGCATGGTGCGTGCCGGTGAGTATTCTTACGTCGTTGCCGACGTTCCTGGTTTGATCGAGGGTGCGAGCGAGGGCAAGGGTCTGGGCCATCAGTTCCTGCGCCACATCGAGCGCACGGCCCTGATCATGCATGTCGTTGACATGACGGGTGGTTTTGAGGATCGCGACCCGGTTGAGGATTACCGCATCATCAACCGTGAGCTCGAGCAGTATGGCGCCGAGCTTTCGGAGCGTCCGCAGATCGTCGTCGCCAACAAGTGCGATGCGCCGGGCACGGCCGACAAGATTGCCGACCTCAAGCGTGCGGCGCTCGACGACGGGCATATGTTCTTTGCCGTGTCCGCCGTTACGGGTGCCGGCCTCAATACGCTGATGCTTGCCGTGGGCGAGCAGGTGGCTAAGCTGCGAGCCGAGCTGGCGGTCTCTGATGAGCCGGTCGATCTGCGCGACGAGGAGTGGGAGCGTCGCCGTCTGCAGCGCGAGAAGCGTTTCCGCATTGTCCAGGAGGAGCCCGGTGCCTTCCGCGTGGTCGGTCGTGCCATCGAGCGCATGGTCATCCAGACCGACTGGGAAAACGAGGAAGCCGTCATTTACCTGCAGCACAAGTTTGCGCGTATGGGTGTTGACGACGCGCTCGAGAAGGCCGGTTGCCGTGCGGGCGACGAGGTCCGCATTTGCCAGCGTGCCTTTGACTTTGAGGGCGCTGAGGACTTCTCGGAGTACGAGGAGCTCGAGGACGCTGGCGAGGACGTTGCCGTTGAGGCCATTGACGTGGCCGATGCTGCGGATGAGGGCGTCGAGGCTATCGATGCGGCTGATGCCGCGGACGATGCCGAGACCTCGGAGGGCGAGTAAGCCATGTCGCTGCGCGGTGGAATCGGTTTGCCCGAGCTACCCATAAAAGAGGGCAAGGAGTTTCGGCTTGGCATTATGGGCGGCACCTTTGACCCGATTCATTACGGGCACCTGGTGACTGCCGAGCAGGCGCGCGAGTCGCTCGACTTGGACGCTGTGCTCTTTATGCCGGCGGGCTCTCCCGCCTTTAAGCTTGACAAGCCGGTGACGCCTGCCGAGGACCGTTATGCCATGACGGTCCTCGCCACCGCCGCGAACCCGGCCTTTTTGGCGAGCCGGTTCGAGATTGACCGTCCGGGCGTAACCTATACGGCCGATACGCTTCATGCCCTTCGCGACTTTTACCCGCCGCAGGTAAAGCTCTACTTTATTACGGGCGCCGACGCGATTATTGATATTGTGACCTGGCATGATGCCGAGCGAATTGCTGAGCTTGCTACCTTTATTGCGGCGACGCGACCGGGTTTTGATATCGATACGGCGCGTGCCCGAATCAAAGAGTCGGGGCTGCCGTTCGATGTGCGCTATATTCAGATTCCGGCGCTGGCGATCAGCTCGACGAACATTCGTAAGCGAGTTGCCCGCGGCATGAGCGTGCGCTATCTTACGAGCGAGTCTGTGCTCGGCTACATTCGCAAGCGCAGGCTATATGCCGATCTGGGTCAAGAAGATTTTGAGTGATGGGGGCTACGTTGTCGGTAGAGGATCAGTTTGAGGGCGATGAGCGCGCGCTGCTCAAGCGCATTCAAGAGCTGCTCGATGTTCGCATGAAAGATAAGCGCAAGCGCTATGTGCATTCGTTGGGTGTTGCCGAGACCGCACTTCATCTGGCCGAGGTCTACGGCGTTGACCGCTTTGATGCCGCTGCCGCCGGCTTAATTCACGACTGGGACAAGGTGCTTTCCGATGACGAGCTCGTGGCCCGCGCGATTCACTATGGCATCAAAGTTGCCGGCTCTCCTTCCGCCGCGACGCCGCTTTTGCATGGCCCTGTTGCCGCCTATGAGCTTCCGCAGCTTTTCCCCGAGCTGTCGCCGGCTGTTTTCCAGGCTGTCGACCGTCACACCGTGGGTGCCTGCGATATGACGCCGCTCGATATGGTGGTCTTTGTGGCAGATGCCATCGAGCCTAACCGTCACGGCGACTATGTCCATGCGCTGCGCAAGATGGTGGGGAAGTCCTCGCTCGATGAGTTGTTCTTCTCCTGTTTTGCGCAGGGTCTGGTCTATGTGATCCAGTCCGGGCGCTATCTTTATCCCACGGCTATTACGATTTACAACCATTACGCCCAGCTGCGCTAGCTCGGGCTGTCTAGAAAGAGGTATTCCATGGCCGACGAGACCATGACCGACGAGCAGATTCTTGAAGGTGTGGAGCACAAGAGCTTCGTTGCCACGTCCGACCGCACTGCCGCCTCGCTGTCCGCGAGCGGTGTCGCCGCCGAGGATGTCGCCCGCGCCGCCGCGCAGGCCGCCTACGACAAGAAAGGCGAGGACGTGCAGGTGCTCGATCTGACCGAGCTCTCCGACGTGTGCGACTACTTTGTGCTCGCCACCGGTACCAATAACCGTCAGGTCGATTCTATCGTCGACGAGATCGAGGAGAAGGTCGCCGTGGCTTGCGGTGAGCACCCGTTCTCTATCGAGGGCCGCGAGCAGAAGACCTGGATGCTCATGGACTACGGCTCGGTTGTCGTCCACGTCTTCACTCCCGAAGCCCGCGACTTCTACCGCCTAGAAAAGCTCTGGGGTGACGCCCCCCAGCTCCCCCTCAATCTCCTCTAGTAGCTCATTTGATACGGGGCTTTTTAGCTAGCTTCGCGCATTTCGCCGGGCAGTTGCGGTTTTCCGCACCTGCCCGGCTTTCTTTTTTGCCTAAAGGCGGTTAATCGTTGAAGCGGGATTGGCGGCCGAAAGATAGGGCGGTGTCGCCGAACTTGTCTCGGACGGCGTCGATAGCGACCGAGAGGTCGCGACGGTCGCTTGATTGGGCTCCGCGGTCGTCGACTTCGCAGAACAGGTCGGTCTGGATGCCGCCTTGGTGGTCGAAGTCGCTCATGCCGATGCCCGCTAAGCGAACATGCATGCCTTCCTGCCAGATGTTGTCGAGCAGTTCGAGTGCAACCGCCACGAAGATGTTCTCATCGTCGGTCGGATGAGGCAGCCGGCGCTGTGCCGTACGCCCGCTGCCATACGAATACTTAAGCTTGAGCGTTACCGTGCCGCCCGTCAGTCCCTGACGGCGCAGGCGGCGTCCAACCGACTCACCCAGCAGCGCAATCGCCGCTTCGATGTCCCCGCGCTCAGTCAAATCTTTCGCAAAGGTGCGTTCATTGCTGACCGACTTGACCTCGCGCTCTTCATCGAGACTCGTGACTTCGGAGATTTCAAGTCCCAGCGCACGCTGACGCATACGTTCGCCGTTGACGCCAAAAATAGAGGCCAAGGTGGATTCCGGCGCGCGTGACAGCTCGCCGAGCGTGTAGATGCGCATACGGCGCAGTCGCTCCTCGGCCGAGCGCCCGATGCCGCTCATGGCAGATACCGGCAGCGCGGCCAAAAAGCGCTGCTCGGTTCCGGGGCGCACGATGGTCAGCCCAAACGGCTTATCCCGCTCGCTTGCGATCTTTGCGACCGTCTTGTTGCAGCCCACGCCAATGGAGCACGTCACTCCCAGCGCTGCCACACGGTCGCTTATACGCCGTGCAACCAGCAGTGGGTCCTCGGGCGCAAAGCGACCCGGTGTGATATCGATAAAGGCTTCGTCGATGGATACGCGCTCAACGCGCGGCGTCTCCTCGGCAAGAATCGCCATGACCTGCGCGCTCACCTCGCGGTAGCGATCAAAGTGCCCGTGCGTCCAAATGGCTTGCGGGCACAAGCGCCGCGCCTCGGCCGAGGCCATGGCAGAGTGCACGCCAAAGCGGCGCGCCTCATACGAACACGTGGACACGACGCCACGCGAATCGGCGTCTCCGCCCACGATGAGTGGCTTTCCGCGCCATTCGGGATGATCGAGCATCTCCACGCTCGCAAAAAACGCATCGAGGTCCATGAGGCCCACCGCCGGACCCGTCCAGGGAGGCGGCGTGACGCTCATGGCATCCTCATAACCGTATGTATGTTCGCGTCTTTCCATGTCATGAGTATACCGCGCAGCTCATGTGGGGTGCGTGTATGTGCTTGCAAATCCCGAATTCTTGTCTAAGATATGGATTTGCCCTCGACTACACCGAAGAAGTTGGTCTCACGGACTTCACCTGCCCGCGTCGATGGCGTATTATGTTCAACTGTTTGTTTGTAGTTGCAGCCTAAAGCTGCTTGGTTGGAGGAGTTTCCTTTGGCAGTCAAGATTCGCCTTGCTCGTCACGGCGCTAAGAAGCGTCCGTACTACCGTGTCGTCGTCGCCGATTCCCGCGCCCCGCGTGACGGTCGTATCATCGAGGAGGTTGGCCGCTACAACCCGATGACCGCCCCCAAGACCATCAACCTCGACCTCGAGAAGATCGCCGACTGGCAGTCCAAGGGCGCTCAGCTCACCGACGCCGTCGCCGCTCTGGTCAAGGCCGCCAACGAGGGCGAGAAGACCGAGACCGTCGTCAAGAAGTCCAAGAAGCAGCTCGCCAAAGAGGCCGAGGCCGCTAAGGCTGCCGCTGAGGCCGCTGAGGGCGCCGAGGAGTAAATCGTGCCTGAGGTTGACGCTGCACAGCTCGAGGGTGAGGCAATGCTCTCAGATCGCATCGCCGATCTCGTCGAATATCTCGTTGTTCAGATCGTCGACGACCCGGATTCCGTGAGCCTTGAGGTCATTGATGGTGATGACGCCTCTACGATTGAGGTTTCTGTCGCCGAGGATGACGTCGCTAAGGTCATCGGCCGTCGTGGCCGTACCATCAAGGCCATTCGCACGCTCGCCCGTGCACTGGCCGCTCGCCTCGACACTGCTGTCGAGGTAGAGGTTCTGGGCTAGGACCTTGAGGTCCCAGTACAAAAACATCGCCCGTGTGGTCAAGCCGCACGGAAGGAAGGGGGAGGTCCTCGCGCAGCCGCTGCGGGGGCTTCCTTCTGTATTAGAGCCGGGTATGCGCGTCGCCCTGACGCCGCCGGCGCTCAAGCGCGACCGCTTTTGCACGGTCGTGTCCGTCACCGATACGGGCGATGGCGATCTGGTCTCGTTTGAGGGCATTGACGACTTGACGGCCGCCGAGGGCATCACGGGATGCTATGTGCTGGCAAATCGTGACGACTTTGAGCTCGATTCGCTCGACGCCGCCTATACCGACCTGATGGGTCGCGAGGTGGTCGACGAGCGCTTCGGTTCGCTCGGCACGATTGTCGAGATCATGTCGACGCCTGCCAACGATGTTTGGGTTGTCGAAGGCGATCGGTACGGCGAGGTACTGATTCCCGTGATCGAGCGGGTCGTGCTCGATCTTCCCGATGCAGGAACAATTTCCGTCCACGTGATGGATGGCTTGATCGATATGGACAAGTAGGGAGGACAACATGCTGATTGAGACCCTTTCGGTCTTTCCCGAGATGTTTGAGCCCGTCATGTCCACATCGATTTTGGGCCGCGCCCGCAAGGCCGGCCTTTTTGATTTTAAGGCGTATAACCTGCGCGACTGGACGCACGACCGCCATCGTACCGTCGATGACGAGCCGTACGGCGGCGGGCAGGGCATGCTCATGAAGGTCGAGCCTATCGCCGAGGCCATCGAGGCCATTAGCGCGGAGGGCCCCAAGCCGACGGTGGTGTTCTTCACCCCGTGCGGCGAGCCTTTTACGCAGCATGTGGCCGAGCGCCTGCTCAAAAGCGAGCGCCTGCTGTTTGTGTGCAGCCGTTACGAAGGTGTCGACGAGCGTGCCTATGCGTATGCCGACGAGCGCCTGTCGATCGGCGATTACGTGCTCACGGGCGGCGAGCTTCCCGCTATGGTCGTTGCCGATGCCGTCGTACGCCTGATTCCCGGCGCCCTGGGCGACGAGATGAGCAACGTCGACGAGTCGTTCTCGACCGCCGAGGACGGAGGCCTGCTCGAGTATGCGCAGTACACCCGCCCCGCTGAGTTCAATGGCCAGGGTGTGCCTCCGGTGCTCGTGAGCGGAGATCACGCTAAGGTCGATGCCTGGCGCCGCAAGAATGCCATCGAGCGCACTTGTCGTTGGCGTCCCGATCTGATCGAGACGGCGCGGCTTACGCCCCAGGAGCGCGCATACGCGCAGGAGATTCTGGACGCTTCGTATTCGCAGAGCGAGGAGTGAGAATGGTTCCATCGCAGCATTCCGCGTTGAGGGGCGCCTTTGAGTGGATCGCGGTCATCGCAATCGCGCTCGTGGCCACCTTCCTGATCCGCACCTTTGTGGTCGAGCCCTTTGTGGTGCCCACCGGCTCCATGGAGTCCACGATCGAGATTGGCGACCAGATCTTGGCGCAAAAGGTGAGCCTTGAGCTCGGCCAGCCCGTCAAGCAGGGCGATATCGTGGTGTTTCACAACCCCGATGGCACCTCCGAGCACGATGTTCTTGTCAAGCGCGTTATCGCCACGGCCGGCCAGACGGTCGATTTGCAGGACGGTCGCGTGGTCGTTGACGGCCAGGCGCTCGATGAGGACTATACGACCGGCATGAGCTGGCCGCTTTCGGTCCAAGCGCCTGGCGCCCAGGTGAGTTATCCCTACACCGTTCCCGACGGGTGCGTGTGGGTGATGGGCGACAACCGCGAAAACTCTGCCGACTCGCGCTACTTTGGTCCCGTCGATCGCTCTGATTTGATCGCTGTGGCGCTTGTGCGCTACTGGCCGCTCAACCGCATCGGCGCTATCGACTAAAAACCGCTATAGTACAGTACCTAACCGTGTAATCGTTTCGACGAGGGGATATTAGAGGCATGAACGCTTCATCGCTTTCCTTCCAAGACATCATCCTGCGCCTCCAGCAGTACTGGGGCGAGCAGGGCTGCGTCATTATGCAGCCCTATGACTCCGAGGTCGGTGCCGGTACCTTCCATACCGCGACCACGCTGCGCTCGCTCGGCCCCGCCGAGTGGCGCACCTGCTATGCGCAGCCCTGCCGCCGTCCCGCCGACGGCCGCTACGGCGAGAACCCTAACCGCATGCAGCACTACTATCAGTTCCAGGTGCTCATCAAGCCCTCGCCGGTCAACGCCCAGGAGCTCTACCTGGGTTCGCTGGCCGCCATTGGCCTGGACCCCAACGACCATGACGTCCGCTTTGTCGAGGATGACTGGGAGAGCCCAACCCTGGGCGCCTGGGGCCTTGGCTGGGAGGTTTGGCTCAACGGCATGGAGGTCACGCAGTTTACGTACTTCCAGCAGGTGGGCGGCATCGAGGTCGACCCCGTGCCCGTCGAGATCACTTATGGCCTGGAGCGTATCGCCATGTATGCCCAGGGCGTCAACTCCGTTTACGACCTGGTGTGGAGCTACCTGCCCGACGGTACGCCCATGACCTATGGCGACGTGTTCCTCGAGAACGAGCGCGAGTTCAGTGCTTATAACTTTGAGGTCGCCAACGTCGAGATGATGCGTCAGAAGTTTGACGACTACGAGGCCGAGTGCCATTCCTGCCTGGAGCGCAAGCTGCCGCTGCCAGCGTATGACTGTGTCATGAAGTGCAGCCACGCTTTCAACCTGCTCGATGCCCGCGGCGCCCTGTCCGCGGTCGAGCGTGCCAACTACATCCTGCGCGTCCGCGCCGTCGCCAAGGCGTGCTGCGAGGCCTATATGGCCGAGGTCGCCGGAGTCAACGAGAATGCCGACCAGGAAGGCGAGGTGGCGTAAGCCATGGCAGACGCTAAGGATTTCCTGTTTGAGATCGGTACGGAGGAAATGCCCTCCGCACCGCTGAACAATGCTGTCAAGCAGCTTGGCACCATGATCGCCAAGGGTCTCGACGAGGCCGGTCTGGCCCACGGCGAGGTCCGTGTGATCTCGAGCCCGCGCCGCCTGGCTGCGCTCGTTGCCGACGTCGCCACCGCGACCGACGAGGTTCACGAGGTCAAGCGCGGCCCCGCGGCCAACATCGCCTTCGATGCCGATGGTAACGCCACCAAGGCCGCCCAGGGCTTCGCCCGCAAGTGCGGTGTGGCTGCCGAGGATCTGGTTCGTCGCGAGGACACCGACGGTCGCGAGTATGTCTTTGCCGAGAAGAACATCCCTTCCGCCCCGGCCACCCCGATCCTGACGGCCCTGTGCGAGAAGACTATCGCTGGCCTGCAGTGGCCCAACTACCGCTCTCAGCGCTGGGGTCACGAGCATGCGACCTTTGTTCGTCCGGTCCGCTGGATCTGCTGCCTTCTGGGCGAGGACGTTGTGCCCGTGTCGTTTGCCGACGTGACGAGTGGCAACACCACGCGTGGTCATCGCGTGCTTGGCCCCGGTGACCATGTGGTCGCCAGCCCCGCCGTCTACGAGCAGGTGCTCGAGGACGCCGGCGTGCTTTCTGCCGAGCGCCGTCGCGAGGCCATCCTTGCCGGTATCGCCGAGGTCGAGGCTGCCCGTCCCGGCTGCCATGTCGATACGCCCAAGAAGGTCTTTGAGGAGGTCATCAACCTCTGCGAGTGGCCGACGGTGCTCGTCGGGACCTTCGATGAGGAGTTCCTCAAGGTCCCGCACGAGATCATCTGCGAGTCCATGCTCACCAACCAGCGCTACTTCCCGATCTATGACGGCGAGGGCAAGCTCACGCGTGAGTTCGTGGTCGTCTCCAACAGCAAGCCCGAGAACGCCGAGCGCGTGATCGACGGCAACGAGCGCGTTGTGCGTGCCCGTCTGGACGATGCAAAGTTCTTCTACGAGGAGGACCTGAAGATCTCCCTCGACGAGTTCCGCGAGCGTCTGGCCAAGGTCGCCTTCCAGGAGAAGCTCGGTAGCGTGCTCGCCAAGTCCGAGCGCATCGAGCAGCTCGCGCTCGCTATTGCCCGTGAGGCACACCTGGGTGCTCACCTGGCAGCCGATGCCGCTCGCGCCGCGCACCTGTGCAAGGCCGACTTGGTATCCAACGCCGTCGTCGAGTTCACGAGCCAGCAGGGCGTGATGGGCGGTTACTACGCCACCGCGATGGGGGAGAACGATGAGGTCGCCCACGCCATTCGCGATCATTATCGTCCCCGCTTTGCCGGTGACGAGCTGCCCGAGGGCACCGCTGGCTGCATCGTGGCCTGCGCCGACAAGCTCGATACCATCGCCGGTATCTTTGCCATTGGCGAGCCCCCGACCGGCTCCTCCGATCCCTACGCGCTGCGTCGTGCCGCTATCGGCATCATCAACATCCTGCGCGACCGTCTGCCGATCGATCCCACGTCGCTTATCGACTTTGCCCTTGAGCTCTATAGCGAGCAGGGTATCGAGTTCGACGCCGCCGAGGTCGCTCAGCAGGTTCGCGACTTCTTCCACGGCCGTCTGGTGAGCATGACCCGCGACGAAAAGATCCCGGCCGATACCGTTGCCGCCGTCTCCGCGGTGCACATCATCGCCCCGTCCGTCTTCTTCGCCCGCTGCGCCGCCCTCGACGAGGCCCGCAAGAACGACGCTGAGACGTTCGATAACCTGGCGACCGCCTATGCCCGCGCCGCGCACATCTCCAAGCCCGAGCTGGGCGCGGAGTACGACCGCGCCCTGATGGGCGAGGTCGAGCTCGCGCTTGCCGATGCCTCCGAGGCTGCTCAGACCGCTGTCGACGCCGCCCTTGCTGCCGAGGATTATCCGGCCGCATTTGCTGCCCTCGCCGCCCTGCGCGCGCCCATCGACCGTTTCTTCGACGAGGTCATGGTCATGGACAAGGACGAGCAGCTCCGCGATAATCGCCTTAAGCTGCTCAACCGCTTCGAGGCCGTTTTCTCCGGCATCGCCAACATCGGTGAGCTTGCTCGTAAAAAGTAAGCCAGCCTGCGTGTAAGCGCAAAAGGAGCCCCGCATGGATTGCCCGGTCACCGCTCGTCCCACCGTTATCGTTATCTCCGACTCGCTCGGTGATACCGCTTGTGAGGTGGTGCTTGCGGCGTCCGGGCAATTTGATGAAGGGGCTTTTCGTCTCTTGCGCCTGCCCAAGGTGAACTCGGTGGAGCAGGTCAAGTCGTTTGTGGGTCCGCGCGTCGATGCCGATCATCGCGATATTGCCGTGTTCCACACCATTGTCGATCCGGCGCTTCGCGCCCGTGTGCTCGATTACCTGGGCATGCTGCATATCCGTTCGGTCGACCTGATCGGCCCGACGCTCGCTGTGCTGTCGTCGCTCATCGGTGTGCCGCCCAAGGGCGTTGCGGGCGTGATTCACAAGACCGATGACCGCTATTTCCATCGTATCGAGGCCATGGAGTATTTCGTTGAGCACGATGACGGGCGCGGCTGCGACGATCTGTCGGGTGCCGATATCGTGCTGCTGGGCGTATCGCGTACGTCCAAGACGCCGCTGTCGATGTATTTGGCCTATCAGGGCTACAAGGTCGCCAATGTCCCACTGGCGCATGGCATGGAGCCGCCCAAGTCGATTTACGAGGTCGACCCGATGCGCCTGTTCGGCCTGATTTCGACCGTCGATGTGATTTCCGAAATTCGCGATAGCCGCTTGGGCGATGACTACGCTCGTGCCGTTGCCGGCTCCTATGCCGAGCCTGAGAGCGTGCACAGCGAGCTCGAGGAAGCCCGTGCGCTCATGAAGCGCCTAGGCTGCTTTGTGGTGCGTACCGACGGCAAGGCCATCGAGGAAAGCGCAGCCGAGATCATTAGCCACTTGGAGGAAATCCAAGAAGCCCGTGCCCGCCGCGCCGCCCGTCGAGCCTAATAGTAGCAGCATTTTGATAAAGCGATTTAGCAAAAATATCGCATCTGACCTGCACTTTCTTACAGTGGTATATTCATAAGGTAACCACCTTTACCTACCGTTTACCGCCAGTTTTAGCACGTTTACCAAACCGCGCATCCTCTGCTTAAGCCCGCTCAAAACCCGCCGTATAGTTCCCTCACGGCCCGCATTTGGCGGGTCGATTCGTTACCACGGTCGTGCGCGTAAGTGCATGAAAGGGGAAGTATCGTGAGCGATTGCAAGAGGGTTTACCGTTTTGGAACCGACGCCCAGGGCACCTGTGTCACTGAGGGCGACAAGTCCATGAACTTCGTGCTTGGCGGCAAGGGCGCAAACCTTGCCGAGATGAGCCGCATCGGCCTGCCGGTTCCCGGTGGCTTTACCATTACCTGCCAGACTTGCGTCGAGTACTCCGGTGCCGGCAACGTGTGGCCCGAGGGCGCACTCGATGAGATCGTTGCTGCCGAGGCGGACCTCGAGGCCCGCTGCGGCAAGAAGCTCGGCGACGCCTCCGATCCGCTGCTCGTGTCGGTTCGTTCGGGCGCTCCGTTCTCCATGCCCGGCATGATGGACACGGTCCTCAACTTAGGCCTCAACGACGACTCCGTTCAGGGGCTCATCGCCCAGACGCAAAATCCGCGTTTTGCTTGGGATAGCTACCGCCGCTTTATTCAGATGTTCTCCAACGTCGTTATGGGCGTTGACGCCGACCTGTTCGAGAACGCCCTGACCCAGGCCCGTCTGGTCGCCGGCGTTCGCGTCGATTCCGAGCTTTCGGCTGAGGACCTGCAGGAACTCGTCGAGACCTTTAAGGGCATCTTCTCCGAGAACGTCGATGCCTCCCTGTATCCCGAGCTCGAGGTCGCTGACGGCAAGCCCGTCTTCCCGCACGACCCGGAGCTTCAGCTACGCCTTGCCATCCAGGCCGTCTTTGGCAGCTGGATGAACGAGCGTGCCTGCATCTACCGCAAGCAGCATGGCATTTCCGACGACCTCGGCACCGCCGTCAACGTGCAGGCCATGGCCTTTGGCAACAAGGGCGAGACCTCTGCGACGGGCGTCGCCTTTACGCGTAATCCGGCCGACGGCACCAAGGAGTTCTACGGCGATTTTCTGGTTAACGCCCAGGGCGAGGACGTCGTCGCCGGCATCCGCAACACCGAGCCCATTGCCGACCTCAAGACCACCCCGGGCCTCGAGTCCGCAGGTGAGGAGCTCGAGCGCGTGTTCCTGACGCTCGAGGATCATTATCGCGATATGTGCGATATCGAGTTCACCATCGAGCAGGGCAAGCTCTGGATGCTCCAGACCCGCGTGGGCAAGCGCACCGCCACCGCCGCCCTGCGCATCGCTATCGAAATGGTCGAGGAGGGCCTGATCACCCGCGAGGAGGCCGTGAGCCGCATCGATCCCGCGCAGCTCGACCAACTCCTGCACCCGCAGTTTGACGCCTCCAAGAAGTACGAGGCGCTGGCCAGCGGTCTGAACGCCAGCCCCGGTGCCGCCGTGGGCGAGGTCGTGTTCTCGAGCGACGACGCCGTCACGCGTTCCGCCGAGGGCCACAAGGTCATTCTGGTTCGTTGGGAGACCAACCCCGACGACCTGAAGGGCATGGTCGCCGCCGAGGGCATCCTGACCAGCCACGGTGGCAAGACGAGTCATGCCGCCGTTATCGCCCGCGGCATGGGTACGCCCTGCGTCTGTGGCGTTGAGCGCTTCCATATCGACGCCGCCGAGAAGGTCGTGCGCATCGAGGGCAGCGACCGCGTGCTGCGCGAGGGCGATGTCATCTCCATCGACGGCACCCAGGGCATCGTCGTCGACGGCGCCGTCGACCTGGTCTCCGCCGAGCTTACCGGCGATCTGGACACCATCCTGTCCTGGGCCGACGAGATTCGCCTGGACGAGACCTGTGGCCATGCCAACCATGTGCGCGTCAACGCCGACAATCCCGAGGATGCCGAGCTTGCGCTCGAGTTTGGCGCCGAGGCCATCGGCCTGTGCCGCACCGAGCACATGTTCCTGGGCGACCGCAAGAACATCATCCAGAGCTTTATCCTGTCTGACGATGAGGCCGTGAAGCAGCAGGCCCTGGCCGACCTGCTCAAGGTTCAGACCGAGGACTTCCTGGCGATGTTCAAGACCATGTCCGGTCGCGATGTGGTCGTCCGCCTGCTCGATCCGCCGCTTCATGAGTTCCTGGATAATCCTCGCGAGCTCGAGGTCGCCATCACCAAGAAGGAAGCCGCCGGCGCCAGCGAGGAAGAGCTTGCAGCCCTGCGCGCCCGCCTGCGTCGTATCGACGGCATGGTCGAGTCGAACCCCATGCTCGGCCTGCGCGGCGTTCGCCTGTCCGTCGTCTTTAGCGATCTGCCACTCATGCAGGTTCGCGCCGTCGCCACGGCTGCTGCCCGCCTTATCAAGGAGGGCGTCGACCCGCGACCCGAGATCATGGTTCCGCTCGTCTCCATCACGGCGGAGCATGTCCAGACCCGCGAGGTCATCGAGCGGGTAATCGCCGAGGTTTCTGCCGAGGAGGGCGTCGAGCTCAATATTCCCGTGGGCACGATGCTCGAGCTGCCACGCGCCTGCATGGTCGCTGACGAGATCGCGCGTCATGCCGACTTCTTCTGCTTTGGCACCAACGACCTCACCCAGACCACCTTCGGCTTCTCTCGTGACGATGCCGAGGCTAAGTTCATCCCGCTGTACATGCACAAGAAGATCTTGAAGGACAACCCCTTCGAGACCATTGACACGGCGGTGCTCGAGCTGGTGCGCATGGCCGTCGAGAAGGGCCGCGCCACCAACCCCGACATGCACTTTGGCGTGTGCGGCGAGCACGGCGGCGACCCCAAGTCCATCAAGGGTCTGTTTAATGTGGCCGACGTGGACTACGTGTCCTGCTCGCCCTACCGCGTGCCCCTCGCACGCCTGGCTGCCGCCCAGGCCAAGCTCGAGGCGAAGCGCTCCGCCTAACGTTTTGGGTTCAGACGCCTAACGTAGCCCCCCTTCATGCCGTCCGTCTCATTCGTGAGGCGGACGGTTATCATGTGCGGGTTTTGTCTTTTTGTCTGCGTAAAAAATTGTTCTTGCAGCAGAAACCCGCGCGTGTATACTCGAATACGTTTGTTCAACTACGTGCCGGCCAGAGTGGTACGGCACCTCTAGAAGAGTAAGGAATTGCACATGGATTACATCCGCGCAATCGAGCGTCAGCAGATCCGCGAGGACATTCCTCAGGTTCGCGTCGCCGACAACGTCAAGGTTCACTACCGCATTAAGGAAGGCGACCGCGAGCGCATCCAGGTCTTCCAGGGCGACGTCATCCGCATGGCCGGCGCCGGTGCCCGCGAGACCTTCACCGTCCGCAAGATGTCCTTCGGTGTCGGTGTTGAGCGTACCTTCCCGCTTCACAGCCCCAAGATCGCCAAGCTCGAGGTCGTTCGTCACGGTCGCGTCCGTCGCGCCAAGCTGTACTACCTCCGCGACAAGGTGGGCAAGGCTGCTCGCATCCCCGAGAAGCGCTAAGAAGATCGCAGCGTCTGTCCACTCGTTTGGACGTAAGGGTCACCTTCGGGTGGCCCTTCTTTTTATCTGATTTGCATGCAAGGAGGGCCTGGTATGGCCAATATGACGAGCTCGGTTTCGGCATCGCAGGTTGCCGGAGAGCTGGCGAGCGCAACGTTTGAGGAGATCCCCGCCCTCGTGGAGCATTATCGCGAGGACCCGCGCCAGCAGGTGATCAAGGCTTGTGAACGCGCCCTCAAACGCCATTCCAAAGAGGTTGCCGAGCGCGAGCGCGTCAATGGCATGTACGAGCTTATGCATGAGCTTGGCGGCGATGGGGTGGTCGTTGGTGTCGACGAGGTGGGCCGTGGCTCGGTAGCGGGTCCCTTAACCGTGTGTGCCGTGTGCCTTCCCATGGAGCCGCGCGTCTGGGGCATCAACGATTCCAAAAAGCTCACGCCGGCGCGCCGCGAGCTGCTCTCTGTGAAGATTGCCGAGGTGGCGACGGCGATTGGTTTTTGCCATATCGCGCCTAAGGATATCGATGAGATGGGTATGGCCCGCGCCATCCGCGTTGCCGTCGCGGGCGCCGTGGCCGATACGGGACTTGAACCCGACTGCGTCCTCATGGATGGCAACCCCTTGGGCGCCGTTCCCAATGAGCGCGACGTGGTGAAGGGCGATGCCAAGATCGCCTGTATCGCCGCGGCGTCCATCATGGCCAAGGTCACGCGTGACGAGATGATGGTCGAGTACGACGCCGAGTACCCCGAGTACCATCTGGCCGAGTCGAAGGGCTATGCGAGCCCCGAGCACATCGAGGCCATTCGCAAACATGGACTTTGTCCGCTGCACCGCGTGAGCTTTTGCGGAAACTTTCTGCAGACTGAGCGCCTTTTCTAGGTCAATTGTGGAGACAGGGACCTCTGGGGTTTTATAAACCTGCTGGTAGCGGGCCGTATGCAACACCATTGCTGCGTACGGCCCGTTTTTTGACGGCATTTGGTCAGCTTTTGGTTTGCTTCCGGTACTTACCCGCATGAAAGGTGCTCTCATCATCGGGGCAATGCAGTGTGCGGGAAAGGAGACCCCATGAGTGCCGCAAGCAAAAAGAGTAAGACGCAGCAGCTCAAGGAGTGTTGGGAAAACGGCAAGCTCGACTGCGGGGCGATGACGCCCGAGTTTATCAAGGGACTCAGTCCTCGCGAGCTGGGCATGCTGGGCGAGCTGATCACCATCGACTACTTTAACGAGCGCGGCTACACCTTGCTGGAGCAGGGTTATCGTTGCACCGAGGGCGAGGCCGACCTGGTGCTGCTCGATGAGCTCGACGATGTCGTGGTGATGGCCGAGGTCAAGACCAGACGCGTTGCGCTGGATTGCAGCACGCGGGTCTTTCCCGAGGAGGCCGTGGACGCCCAAAAGCAACGTCGCTACCGCCGCATCGCAAGTTGCTATCTCATGGAGCATTATCCGCTCAAGGCGATTCGCTTCGATGCCGTGGGCGTTACCATTCGCGGCGGGCATATCGCCGAGATCGAGCACCAGTACAACGCGTTCGATTGGCAGGTGTCGTGATGGCGTTCGAGACGTTTGCCGTTCACGCGGCCTGCATCCGCGGCGTCGAGGCGATTCCCGTCACGGTCGAGGTCTCGCTTGCCGGCGGCGTTCCGGGCATCCAGATGCTCGGCATACCGAGTATGGAGGTGATGGAGTCGCGCGGTCGTATTCGCTGCGCGATGCGCTCCGCCGGGTTCGAGATCCCGCGCTCGGGCATTACGGTCAATCTGGCGCCCGGCGATATCCGCAAGACCGGTAGCGGCTTTGATCTGCCCATCGCCATCGCGGTATTGGCGGCCGATGGGCAGATTCCCCGCGACAACCTCGATCGTTGTCTTATCGCTGGTGAGCTTGGCTTGGACGGTACGGTGCTTCCTGTCAAGGGCGAGGTGGCGTTTCAGTTATTGGCGCGTGATTTGGGGCTGTCCTTTATCGCCGGCAGGTCAGACCAGCATGTGCCACTCGCGGGCGTGGATTGCGGATTCATCGATCATTTGTCTCAGCTTGCTCATGGTATGGGCGATGCCGCGCGGCACTACTTGGATTCCGAGGGCGTCGAAGCGACCTTTGAGCCTGAGCTCGACTATGCCGACGTGCTGGGGCAGGAAGTCGCTAAACGCGGCATGGCGCTTGCGGCGGCAGGAGAACTCGGCTTGCTCATGATCGGGTCTCCGGGATCGGGCAAGACGATGCTCGCACGCCGTATGACCGGCATCCTGCCCGAGCTTTCCGTTGAGGATCAGCAGGAGGCACTGTGCATCCATTCGGTTTTGGGTGAGAACATTGATGGCTTGTTGGCGGGGCACCGCCCCTTCCGCAGTCCCCACCACAGTATTTCGACCGCAGGCCTTATCGGCGGCGGGCGCCCGGTGCACCCGGGTGAGATCAGCCTTGCTCATGGCGGCGTGCTCTTTTTGGACGAGCTTGCCGAGTTTCCCACGGGTGTACTGCAGACGCTCAGACAGCCTATCGAGCGCGGCTACGTGAGGATCGTACGCGTCGATGGGGCTTTTACCTTCCCGTCGCGCTTTCAGCTGCTGGCTGCGAGCAATCCCTGCCCCTGCGGCTTTTTGGGCGATCGCGAGGTACCGTGTCGCTGCTCGGCGGCGATGGTCGAGCGCTATCGGTCTAAACTGCGCGGTCCTTTGGCCGACCGTATCGACATGATGATCGATGTGACCCGTCCCGACCCTCAAGTGATTATCGAGGGCGCAGAGGGTATGTCGTCGGCCGAGTTACGTGACTACGTTGTGCGCGGTCGCGCTTTTCGCGCTTGGCGCGAGTCCCGTATGGACGATGCGGATGCCGAGGCCGAGGATGACGAGACGCGGTCCATTGACGGCGTCGTTTCGACCTTCGAGCTCGATGATGCTGCCGAGAAATGCGTACTCGGCCTATCCAAACGCACGCATCTCACGGGCCGCGGCATCGTACGCCTGGTGCGTATCGCGCGTACAATCGCTGACGTCGCCGAGAGCGAGCAAGTGACGCAGGACCACGTGCTCGAGGCGGCGATGTACCAGGGAAGGAGGGACCAATGATGGCCGAGGGGACCTTTGAGCTGCATCCAGGTGATGCATTGTATCCCGAGACCGTTTTGGAGCTTTCTGATGTACCCCAGACGCTCTATGTGTGTGGCAACCCCGAGGTGCTTTCGACGCCCGCGCTCTCCATCATCGGCGCGCGTAAGGCCTCGCCGTATGGTCTTGCCGTGGCAGAGCTTGCGGCAAAGGTGGCGGTCGAGGCGGGAGTGACGGTAGTTTCGGGCGGCGCGGTCGGTTGTGACCAGGCCTCGGGTTGGGCTGCGGTCAACGCCGGCGGCAAACACGTCGTGGTGCTGGGGACGGGCGCCGACGTGGTCTACCCGCGTTCGAGCGCGGGGCTTATTACTCGCACGCTCGATACGGGTGGCGCGGTCGTGTCGATCTCTCCGTGGGGCATGGGTCCGCGCAAGTTCGCCTTTCCGCGCCGCAATCGCGTGATCGCGGCCCTGTCGCAAGCCCTCTTTGTATCCGAGGCGGGTATGCCTTCTGGGACGTTTTCTACAGCCGAGGCTGCTATGGATTTGGGGCGCGAACTTCTTGCCGTGCCGGGGTCGATCCTATCGCCCGAGTCGCGTGGCACGAATTACCTCATTGCGAACGGTGCCTGCTGCATCATCGACGAGGAATCTATCGAGATGGCTATCTCACGCATCTACGGAACCCTGCGCTACTCGCGCCCCGATGCTCCCGGCATTGCCGACCTGGATCCAACGCAGCAGACCGTGATGCATGCGCTCATCGCATCTCCGCTCAAGGTCGACGACATCGCGGCGCTCGTCTCGCTCGATGCAGTTGGCGTACTCAAACTCTTGGGTTCGCTTGAACTCGAGGGCCTTATCGAGCGCATGATGGATGGAAGGTATGCGCCCTCCAAGTTTGCCCTTCACGCCCAGACGCCCTTCGGTCACAATGGAAAACGTGTCAATTAGAAAGGTGTTTGCAGATGCAGTTCGATCAGGTGACAGTTATCGGTGGCGGTCTGGCGGGTTCGGAGTGCGCGATCCAGCTGGCAGATCGCGGGTTTGCCGTAAAGCTGTGCGAGATGCGCCCCCAGGTGAGCTCCCCGGCCCACCATACCGATCACCTGGCAGAGCTCGTCTGCTCCAATTCGTTTAAGTCGACCCGTCCGGATTCCGCGGCTGGTTTGCTGAAGGCCGAGCTTGAGCGCATGGGTTCAGTCCTGCTCGATTGCGCCCATCGCGCGGCTGTTCCCGCCGGTGGCGCCTTGGCGGTCGACCGCGTCAAGTTTTCCGAGCTTGTCGAGGCCGAGGTTGCCGCTCGTCCCAATATCGAGGTCGTGCACGGCGAGGTCACGCAGATTCCCGAGGGCCAGGTGGTCATTGCCGCGGGCCCGCTGTGTTCACCGGCGCTGAGCGAAGAGGTCATGAAGCTCGTCGGCGGCGACGCCCTTGCGTTTTTCGATGCCGCGGCGCCGATCGTCGATGCCTCCACGCTCGATATGGACGTGCTGTTCTCGCAGTCGCGCTACGAGGAGCAGGGGAGCGGCGACTATCTCAACGCTCCGCTCAATAAGGAAGAGTACGAGGCCTTTATCGAGGCGCTTACCACGGCCGACCGCGTGGTGCTCAAAGACTTTGAGGGCGGCGATCTGTTCCAGGCCTGCCAGCCTGCCGAGGAAGTTGCGCGCACCGGCAAGGACGCCATTCGCTTTGGCGCCATGAAGCCCGTCGGCCTCACCGACCCGCGTACCGGACGTCGCCCCTGGGCGGCAATTCAGCTGCGTGCCGAGAACAAGGAGAAGACCGCCTATAACCTGGTTGGCTTCCAGACCAACTTGACCTTTGGCGAGCAGAAGCGCGTCTTCCATATGGTGCCGGGCCTGGAGAACGCTGAGTTCTTCCGCTACGGTGTCATGCACCGCAATACCTTTGTCGACGCCCCGCATGTGCTCGATGGCACCTTTGCCGTGCCCGGTACCGGTGTGCGCCTGGCCGGTCAGATCACCGGCACCGAGGGGTACATGGAAGCCGTGGCGACCGGTCTTCTCGCGGCGCTCAACACCTATGCCGAGGCTATCGGTGCCGCGGGCGTCGAGTTGCCGCGTGTGGGCGCCCTAGGTGCGCTCGTGGGCTATGCGACCGATCCTGCCACCGTGGGCTATCAGCCCATGCATGTCAACTTTGGCCTGGTGCCGCCACTCGAGGATGGTAAGCGCCGCAGCAAGCGCGACCGCTACCAGGCCTATGCGGACCGTGCGCTCGAGGCCCTCGATGCCTACTTGGCCACGCGTTCCGACTTGTTTGGAGGCGACCGGTCATAGCCTTTGACCTGTACGACACCGTCGACTCGTTTATCGCCTATATCGCACGCGTCGAGGGACTTTCTCCCAACACGGTGACGGCCTATGGCTCGAGGCTGGAGCGCTTCGCTGCCTGGTGCGAGCGCGAGGATATCGATGCTTTCGCTGCCGACGTGCGCACCATTCGTCGCTATCTTGCCGAGCTTTCGCGTGAGCAGGTGGCTCCCCGAACGCTTGCGGCGCACCTGTCGGCTATTCGATCTCTCTATCGCTGGATGGCTGCCGAGGGGATTGTCGAGGGCGATGCGGTCTCGGCGATCGCATCGCCCAGGCTGCCGCGTGACCTGCCGGGTGTCCTTACGACCCAGCAGGTTGAGGCGCTGCTCAAGACGCCTGATACCTCGACGCCCGCGGGACTGCGCGATGCGGCGATGCTTGAGTTGCTCTATGCCTCCGGCGCGCGAATCTCGGAGCTCGCGGCGCTCAACGTGGAGTCTATTGGTTGGTCCGAGCGAACGCTGCGACTTTGGGGCAAGGGGAGCAAGGAGCGTATCGTCCCTCTGTATCGTCGTGCGCTCGATGTGACGCGTCTCTATATTGAGGAGGGGAGGCCGGAGTTGCTCGCTCAGGCAAAGCGCCGCGACCTCGCTACTGGGCCGCATCCGCTGCTTATATCGGCGCGTGGCAATCGCATGAGCGCCGCCATGCTCCGGCGGCGGTTCCATACGCTGGCGACGCTCGCCGGCATTCCGGCCGACATCGCCCCGCATGCGATGCGCCATACCTTTGCGACCGACTTGCTTGAGGGCGGTGCGGACCTGCGCTCGGTTCAAGAGCTGCTGGGTCATGCGAGCCTGTCCACGACGCAAATCTACACGCATCTCACGCCCGATCGGCTCAAGCGTGCCGTGGCTCAAGCCCATCCCCGCGGCGAATAGTGGCTGGGACGTCCCGCGCCGCACTCAGGTGTGTGGTTTTGATTGCGGGTTGGCAGAAAGAAGCATTCCTGCTATCATTCATCGGGTTGCTTCACGGCAACATGTTTTTATCACGCACGCGCGGCTACTTCATACCGTGGTGCCCGGGCTTTGGTAGCACATGTCCGGGTTGGTTTTGGAGGATGACCCCGCGCGGAGGCAAACCACAGGAGGTTTAACATGGCTACCAAGATTAATATCCGCACCCTGCTCGAGGCCGGCTGCCACTTCGGTCACCAGACCCGTCGCTGGAACCCCAAGATGAAGCCGTTCATCTTTGGTGAGCGCAACGGCATCTACATCCTCGACCTCAAGCAGACCATCCTCGACGCCGACCAGGCCTATACATTCGTCAAGAACGTCGCTAAGGGCGGCAACGTGCTGTTCGTCGGCACCAAGAAGCAGGCTCAGGAGGCCGTCAAGAACGCTGCTGAGCGCGCCAACATGCCTTACATCAACCAGCGTTGGCTCGGCGGTATGCTGACCAACTTCGTCACCATCCGCTCCCGCATCAACCGCATGGAGGAGCTCGAGGCCATGGTCGAGGACGGCCGCATGGCTGTTCTGCCCAAGAAGGAGCAGGCTGTTCTCGGCAAGGAGCTCACCAAGCTCCAGACCAACCTCGGTGGCGCCCGCGACATGAAGGGTCTGCCCCAGGCTCTCTTCGTCATCGACACCAAGCGCGAGGAGAACGCCATCAAGGAGGCTCAGCGCCTGAACATCCCCGTCGTCGCCCTGATCGACACCAACTCCGATCCCGACGAGGTCGAGTACGGCATCCCCTGCAACGATGACGCTATCTCCGCTGTCACCCTTATGTGCGAGCTCATGGCTGACGCCTGCCTCGCTGGCTCCGGCAAGGAGCAGGTCTCCGAGGCCGAGATGGCCGCTGAGCCCAAGGCCGAGTAAATCAGTCTTAGTTAATTCTTTTTCATCTCTTTGAAAGGAACCACAATGGCCCAGATTACCGCCGCTATGGTCAAGCAGCTCCGCGAGATGACCGACTCCCCGATGATGGAGTGCAAGAAGGCTCTCGTCGAGGCTGACGGCGACATGGACGCCGCTGTCGACGTTCTGCGTAAGAACGGCCTTGCCAAGGCTGCCAAGAAGGCTGGCCGTGAGACCAACGAGGGCGCTGTCGCCGCGTTCGTCTCCGAGGATGGCAAGACCGGCGCTCTGCTCGAGCTCTCCTGCGAGACCGACTTCGTTGGCTCCAACGCCAAGTTCACCGGCTTTGCTTCCAAGGTCGCTGAGGTTGTCGCTACCACCGAGCCTGCTGACGTCGACGCTCTGCTCGAGAAGCCGATGGGCGAGGAGACCGTTTCCTCCGAGCTCACCGAGATGATTCACATCATGGGCGAGAACATGAAGATCTCCCGCTTCGCTGCCCGCAAGGCCGAGAACGGCGCGCTCGCTTCTTACATCCACATGGGTGGTAAGATCGGCGTCCTCGTCGAGTTCGCCTTCGAGAAGGCCGAGACCGCTCAGGCTGAGTCCTTCAAGACCTTCGCTCACGACGTTGCCCTTCAGGTTGCTGCCGTCGCCCCGATCTGCGCTACCCGCGATCAGGTTCCGGCCGAGACCGTCGAGCACGAGAAGCAGATCTACATGGCCCAGGCTGCCGAGTCCGGCAAGCCCGAGGCTATCCAGGAGAAGATGGCTGTCGGCCGTCTGGAGAAGTTCTACAAGCAGTCCGTGCTCACCGAGCAGGAGTTCATCAAGGACAGCTCCCTCACCATCAAGAAGTACGCTGAGCAGGTCTCCAAGGAGCTCGGCGACACCATTACCGTCGTTGCCTTTGACCGTCTGGTCCGTGGCGAGTAAATAAGCTCTTGTAGCTGGTAATGAGCAGGCTGTGGGTTTTACTCACAGCCTGCTTTTTCATGGCTCTTATCAGAGCCTTTGATATCATATTGAGAGTCTAATTAAAGGAGGATCGCTTTGTCCGACATCCGATATAAACGCGTGCTTCTTAAGCTTTCCGGCGAAGCACTGATGGGCGACGGCCAATATGGCATCGACCCCAAGGTTACCGACCATCTTGCCAAGCAGGTCAAGGAGCTGCTAGCCGTTGGCCATGAGGTCGGCGTCGTTGTCGGCGGCGGCAATATTTTCCGCGGCATGGCCGGCGCTGCCGGTGGCATGGAGCGTGCTCAGGCCGATTATATGGGCATGCTCGCGACCGTTATGAACGCGCTCGCCCTGCAGGATGCCTTCGAGCACAACGATGTTCCCTGCCGCGTGATGAGCGCTATCCAGATGAACGAGATCTGCGAGCCCTATATTCGTCGTCGCGCCATCAACCACCTTTCCAAGGGCAACGTCGTTATTTTTGCTGCCGGTTCGGGCAATCCGTACTTTACGACCGACACCGCCGCGGCTCTTCGTGCGTGCGAGATCGGCGCCGAGATTCTGATTAAAGCCACCAAGGTTGACGGCATCTACGACAAAGATCCCGTCAAGTGCGCCGATGCTGTCCGTTTTGACAAGATTACCTACCACGAGGTTCTTGTCCGCGGTCTGCAGGTTATGGATTCCACGGCTACGGCACTGTGCCAGGATAACCGTATGCCGATTTTGGTCCTCAACATCGATGGCGAGGACACCGTCAAGCGCGCGCTTTCGGGTGAGCCCGTCGGCACGCTCGTCTATCAGGAGGATTAAGCATGGCAGAGAACATCACCGCCCATATGGACAAGTCGCTCGAGTCCCTCAAGCATAACTTCTCCAAGGTCCGTACCGGCCGTGCCAATGCCAACATTCTGTCCGACATCACCGTCGATTATTACGGTGTTCCCACGCCGGTCACGCAGGTTGCCGCCGTCAAGACCCCCGAGGCCCACATGCTGCTCATCGAGCCGTGGGACAAGGCACTCATCAATGCTATCGTCAAGGCCATCGGCGCTTCCGATCTGGGTATTACCCCCAACTCCGATGGCACCGTCGTTCGTCTTCCGTTCCCGGCTCCCACTGAGGAGCGCCGTCGCGAGCTCGTCAAGGAGTGCCGCGAGTACGCCGAGCAGGCCAAGGTGTCTATCCGTAACATCCGTCGCGACTTCAACAACAAGCTCGAGCGCGATGAGGAGCTCACCGAGGACGATGTCCGTCGCGAGCAGGCCAAGGTCCAGAAGCACACTGATGAGTATGTCGCCAAGGTCGAGGAGCTTCTGAAGGAAAAAGAAGCCGAGGTCATGGAGATCTAAGGTGCAATACGACGAGCATAAACTGGTCGAGTACTTTGCCGACGCCCCTGCGGGCGTCGGTTTTTCCGACCTTGACCTTAATAACATTCCGCACCATATCTCGTGCATCATGGACGGTAACGGTCGTTGGGCCACGTCGCGCGGTCTTGCACGCACCGAGGGCCACAAGGCGGGTATCGTCTCCCTGCGCGAGATCATTACCGCATGCGTGCGCTTGGGTGTCGACGTCCTTTCGGCCTATGCGTTTTCCACCGAAAACTGGAATCGTCCGCAGCACGAGGTCAACGTTTTGATGCATTTGTTTGCCAAGACGTTTATCGATGAGTTGCCGCTGCTTAAGCGCGAAAACGTTCGCGTTGTCTTTTTGGGCGATATTTCCGCACTGCCTAAGAAGACCCGCGATGTCTTTGAGCGAGGTCTTGCCGAGTGCGCCAATCACACCGGCATGACGCTGGCGCTTGCCGTCAACTACGGCGCGCGTGCCGAGATTACCCGCGCTGTCCGTCAGATCGCACTCGACGCTGCCGCCGGTAAGATCGATCCTGGCGCAATTGATGACGACATGGTGGCTTCCCACCTCTATACCGCTGGCCTTCCCGATCCTGAGCTTGTGATTCGCACTTCTGGTGAGCTGCGCCTTTCGAACTATCTGCTGTGGCAGGTGGCTTATTCCGAATTCTACGTCACCGATACCTATTGGCCCGACTTTGATCGTTGGGGCCTTGTCGACGCCATTTTGGCCTATCAGGGCCGTGACCGTAGGTTTGGTGGTCTGAGCAAGACCGAGGAGGCTTAATCGTGTCCGATCGTCCCAAGGCAATTGCTCCCAAGACATCTGAGCGCAAGGCTGTCGCTGCGGGAGCGCCCGCAGCGAAGAATGGCACCGGTTCGTGGCTTGCCGGCTTTATCACCCGTGCCGCCGCCGGTATCGTCTATGCCGTTGTCTTTATCCTGTGCCTGGTTTTGGGTATTGTGCCCACGGCCATCTTTGTTTCTGTCATGAGCGGTCTGTGCTGCTATGAGTTTTTCCGTATGACGAGGCTCGATGGCAAGATGGCTAACGAGCGCATGGGTATCGCTGCCGCCGTACTCTTTCCGCTGTCGGCGTTGGGCGATTCGATGTTGCTGAATGCCCTGCTTTTTGCCCTGATGCTCGCTGTGGGCATTTGGTATGTTTGGTCGCCGCGTACCCGCATCTCTGATGTGGCCGTGACGCTCATGGGTCCCATCTACACTGGCTTTATGCTGTCGGCTATCGTGCTGCTGCGCGATGCCGTGCCCGGTTTTGCCGGCGCCCTGCTTTCGGTGGGCGTTTGCGCGTCCCTTTGGGTCTCCGATTCGTTTGCCTACATCGTGGGTAGCCGTATCGGCAAGCACAAGATGGTTCCCAAGATCTCTCCCAAAAAGAGCTGGGAGGGGTTTGTCGGCGGCATCCTGGGCTCGGTTTTGATTTGGCTCATCCTGTGGGCGACGCACTTCTACAAGCTCAGCCTGCCCTATGCGCTGCTGTGCGGCGTGGTCGTGTCCGTCCTGGGCGTTATCGGAGACCTCATCGAGTCGCGCATCAAGCGCGGTGTGGGCGTTAAGGATTCCGGTAACCTTATCCCGGGCCACGGCGGCATGCTCGATCGTAGCGATTCGCTTATCTTTGGCTGCATTACCGCGCAGCTGCTTTTGATGATCGGAGGCGTGCTGTAATGTCCTTCCAGACGACGTATGGCCCCGATGGACGTCTCCGTGTTGCCATCCTGGGTTGTACGGGCTCTATCGGCACCCAGGCGCTCGATGTGTGCCGCCAGCATGCCGATCGCCTGCAGGTGACGGCGCTATCCGTTAACTCCAGTACCTCCGAGCTCGTTGCCGCTGCCCGCGAGTTCTCGGTTCCGGCGGTTGCCGTGGCCGATGTCGCTCATGGCGATGACGCCGTGCTGCAGGAGTTGCCCGAGGGAACGAAGCTCGGCGTTGGCGCGCAGGCGGTTTGCGAGCTCGCGCGTCGCGACGATGTCGACTGCGTGCTCGTTGCTATTGTGGGCGCCGCCGGTCTCGAGGCGAGCCATGCGGCCTTGACCTCGAATAAGCGCCTTGCCCTTGCCAACAAGGAGTCCCTCGTCGTCGGTGGCGACTTGCTTATGCCGTTGGCGCAACCGGGCCAGCTTATTCCAGTCGACTCTGAGCACTCCGCCATCTACCAGTGCTATCTGGGGGAGGACCCGCGCGAGGCTCATTGTATTTGGCTCACCTGCTCGGGCGGTCCGTTCTTTGGCCGCACGCGCGACGAGCTCAATCGCGTGACGCGTGCCGATGCCCTCGCACATCCCACGTGGGCCATGGGCGCCAAGATCACCATCGACTCCGCTACCCTCATGAACAAGGGCCTGGAGCGCATTGAGGCCATGCATCTGTTTAACTGCGGCCTCGATTTCATTAACGTGGTCGTGCAGCGTCAGTCCAAGATTCACTCTATGGTCGAGTTCGCCGACGGCTCCGTGATGGCGCATCTCGGTGCTTCCGACATGCGTATTCCCATCCAGTTCGCGTTCTCGTATCCCGAGCGTTGGGATACCCCGGCGCCTCGTATCGATTTCCGCGAGCTGGGGCAGCTCACGTTTGATGCTGCCGACATGGATACCTTCCGCTGTCTGGCACTGGCCGAGCGTGCCGGCAAGACGGGTGGCACCATGCCGTGCGTGCTCAATGCCGCCAACGAGGTCGCTGTCGATGCCTTCCTGCACGATGGCTGCAGCTTTACCGATATCGATCGCATTGTAGAATCCTGCATGGATGCCCACGATATGCAGGCGGTCGATTCGTTTGAGCAGCTTCGCGACATCGATGCGTGGGCGCGTGAAAAGGCTGCGCAGGTGCTCGCCGCAACCCGTTCCTAACCCATAAGGATTGCTTTTTCGTTTTATGGATACTGTTCTGAGCGTTCTCTCATCGGTCTTTTGGGGCCTGCTGATGCTTTCCGTCCTCGTGTTTTTGCACGAGGGCGGCCACTTTTTGGCGGCGCGTGCCTGCGGCGTCCGTGTGACCGAGTTCTTTTTGGGCCTGCCGTGCCGCTTTGACATCCATTACACGTCGCGTCGCATTGGAACCAAGTTTGGCGTGACCCCGCTGCTGCTGGGTGGCTACGCTGCCATCTGCGGTATGGATCCGACCGACGTCTCCTGCGCCGATCGCGTGCTCGCGGCTATCTATCGTCATGGTCGCGTGACCGTGGCCGACCTTGCTGTCGAGCTCGAGCTATCCGAGGAGGTTGTGCTCGAGGCATGCGCCTTGCTCTTGGGTTGGGGCTCTATCGCGCCTTGGTATGAGGAAGGGGAGAAGCCCTCGCCGAGCTACTATCCCACCAAGTATCAGACGCTGCCGCGAGACGCGGCGGGTTACACCACCTTTGACGGCCGCCGTTTCGATCGAGAACATGCGACTACCGAGGGCGATGTGTGGGAGCTGCCGTGCGGCGAGGCTGATTTCTTGGCGCAAGAGCGCTCGCACACTTATCTGGGCCAGGGTTTTCTCAAGCGCGCCTTTATGCTGCTCGCGGGCATTCTCGTCAATATCCTGACGGGCTTTTTGCTGCTTATGAGCATCTACTCTATTGCGGGTGTCACCGTGCCGATGGATACCAACGTGATTGGTCAGGTTGACGAGGGGTCTATTGCCGCCAAGGCGGGTATCGAGGGCGGCGACGCGATCCTTTCGGTTGACGGAGTATCGTGCTCTACCTGGATGGACGTTTACGATGCTATCGGCAAGGCCGCCGGTAAGGACGATATCGCCATTGAGTATGAGCGCGACGGCAAGCAGCATTCGACCTCGGTTGCGCTCAAAGAGGACGAGCGCCTAGGTGTGTATGCCTCTACGCAGGTGGTCCGTTTAGACCCCATCACGTCGGCTCGCCTTTCGTTCTCCTATGTCGTGCAGACAGCGGAGGGCGTGATGCGCCTGCTCCAGCCGCAGCATACGATGGAGATTCTCGATCAGTCTTCTTCGATTGTGGGCATTAGCGTTATGTCTTCACAGGCTGCTGCTGCCGGCCCTGCCACGTTCCTTTCGTTTGCCGCCCTCATTTCGTTCTCGCTTGGCTTTATGAACCTGCTGCCCATCCCACCACTCGATGGCGGCAAGCTGGTCATCGAGATCATTCAAAAGATTGCTGGCCGCGAGCTTCCGTTCAAGGTCCAGACGATTGTGAGCTATGTGGGCATCGCGCTCTTTGCGCTGCTGTTTGTCTATATGCTTCGTTCCGACATCCTTCGATTTATTCTGTAGGGGAGTGTTTGGATTGTCTTTATCCCATCCTTTGCCTCGCGATTTGACGCGCCCCGTGCATGTGGGCGGTGTGCAGATCGGTGGCGGTGCGCCGGTGGTGGTCCAATCCATGACCTGCACCGATACCGCTGATGCCCAGGCAACACTTGCGCAAGTGTGCGCGTTGGCGCAGGCTGGCTGCGATATCGTGCGTGTGAGCGTGCCCACTGAGGCCGCGCTTGAGGGTTTCCGCACCATCTGTACCGAGTCTCCGGTGCCAATCGTTGCCGATATCCACTTTAACCACAAGCTGGCCATTGGCGCTGTGGAGGCCGGTGCCGCCAAGCTCCGCATCAATCCCGGCAATATCGGCGATTGGGCTAAGGTCGACGCGGTGATTGATGCTGCGGGTGCTGCGGGCTGTGCGATTCGTATCGGCGTCAATGCCGGTTCGCTTGAGCAGGATATCGCCGAGCGCGATGACCTCACGCAGCCCGAAAAGCTCGTGATGTCGAGCGAGCGCTTTGTGCGGCACTTTGAGGATCGTGGGTTTACCAACATAGTGCTTTCCGCCAAGGCCCATAGCGTACAGACGACGCTCGATACCTATCGAGCCCTGTCGCGTGAGATTCCCCACGTTCCGCTTCACCTGGGCGTGACGGAGGCGGGGACCAAGCTCCAGGGCACCATCAAGAGCTCTGTAGGCTTGGGTATCTTGCTTTCCGAAGGCATTGGCGACACCATGCGTGTGTCGCTCACAGCCAATCCGGTTGAGGAGCCGCCGGTTGCCTGGGGTATTCTGCAGTCGTTGGGCCTGCGTCGCCGTGGCCCCGAGATTGTCTCGTGCCCCACATGCGCCCGCTGCCAGGTTAACCTTATTCCCATTGCCGAGGAGGTTACCGAGCGGCTTAAGAACTACTCCGCGCCGCTTTCGATCGCTGTGATGGGATGTGCCGTTAATGGCCCCGGCGAGGCTTCTGATGCCGATCTGGGCGTTGCTTGCGGACGTGGTCAGGCCTTGCTCTTTTCGCATGGCCAGATCATTGGTAAAGTAGCTGAGGACCAAATTGTCGACGCGCTTATGGCCGAGGTCGACAAGCTTATTGAGGAGAAATAAATGACCCGAGCAATGTATATGTCTAAGCTTTATGCGCCGACGCTTAAAGAGGATCCGGCGGACGCTGAGCTCGCCAGCCACCGTCTGCTGCTCCGTGCCGGCATGATCCGCAAGGAGGCCGCCGGTCTATATTCCTACCTGCCGCTTGCTTGGCGCTCGATTCGCAAGATCGAGAACATCGTGCGCGACGAGATGGACGCCGCCGGCGCCCAGGAGCTTATGATGCCTATCATGGTCGACGCCGAGTTGTGGCGCGAGTCCGGCCGCATCGACGCCTATGGTAAGGAGCTTGTGCGCTTTGACGACCGTCATGGTCGCGAGTTCGTCCTGGGCCCCACGCACGAGGAGACCGTCACGGCCTTGGTGCGCAACGAGCTGCGCTCCTATAAGCAGCTGCCTGTCAACCTTTACCACATTCAGGACAAGTTCCGCGACGAGTTCCGTCCCCGCTTTGGCCTGATGCGCGGTCGCGAGTTCATCATGAAGGACGCCTACAGCTTCTCCGCCACGCAGGAGAGCCTGCAGGAGGAGTATGACAAGATGAAGCAGGCCTACGCTAACATCTGCGAGCGCTGCTACATCAAGGCCCTGCCTGTTGTTGCCGACTCTGGTGAGATCGGTGGCGATACCTCCGTTGAGTACATGGCTTTGGCCGACGCTGGCGAGGCTTCGCTGGTCTACTGCGACGATTGCGGCTTTGCTGCCGATGACGAGGCGGCAAGCACCAAGGTCGTCGTGACCGAGGGTCCTGGCGACGGTACGCTTACCAAGGTCGAGACTCCGGGCATGGGCACCATCGAGGCCGTTGCAAAGTTCTTCGGCTTCCCCGAGAACGGTACACGCAAGTCCTTGGCTCTCATTGACGCCGAGGGCAAGCCAGTCGTGGCCATTGTTCCGGGCGACCACGAGCTCAATGATTGCAAGGCCGAGCATGTCTTTGGCAAGGGCTATCGAATGATGACTGATGAGGAGCTCCAGACTTATGGTCTGCATAAGGGCTTTATCGGACCGGTTAACTTGCCCGAGGGCATCCGCCTGGTGTGTGACGAGAGCCTGCGTGAGTCTAAGCAGTGGGCCTGCGGCGCCAACGAGGTCGACTATCACTTTACCGGTGCCTGCCCCGAGCGCGACTTTACCGTCGACGAGTGGGCCGACCTGGTAACCGTTGTGGCCGGCGATCCCTGCCCGCACTGCGGCAAGCCGCTCTCCGCTGCTCGCGGCATCGAGGTCTCCCAGGTCTTCCAGCTGGGCACCAAGTATTCCGAGGCCATGGGTGCCACCTTTATGGACGAGGACGGCAAGGAGAAGCCGCTCATCATGGGCTGCTACGGCGTTGGTGTGTCCCGCTCGCTCGCTGCCGTCGTGGAGCAGCACAACGACGAGCACGGTATCGTCTGGCCGGTCTCCGTTGCCCCGTACGAGGTCGCGGTGATTCCGCTCGATCCCAAGAAGGAGGAGTGCGCTACCGTCTGCGAGCAGATCGTTGATGGCCTGTGCGCCGAGGGTATCGAGGTTGTCGTCGACGACCGCGACGAGCGTCCCGGCTTTAAGTTTGCCGACAACGACCTTATGGGCTTCCCGTTTCAGGTCGTTCTGGGTAAGCGTGGCCTTAAGAATGGCACCGTTGAGCTCAAGGACCGTGCCACGGGTGAGCGCGAGGATGTGGCGATCGACGAGGTCGTCGCCAAGGTCGCCGAGCTTGTGAAGGCTGCCCGTCGCTAATCTACGCTTCTGCTATTAGATGTAATTGCAGGACTGCTCCGTATCTCTCTTAGGATGAGATGCGGAGCAGTCCTTTTTGTTGCGTGAATTAGCTCGACGGGTAAAGGAAAACCCCACAGCCCATTCTGAACTGCGCCCCAATTCTTGGACGGGCTAATAAGCGGCCTACGCCGCACAT